>JALSIH010000001.1 GCA_026981615.1 Chitinophagales bacterium
CCAGCAGTTTTTTCTTCGATCTTTCAATGATTTCCGCGGCTTCTTCCGGTGTAAGGCCATGCCGCGATGCCACACCATCCAGGCTTTCATTTATGCGTAGTACATTTTTCCCGTCTTCCCAGTTGCCCTTTTCCTGCACATCATAATAGTCCGTAAAGAGCGGAGCATCGTCAGCAAGGATATCCCCGATTTCCTTTGCCGTCCACACATAAAACTTACCTTCCTCGCCTTCGCTGTCGGCATCGAGCGAGGAATAGAAGCCGCCATCGGGCGATCGCAATTCGCGATTGACAAAGGCGAGGGTCTCGAATACCACTTCGCGATAGCGGGGCTTTTCTTTCCATTGCCGGGCGTGGCTGTAAAGGCTCACCAGCTGTGCATTGTCGTAGAGCATCTTTTCGAAGTGGGGGACGTGCCATTGATCATCGGTCGAGTAGCGGGCAAAACCGCCCCCGACATGATCGTAAATGCCACCGCGGGCCATGGCATCGAGGGTGGTCTCAAGCGCTGTGGCGGCCGCTGTGTTATCTTCCAGCGCGGCATAGGCCATCAGATATTCCCAATTGTCGGGCATGGGAAATTTCGGAGCGCCTTTGCGTCCGCCCCTGACCGGGTCGATATGCGCTTCGAATTTTTCCCAAATTTTGTCAAGGTCAGCGCTTCCGAATTCGCTTTTTTCCGTCACCATCGGCAGTTGATCGCTTTGCTGAATGCCGGCCGTCACTTTCTCTGCCTGTTCGATGAGCTTTTGAGGCTCTTCCTTCCACATTTTCGAGAAATACTTGAGAAACTTAATCCACTGCTCTTTCGGGAAATAGGTGCCTGCATAGACGGGCCGGCCATCGGGCAGGGCAATCACATTGAGGGGCCAGCCGCCCCGCCCCGTAATCATCTGGGCGGCCGTCATGTAAATGTTGTCAATGTCGGGGCGCTGCTCGCGGTCCACCTTGATCGATACAAAATTGCGGTTCATCACGGCTGCCACCACGCTGTCTTCGAAGCTCTCGTGCTCCATCACATGGCACCAGTGGCAGGCGGCATAGCCGATGCTGATGACCAGCAATCGATTCTCGGCTTTGGCCTTTGCGAGGGCCTCTTCTCCCCAGGGATACCAGTTGACCGGATTGTCTTTGTGCTGCAGCAGATAGGGGCTGTCCGATCCGCTGAGGTGATTGTTGGGGTTTTTCATTTCTTCGTGGTTTTGGGCCTTGCAGGCAAAGAGAAAGAGGAAAAGAAGGAGCGCGGCACTTGTCTTTATTCCGTTCATGCTGCAAAAATACCAAGAAATGCGGGTGCCCGGGCCATGCATTCTAAAAGAGATAGCTCAATACATCGACCTCAAAGAATTTTTCCATGACGATGACCATAAGCATAAAGAAAATGACCAGCGGACTCACATAGGAGAGCATGATGCTTACAAACTGTTCCTGTCGCGAGCCGGGGAAAGAGGCGTTCCCCTTGCTCACCTCTTCCGAAAAATTGCGCATGTGCCAGCGGTAAGCTACAAATATGGAAATCAGGAATCCACCGAGGGGCAAACCGATATCCGAGAAAATATCGATAATAACGGTCATGAAGTCGTGCGTGTGGCCTCCGTAGCTTACAAAGGAAGTCAGCCAGCCAACAGCTCCCTGCGAGAGCATGCTCGGAAGACCGAGCAAAAAGATGAGTGCGGCCAGCCCGATGACGGCTTTTTTGCGGCTGATTTTATATTGATCGGTGACGAATGCCACCGGAATTTCGAGGAGCGAGACGGTGGAGGTAAGGGCGGCAAAACAAAGCAGGAGGAAGAAGGCTCCGCCAATGACATTGCCCACTCCGGAGCCCATGGCTTCGAAGATGCCCGGCAAGGATACGAAAACCAGCCCGGGGCCCGATCCCGGCTCGATGCCCTGTGAAAAAACAAGCGGAAAGATCATGAGCCCGGCCATAAACGCGATCACTGTGTCGGTGATGGTTACAAGCGCTGCCGAATTGACGATGTGGTCTTTGTCGCTGATATACGAACCGTAGGTGATGAGGGCACCCATCCCCAGAGAAAGGGAGAAAAACGCCTGCGAAAGGGCCATATAAAAGGTGTTGGCCGTCACTTCGCCCATGTCGGGGACGAGATAAAATTCGATGCCCTGCCCGGCATGGGGCAGGGTGAGTCCATAGACAATGAGTATAAGCATGATGACGATGAGCAGGGGCATGAGGATTTTGGTCCAGCGCTCGATGCCCTTTTGCACACCACCCAATACAATGGCTGCGGTAAGCACCATAAAGGCGAGCGAATAGATCAGATTGTCACCTACATCGGCAATATAGCGGGTGAAGAAAGCCGAAAAATCGGCTTCCTGCAGCAGATTCCCGAAGGCTATCTGCAAAAAGTAGCCAAAGGCCCAGCCCGACACCACGTTGTAAAAGGAGAGAATGACCGCTCCGCTGATGATGCCCAGCAGGCCTACGATGCCCCAGCCGCGGCTGCCCAGTTTTTTGAAGGTGCCGTAGGGATTGAGGCGGGCATGGCGGCCCATGGCGATTTCGGCCACCATGATCGGCATGCATATGACAAAAGCACAGAGCAAATAGATAAGCAAAAAGGCGGCACCTCCGTTGGCTCCGGTTTCATACGGGAATTTCCAAATATTGCCCAGGCCTACGGCCGAACCGGCCGCAGCGGCTATAAATCCGATCTTGTTGCTGAATTTTCCTCTTTCCTGCATATAATTTTACATTTTATCGCAGCAATTTATACAATTTGAAAAAGAAGACCGGAATCTTCGCGCTAACTTTGTGCCATGGGTTGGAAATCAAAACTGATCATGCCATATGCCCGGCTGATTGTCCGGAAGGAAAAGTATTGGACGGCACGGCCGCTGGAGGCCCAGGAGCGCATATTTCGCTATCTGCTCGATCAGGGCAGGCGCACGGCTTTCGGGCGCGATCATCGCTTTGCTTCCATTCACGATTATGAATCCTTCAAAAAAGCGGTGCCTCTGCGCGGATACGAAGAAATTAAGCCCTATATCGAGCGAATTATAAAAGGGGAGATCAGTGTGCTTTGGCCCGGCATGCCCCAATATTTCTCAAAAACAAGCGGCACCACCTCCGGTACCAAGTACATTCCGCTCAGCAAGGAGTCCATACCGACCCACATTAATGCAGCTCGCAATGCACTCATGTTTTATGTGGTCGAAAAAAACGATGCATCCGTTTTTGACGGCAAAATTATGTTTATCTCCGGCAGTCCGGAGCTGGAGCAGCGGGGCAATATCCGCATCGGCCGGCTTTCGGGTATTGTCAACTACCATGTGCCTGCCTATGCAAAAGCCAATCAGTTGCCGGGCCATGAGACCAATTGTATTGAAGATTTCGACCTCAAACTGGAAAAGATCATCGATGAGACCATCGAGGCCGACATGCGCATGATCAGCGGCATTCCTCCCTGGGTGCAGATGTATTTTGAAAAAATCGTAAAACGCACCGGCCGCAAAGTGGGAGAGGTCTTCCCCAATTTTAAGGTCTTCATCTACGGAGGTGTCAATTACGAACCGTACCGGCCGGTGATCAGCGAGTTGATCGGGCGGGATGTGGACAGCATTGAGACCTATCCGGCTTCGGAAGGATTTATCGCCTACCAGGATACGCAGAGTGAAGAAGGGCTCTTGCTCAATGTGCGCGGTGGTATTTTTTTTGAATTCATCCCTATGGACGAATACGGGAAGCCCGGGGCAAGGCGCCTGCGCCTCGAGGATGTGGAAACGGATACGAACTATGCCCTGGTGATCAACAACAATGCGGGTCTCTGGGGCTACGACATCGGGGATGTGGTGCGCTTCGTATCAAAAGACCCGTATCGAATTGTGGTAGCAGGGCGTACCAAACACTTTATTTCGGCTTTTGGCGAGCACGTGATAGCCGAAGAAGTGGAATGGGCCATGCGCACGACAGCCGAAAAGCACGGAGCCAGGGTGCAGGAATTTCACGTAGCGCCCATGGTGACACCACCCGAAGGAGGGCTGCCTTATCATGAATGGCTGGTCGAGTTTGACAAAGAGCCGGAAGACCCCGGGGCCTTTCGCCTCGACCTTGATAAAGCCCTGCGCAGCCGCAATGTCTATTATGACGACCTCGTCCGGGGCAGGATTCTTCAGCCTCTGAAACTCAGACGCCTCCGCAGGGATGCCTTCCGCGATCTTATGCGCAGCCGCGGCAAACTGGGCGGACAAAACAAAATCCCGCGTCTCTCGAATGACCGGAAATTTGCCGAAGGTCTTGAAAAA
Organism: Chitinophagales bacterium; assembly: GCA_026981615.1. Lineage (GTDB taxonomy): Bacteria > Bacteroidota > Bacteroidia > Chitinophagales > S012-47 > S012-47. Next base: position 4,269 of record JALSIH010000001.1, read on the forward strand.
TACAGCATGGAAGAAAAGCTGAATCCCTAAAATTTATCCGGCTCGGCAAAGAAAAGCCGTCATGCTGCCTTAGCTTTGAGCAGCCAGGCCAAAAATTTATGGAGGAGAAAAAGAAACATATCGCCATCATTGGCTCGACCGGCAGCATCGGCACACAGGCGCTGGATGTCATCGCCCGTTTTCCCGACCGCTTTGTGGTGGAGGTGCTGACGGCCAACGGCAATGCCCGGTTGCTCATCGCACAGGCCAAAACTTTTAAGCCCAACGTGGTGGTGATTTGCGATGAATCGAAATACAAAGAAGTAGAGGAAGCGCTCTGGCCCGAAGGCATTAAGGTATATACAGGAATCAAATCACTCGAGGAGGTGGTGCGCATGGAACCCATCGATTTGGTGCTCACGGCCGTGGTGGGCTTTGCCGGCCTGCGTTCTACGGTGAGTGCCATCGATGCAGGGAAAGACATCGCCCTGGCCAACAAAGAAACACTGGTGGTGGCGGGTGAGATCATCACCGAGCTGGCCTCGCAGCGAAATGTAAAACTTCTGCCTGTGGACAGCGAGCATTCGGCCATCTTTCAATGCCTGGCGGGCGAGTGGTACAATCCGGTGGAGAAAATTTACCTGACGGCCAGCGGAGGACCCTTCCGGGGTCGCACACGCCAGGAGCTGGCCTCGGTGACCCGCGAGGAGGCCCTGAAACACCCCAACTGGAGCATGGGCGCCAAGATTACCATCGACTCGGCCAGCATGATGAACAAAGGGCTGGAAGTCATTGAGGCGCGCTGGCTTTTCGGACTGAAAGCCCGCCAAATCGACATCGTCATCCACCCCCAGTCGATCATCCACAGCATCGTACAGTTTGCCGACAGCAGCATGAAGGCCCAGATGGGGCTGCCCGATATGCGGGTACCCATTCAGTATGCTCTCGGATTTCCCTGGCGCCTGCCGGCCGATTATCCCCGCCTCGATTTTGCCGATTTTTCACAATTGACTTTTGAAAAGCCCGATTTCGAAACTTTCGAAAACCTGAAACACGCCTACCGGGCCCTCGAAAAAGGGGGCAACCTGGCCTGCGTGATGAATGCGGCCAATGAAGTGGCCGTGGAGGCCTTCCTGAAGGGAAATATCCGTTTTCTCGATATGGCCGAACTGATCGGGGAAACCATGGAAGCAATTCCTTTTCTGAAACAGCCTTCCATTCCCGATTATGAGGCCTCCGATGCGCAAGCCCGCGAGTATGCCCGTCAGTGGCTTAATAAATAAGCAATAATGGCGTTCTTTTCCTTTATTTTTGCCTGCTCATACGGAAAACAGAGCCGATAAATCGAGATATAAATGGAAGTTTTAATACAAGCAGCACAGTTTTTTCTCAGCCTCTCCATACTCATCGTGCTGCATGAGTTGGGCCACTTTGTGGCCGCCCGGGCTTTCGGGGTGAAAGTAGAGAAGTTCTATCTTTTCTTCAATCCCTGGTTTTCGCTTTTCAAAAAACAAATCGGGGATACGGAGTACGGCATCGGATGGATTCCGCTCGGAGGATATGTGAAGATATCGGGGATGATCGATGAATCGATGGACCGCGAGCAAATGAAAGAGCCGGCTCAGCCCTGGGAATTTCGCTCCAAGCCGGCCTGGCAGCGCCTCATCATCATGCTGGGCGGTGTGACGGTCAATGCCATCCTCGGAATCATCATCTTTGCCGGACTGGCCTACCGCTACGGAGATGTCTATCTGCCGGCCGAAAGTGTAAAATACGGGGTATATACCGACTCGATCGGCCATGCCATCGGTATCCGTGACGGGGATAAAATATTGGAAATTGGCGGTGAGAAAGTCGAAAAATTCAAAAGCATTCCCTATTTGCTCATTATGCGCGAGGCCCGCACCATCACGGTCGAACGCAACGGGGAGATCGTGACACTCGAAGTCCCCCCGGGCACCATCAGCCAGCTGGTGAAACACCGCAAAGCGATGATTGTGGCACCGCGTTTTCCGGTAGTGGTGAAGGAAGTGGCCAAAGACTCGGAAGCCGGAAAAGCCGGTCTTCAGCCCGGTGACCGGATTATTGCAGTCAATGGGGAAGAGGCGCTTTTCTTCGACCTCTTTGACAGCCTCAAACGGGCACACATCGGGGAGGAAATAGACCTTAGTGTGCTCCGCGATCCCGATACCGTCCATCTGAAGGTACTCGTCCCGGACAACGGAGTGATCGGATTTATCCCTTATCCGCCTACACACTTTCTGAAGCTCGACACCATCCGTTATAATCTGGCAGAGGCACTGCCGGCCGGCATGCGAAGGGCCTACAGCACATTTACGGATTATATCGCACAGATTAAGTTGATATTTACTTCCGATGAAATCAAAGCCTCGGAATCGGTGGGCGGATTCATCTCCATCGGTTCAATCTTCGGTACCACATGGGACTGGCAGCGCTTCTGGACCATGACGGCCTGGCTCTCGATTATTCTGGCGTTTATGAATGTATTGCCCATACCCGCCCTGGACGGAGGACATGTGGTCTTTCTGCTTTTCGAGATGATTACCGGAAAAGAGCCCCCTCAAAAGGTGCTGGAAGTGGCTCAAATCATCGGAATGGTCATCCTGATCTCCTTATTGATCTTTGCGAATTTCAACGATGTGCGCAGATTAATATTCGGCAATTAGGAAGATATTCTGGCGGAAGTTTTAAATTTGCAGCCGGCCTTGCGAAGGGCCCTTTCTTTGATACTTTTTACTGCCCGGGTGGCGGAACTGGTAGACGCGCTGGATTCAAAATCCAGTTCTGGCAACAGAGTGCGGGTTCGATTCCCGCCCCGGGTACACACTCCGAACGATGCGATTCCCGCTCACTGACGAAGCTCCTTTGGAGCTTGTCGGGATGCTGACGGCCCGCAGGGGCCGCGTCAGCACCCGGGAACACACTCCGAACGATGCGATTCCCGCTCACTGACGAAGCTCCTTTGGAGCTTGTCGGGATGCTGACGGCCCGCAGGGGCCGCG
>JALSIH010000002.1 GCA_026981615.1 Chitinophagales bacterium
AACGGCTGCCGAGGAGGCCAGCGGCTCGAGTATAAGGTCTTTGACCTCAAGCCCGGCCTTTTTTACGCATTTGTAAATATTGCGTATCGGGTTGACCTGCCCGGCTATGATGTGAAAATTGGCTTCAAGGCGTACTCCGGCCATCCCGATCGGCTCTTTGATGCCCTGCTCGTGGTCCACAATATAATCCTGGGGCAGCACGTGGATGATTTTTTCTCCGGGCTGCAGCACCAGTTTGTGCATGTCGTTGATCAGACGCTCCACGTCCTCTCCGCTGATCTCGTCTTCCTGGTTGTCGCGCACCAGTATGCCGCGGTGCTGGAGGCTGCGAATGTGCTGCCCTGCAATGCCCACATAGACTTCGCGGATATCAAAGCCGGCCTTGGCCGAGGCTTCATCCACGGCATCGCGGATGGAGTTCACCGTTTTGTCAATGTTGGAGACCACCCCCCGCAGTACACCCAGCGACTCGGCCCTTCCCGAGCCCAGCACTTCCAGTTTTCCGTGCTCGTTGCGCCTGCTGACGATCACCGAAATCTTGGTGGTTCCGATGTCGAGACCTACGATTATTTTGTCTTGTTCATTCATGTTTATCTCCTTTTGCAAACGATTTGCTTCTTAAATCTTAAGTCGATCTGACGATAATTCTGCCATCCTGCCTTTCTTATCCCTTTGCCGTAGAAGAGCTCAAGCTTCTCCTTTTTCTCTTTTGCTTCCGAAAGATCTCCCCAGCGTATGCTGTGGTTGTCTATTTTGGGTATCAATTCAAACTCTCCGTCCGGCCTGACGATAATTTCATCCACGAGGGCCCTCATGAAGGGATCGTGATAAATAAAAGAGGCCAGATCAAAGAGCTTTTTCAATCCTTCCCGTTCAAGGCCGCCCCGGCTTTTTCCATTGTCCTCAATGGCCCCCGTAGCTACGGCTACTCTAGGAGTAAATTTACCCGAGAAGGGCATTTTGCGTCCGCTTTCACTTATATAATAACTAACACGGGAGCTGTTAATAACCCTTAAAATGGGCTTTTCCTGCTCAATGTTCACATGCAGACTCCCGTTGATATCCGCAAAGACTTCCGCCTGCCTGATATAAGGGTTTGAGCTTAGTTTTTCCTCAAGATGCCGCAGGTCGATATCGGCTATCGTATATTGCTTTAGTGTTTTGCCGAGCTCTTTGATTATCAATTGCTCCACCTCTTCGGGAGCGACAAAATAGTCTCCGTTTCCATAGTTTATATCTATCAAAATCCGCTCATTCAGCGGGGTTTCGGCCTGCTCGCGCGATGCGGAGAGCAGCAAAAAGAGAAGCCCTGCGCTGGCGAAAATCGTTGCGGTGCTTCTCAGCAGTTTTTTTACTTTCCGGTTGATCTTCATGGCGTTCGATTTTTTAATGCGTCCTCTATTCCCTGCAATTCACGGTCTATATCTCCGGCACCGGCCGTGATCAGGAGCCCGGGCTTCCGCCTCCGCAGGGTGTCTATTAAATCGGACTTTTCTATCACTTCTGCTTTCTTCGCAGGGAGTTTTTCGGCTATCATCTCACTCGAAACACCGGGAATCGCCTCTTCGCGGGCCGGATAGACCGGCAGCAAAAGGAGCTCATCGGCTCCGCTGAGGGCCCGTGCGAATTGTGCTGCCAGGTCGCGCGTACGGCTGTAGAGATGGGGCTGGAAGACGAGCGTCAGCCTGCGACCCGGATACATTTCGCGTACACTTTTTATCAGCATTTCCAGTTCCTTCGGATGGTGGGCATAGTCGTCAATAAAGACGACATCATCCTGCTTTAAACGATACTCAAAGCGCCTTTTGATGCCTTGAAACAGGGGCAATGCCCAACGGATGGTATCGGCCGGCACCCCCATTTCAAGAGCTGCGGCTATGGCGGCCACGGCATTCTCCACATTGTGAATGCCCGGAAAAGGCAGTTCGAGCCCTTCTATCTTCAATCCGGGCGCAAGGAAATCAAAATGATAGGCGCCTTCGCCCGCACGAATATTCGCGGCACGAAAAGGAGCTTCCCGGTCCAGGCCGTATTCCATTATCTCCCTGCCGGCAAAAGCCGGAAGCCCGAGCCCTTTTTTTACGATCAGCCGGCCGGAGCCGGGCAGCAATGCCGCAAAATCGGAAAAGGCCGCCTGCAAATGCTCCGGGTCGCCATAGACATCCAGGTGATCGGGGTCAATGGCCGATATAAGGGCCAGATCGGGATGAAGCTGAAGGAAGGAACGATCGTATTCATCGGCTTCCACCACCAGAATGTTGTCTCCGGGAGGTAAAAAATTACCGTTGAAATTTTTGGCAATCCCGCCCAGAAAAGCCCCTGTGCCTATGCCGGCACTGCGCAGCAAATGGGCAATAAGTGTAGCGATACTGGTTTTGCCATGGGTACCGGCCACGGCAATGGTAAAAGGTTCGCGTGTGACGGCACCCAGCACTTCGGCCCTTTTCCTGACAGCCATTCCTCTTTCCTGGGCTCCGCTGATCTGAGGGTGCGAAAGCGGCACAGCCGGTGTATATACCAACAACCCGGCATCTTCCCACATGGCAGAAAGGCTGTCGTCATGCGTAATCAAGGCCCCCTCAGCAGCAAGCGAGCGGGTGATATCCGAGTCCGTACGGTCATAGCCGCCCACCCTGATGCCCTGATACATAAAATAGCGTGCGAGGGCACTCATTCCGATGCCTCCGATGCCCACAAACCAGGCTTTTCTTATATTTTTAATGCTTTGCATCCTTCCCTTTTTTTATAATTTCGAGGACATCGGAAGCGATGCGGTCGGCTGCATCATGAATGGCCATTTTTTTGATATTGCTGCTCATGCGTTCGCGCAGCCCACCGTTTTCGACCAGCTTGACAATTTGCTCGACCAGGCGCGCGGGCGCCTCTCTGTCGCTGACGGTCATGGCCGCATTTCGCTCCTCAAGGGCCTGGGCATTTTTGCTTTGGTGGTCTTCGGCCACATTGGGCGAAGGCACAAGAATGACCGGCTTCCCCACAATCTGAAGCTCGGAAACGGCAATGGCTCCGGCCCTCGAAACAATGACATCGGCAGCGGCATAAGCCGAGGCCATGTCTCGGATAAACGGAAGGATGCGAAGGTCCTCATGTGCTTTTACACTGTCCTTATAGCGATCATAATAGAGTTTCCCGGTCTGCCAGATGAGCCGCAGTCCGGCATGCCTGAATTTTTCGATATCCCCGGCTATGGAGCGGTTGATGGTGAGAGAACCCAGGCTTCCCCCGACCACCAGAACAACGGGCTTGCTGCGATCCCAGCCGAAAGCTTCCAGGGCCTCATCGCGCGTGACCCGTGCATTGCGAATGGCTTCCCGCACGGGATTGCCCGACTTTACGATTTTGTCCGGCTCAAACCAGCGATCCATGCGGTCATAGGCCACATAGATGCGATCCACATAGCGGGCCAGCAGCCGGTTCGTGATTCCGGGATAGGAATTTTGCTCCTGGATGACGGTAGGGATTTTTCTTCGCGAGGCCACCCACAATGTCGGCCCGCTGGCATAGCCTCCCACACCGATAACTGCCTGGGGGTCAAATTTGCGGATGATACCTCGTGCCTTGACGATGCTGCCCAAAAGGCGGAATGGAAGCGCCAGGTTTTTCAACATATTTCTCCGGTCAATGCCCCGGATGGGCAGCCCTTCAATTGCATAACCGGCCTCGGGCACACGCTCCATCTCCATGCGACCCAGGGCCCCGATAAATTGTATTTTTGCTTCGGGTGCCTGCTTGCGAATGGCATCGGCAATGGAAATAGCCGGAAAGATATGGCCTCCGGTGCCTCCTCCGCTGATAATAATTCTGTATTCTCCGTTTTTCATTGCCATGCTCCTCTTCTTTGATAATTGCCGCCTGCTTCCTCCCGGGCCGTCTCACTTGTCTCAGCATCCCCTGCGGCAGCCCGCTCCGTGTCCGACTGCCTGCTCACACTCAAAATAATGCCCACGGCCAGGCCGGTAAACCAGAGGGAGGTTCCGCCCATGCTTACCAGGGGCAGGGGCAGGCCGGTGGAAGGAAGCAGATCAACGGCCACGGCCATATTGACAAGGGCCTGAATAACCAGGCTGAATGCCAGGCCTGCTGCCAAAAGTGCACCGAAGGTGCCCGGGCTGCGGATGATAATCTTTATGGAGCGGTACAAAAAGGCGAGATAGAGAAAAATCAAAAACCCCGCACCGAGCAGACCATACTCTTCGATGATGACCGAAAAGATGTAGTCGGAAAAGGAATTGGGCAGGAAATTCTTCTGAATGCTGTTTCCCGGTCCTTTGCCGAGCACACCCCCTTCGGCAATGGCAATCTTCGACTGTTGCACGTGGTAGGCCGGCTCCCCGTCAGTCGACACGAAAGACTCGATGCGCGACTTCCAGGTGCCCAGCCTTCCGACATGCGGAAACTGGTAGGCCAGCAAAACCATAAATGCAAAGGCAAAGCTTGCCACAGCCACCGTAGCCGCAATGTATCGCAGGCGAACCCGCCCGATAAACAAAAGCAGCAGGGAAGTGGCAAAAAGGACGGCCGCACTCGAAAAGTCGGCAATGGCGATCAAAAGGGTCACCATGGTGATGATCAGGATGATGGGCAAAAAGCCCCTGTAAAAATCCTTGACATCTTCCTGCCTGCGTGAGAGGAAACGGGCCACATACATGATCAGGGCCACCTTGGCAAGGTCGGACGTCTGGAAAGATATATGAATCACGGGCACGGTAATCCACCTGCGGGCATCGTTGATATCCGAACCGAATATCAGGGTGATGACGAGAAGCGGGATGGAAACCCAGAGGAAAATCTGGGCCAGCCGCGAGTAGATCCGGTAATTGGCCTTGCTGGCAAGCACCATGAGGCCCAGCCCCATCAGAATGAGGACACTGTGCCGAAAGAGATAAATCTCCGTCTGGCCACTGTGGTTTCGAAAAGCCAGGGTACCGCTTGCGCTGTACACCGACAAAATCGAGAAGATGGCCAGACAGATCATTATCAGCCAGATATAGCGATCGCCTTCCACTTTGCCGAGCAATTTCCGGATCATGGCATAGCTGATTTAAAGTTCTCTTACCGCCATTTTAAACTGATTGCCGCGATCTTCATAGTTCTCAAAAAGATCGAAACTGGCACAGGCCGGAGAAAGAAGAACAATTTCCTCTTTGTCGGCCAGGTGGAGGGCCATTTTCACAGCCTCTTCCATGCTTTGGGTGTTGACAATGATATCCACCGTCTTTCCGAAAGCCTGATGGATGTTCATATTATCGATACCGAGGCAAACAATGGCTTTCACCCTTTTGCTTACCAGCGGCTCGAGTACGGAATAGTCGTTGCCTTTGTCCACTCCGCCCGCAATCCAGATGACGGGTCGCTCCATGCTTTCCAGTGCGTACCAGGTGGCATTCACATTGGTGGCTTTTGAGTCGTTGATGAATTCCACGCCACTGACGCGGCCCACTTTCTCGAGGCGGTGTGCTTCGGCTTTGAAATCCGAAAGGCTGTCACGTATGTCCTCCTTTCTGATTTCGAGAATACGCGCTGCGATGCCCGCAGCCATTGAATTGTAGGTGTTGTGTTTTCCCTGAATTCCTAAATCGTTGATTTTCATGGCAAATGATGTTTTTCCTGTTTCTAAATGGATTTCTTCGTCATTTGCCCATGCTCCAAAGTCTACAGTTTGACGGATGGAAATGGGCACCGTTTTTGCGCTAAATAGCATGCCCTTCATCCTTTCTGTAATTACTTCATCGTCCAGGTTGTAAATGAAATAGTCTCCTCCTTTTTGATTTTTGGTGATTAAAAATTTTGAATCGATATATTTCTCAAAGTCCTGATCGTACCGGTCAAGATGATCAGGAGTGATATTGAGCAAAATGGAAATGTGCGGACGGAATCGCTCGATTTCGTCCAGTTGAAAACTGCTGACTTCCAGCACGTAATAATCATATCCCCCTTCGGCCACGAGGCGGGCAAAGCTGGTTCCGATGTTTCCGCCTTTGGCGGCCTTTTTGCCGGCTTTCGTCAGAATGTGGTGCATCAGTGAGGTGGTGGTCGTTTTGCCGTTTGTGCCGGTGACCGCTATGATGCATTGCTCCGTAAAGCGGGAAGCAAATTCGATTTCGGAAATGACGGGAATGCCCCTGCCGAGGGCCTTCTCTACGATTTCCGCCTCTGCGGGAATGCCGGGACTCTTGACGATGAGCCCTGCCTGCAAAATGCGCTCTTCGCTGTGCTGCCCGGCTTCAAATGCAATGCCGCGCGCTTTCAGCTCTTCGAGATACTCCGTCTGTGGCGTGCCGCTGTCGGATACAAAAACCTCATAGCCCTGCTTTCTGCCCAGTATGGCAGCGCCTGTGCCGCTTTCTCCGGCTCCGAGTATGACGAGAGGCTTCTTCATCAACGCACTTTTAAGGTTATGATGCTGAGCACAGCCAGCATGATGCTGACAATCCAGAAACGCACCACAATCTTGGGCTCGGCCATGCCCATCTTCTGATAGTGGTGATGCAGGGGCGACATGAGAAAAATTCTTCTCCCCGCCCCGTATTTGCGTTTTGTATATTTAAACCAGGCCACCTGAAGGATGACCGAAAGGCTTTCGATAAGAAAGATTCCGCATAAAAGCGGCAGCAAAAGCTCTTTGCGCACTACGATGGCCAGGGTGGCAATGATGCCTCCGATGGCCAGGCTGCCGGTATCGCCCATAAAGACCGAAGCCGGATAGCTGTTGTACCAGAGAAAACCCACACAGGCCCCCACAAAAGCAGCGGCAAAAATGACCAGCTCGCCCGAATGGGGGATATAAACGATGTTGAGGTAATCGGCAAACAGCACGTTGCCCGAGACATAGGCAAATACCAGCAGGGTGAAGATGACCACAGCCGACACACCCGTTGCCAGTCCGTCAAGCCCGTCTGTGAGATTGGCCCCGTTGCTCACTGCTGTGATGATGAGAATTACAATCGGAATATAAATTAACCAGCCCCAGCGATACGCATCGCCCCCCAGGAAAAAGAGCAGGCGGTTGTAGTCAAATTCATTGTTTTTCAGGAATGGAATGGTGGTCTTGTTGCTGTGCACATCGTGGCTCAGGAAAAAATGCCCGTCCTCGCTGTAGCGCCCGTTGCCCAGGTTTTCGTCACCGGCCGGATAGGAGGCGACCGGCTGAGATGCGATGCTTCCGTCCTGCACCTCGTATTTATAAACAGTCGAAAAATCCCTGATCTGAACATCG
>JALSIH010000003.1 GCA_026981615.1 Chitinophagales bacterium
TGGCAACGTGGGAGAAGTCAACGAAAAAGAGATGGATGCCTCGCAGGGCTACTACCGCCCGGGGGAGTATGTGGGCAAAGACGGCATTGAGAAATACTATGAACCGGAGCTCCGGGGGAAGAAAGGAGTCAGGTATTACTACAAAGACAATCTGGGGCGCGATATCGGCCCGTATCGCAACGGGGCCTTTGATACCCTGCCCGTGCCCGGGCGAAATATGCAGATCAGCCTGGACATTTTTCTTCAGCGCTATGGCGAAAAATTAATGCAAAACAAGCGGGGGAGCATTGTCGCCATCGAACCGGGCACCGGTGAGATACTGGCATTTGTGAGCAGTCCCTCCTACGACCCCAATATGCTGGTAGGCCGTCAGCGGGGCCGTAATTTCCGTGCGCTGCTGCTCGATTCCATTAATAAACCCCTGATCAACCGGCCCTTGCGGGCACTTTATCCGCCCGGCTCCACCTTCAAGCCGCTGATGGGACTCATTGCCTGGAACGAGGGAGCCATTCGGCCGGGCATGGGCTACCCCTGTGACGGAGCCTATCACATATCGGGCATACGCATCGGCTGCCACCATCATCCGCGCATTCCCAATCTGAACGAAGGCATTCAGCGTTCCTGCAATTCCTACTTCTGCCAGTCGCTGCGTCTGCTCCTCGAAAATGAAAAATTTGCAGATGAAAGTGAAGCGCTGGACACCTGGTCGCAGTATCTGAGGGCCTTCAACCTGGGGCGCAAGACCGGAATTGACCTCTATGGAGAATTGAGCGGCAATGTGCCGGATGCAGAGTATTATGACCGCCTCTACAAAGGATGGCGCTGGAAGGCCGCTACCGTGATAAGTCTGGCCATCGGGCAGGGCGAACTGACGGTCACGCCCATACAACTGGCCAACCTCTACGCTATTCTCGCCAACGGAGGGCAGTACCGCCCGCCTCACCTGATCAAATCCTTCGCAGACCGGGATACCATACACCGCAAGTATGCCAAAATCCGTTCGATACCCATCCCGGAGGAAAAGATAAAATGGATTTATGAAGGCATGGAGAACGTAGTGCGGGACGGAACGGCCGGCCTCGCACGAATTCCGGACATAGCCGTGTGCGGCAAGACGGGGACGGCAGAAAACCCCCACGGAGCCGATCATTCCCTATTTGCTGCCTTTGCTCCCCGCGAAAATCCGAAAATCGCCATTGCCGTGGTGGTTGAGAATTCGGGCTTTGGAGGTAGCTGGGCAGCACCGATAGCCTCGCTGATGATGGAGTACTATTTAAAAGGGGAAATTGCCCCGGAGCGCAAATGGCTGGAAGACTATATTTTGAAAGCTGATTTTATTGACGAAGACAATGAGCCGGCTGTGACCGGGGAATAAAGTAAAAAATGAAGCGAAGAGAAAACGTATTGGCATACCTTGACTGGCTCAGCATTTGGCTTTACCTGCTGCTCTTGCTTGTGGGTCTGGCCACCATTTATGCGGTGAACTTTGATGACGGGCAATACTTCTTTGACGGCCGCCTGCCTCATATGAGGCAGCTTGTCTGGGTCGCTGTCTCCATACTGGCAGCGGCTGTGGTCATGATCCTCGACTATAAATTTTTCTCGGCCATGGCCTGGCCTTTTTACGGATTTATGATCATTTTACTGCTCGTGACCTTTGCCATTGCCCCGTCCATAAACGGAGCGCGTTCGTGGCTGGTTTTCGGCCCCGTGTCACTGCAGCCTGCCGAGTTTGCCAAGATTGCCACCTCGCTTGCCCTGGCCCGCTATCTTACCAGCGTGGATGTGAACCTGAGCCGGCTCAAATCGCAGCTAATCGCCATGGCGCTCATTGCCCTGCCCATGGCCCTGGTGATCATGCAGCGGGATATCGGTACGGCTCTCGTATTCACCGGTTTCTTTCTGGTATTGTATCGCGAGGGCTTTCCGGCCACCGTGCCGGTCATCGGCTTCTATGTCGGACTGCTTTTCATAAGTACACTGCTTTTCGGCCCGGTCTCGGTATCACTGGCTATCACCGCTGTGCTGGCCTTTTTAACGATTTTTATTATTCGCAACTGGAAGCGACTGAAGATTCGATTTCTGGAGATCATCCTGATCTATCTGCTCAGTTTCACCTTTGTCAACTTCGGGGTCAATCTGCTTTTTTACAAAGCCCTGCAACCTCACCAGCAAAGCCGCATCAACGTGCTGCTTGGCCGCGAAGTGGAAAGGGGGGCCAATTACAACGTGGAGCAATCCAAGATTGCAATCGGATCGGGCGGGGTTTTAGGCAAAGGCTATCTGAAGGGCACCCTGACCAAAGGTGATTTCGTGCCGGAGCAGGGCACGGATTTTATTTTTTCTGGCATTGGTGAGGAATTTGGTTTTGTCGGAAGCAGCCTTTTTCTCCTGCTTTTTATGGCCTTTCTTCTGCGCATTCTCCGGCTGGCCGAGCGGCAGCGATCGAGGTTTACGCGTATATATGCCTACGGAGTGGCTTCGGTGCTCTTTTTGCACTATCTGGTCAATGTGGGCATGGCCATCGGGCTGCTGCCGGTCATCGGCATTCCGCTGCCTTTTATCAGCTATGGGGGCTCCAGCCTTCTGGGCTTTACCGTCTCTTTGGCTATATTGCTCAAGCTGGATGCGTATAGAAAGCTGGTCCTGCGATAAAAGGAGCCGATCTGCAATAAATGGATTTAGGCTCCCGTAGCGTGTGCTATTGCACTTATTCTAAGTATTTTTGCGCCTTAAATTCATTTGTCTATGTTTCGTTCACACACTTGCGGAGAATTGCGGCTTGCAGATGCCGGGAAGAAAGTAAAACTGGCCGGCTGGGTGCAGAGGACGCGCGATTTCGGGGGGATGACCTTCCTTGACCTTCGCGACCGCTACGGCATCACCCAGTTGGTCTTCGATATGCAGGCCGACAAAAACCTGTGCGAAAGGGCCCGGCAACTCGGTCGCGAATATGTGATACAGGTGCAGGGCACGGTGGCCGAGCGGAGCAATAAGAACCCCAAATTGCCCACGGGTGATATCGAGATCATAGCGGAGGAATTGAAAGTGCTGAATGCATCCAAAACACCTCCTTTCACCATTGAGGACGAAACAGACGGGGGCGAAGACCTGCGCATGAAGTACCGCTATCTGGACCTCAGACGGGGCGTATTGAAAAGGAATATGGAGTTGCGGCACAAGCTCGCTATGGCCACGCGCAAATATCTCAGTGAAAAAGGGTTTATCGATATTGAAACCCCGTATCTGATCAAATCCACCCCCGAAGGGGCACGGGATTTTGTAGTTCCCTCGCGCATGAACCGGGGGCAGTTCTATGCCCTGCCGCAGTCGCCTCAAACCTTCAAGCAGCTTCTGATGGTCAGTGGTTACGACCGCTATTATCAGATTGTAAAATGCTTCAGAGACGAAGACTTGCGTGCCGACCGGCAGCCCGAATTTACCCAGATCGATTGCGAAATGTCTTTCGTGGATCGTGAGGATGTGCTGGAGCTTTTCGAGGGACTGCTGATTCATCTTTTCAAAGAAGTGAAGGGCATTGAGCCGGAGCGGCCCGGGCGAATGAGCTATGAAGATGCCATGCGCCTCTACGGCACTGATAAGCCCGACATTCGTTTTGATATGCGCCTGCATGAACTTGATGATCTGGCCAAAGGGCACGGTTTCAGAGTGTTTGATGAGGCGGGCCTGGTGGCGGGTATATGCGTAAAAGGAGCGGCCTCCTACAGCCGCAAGCAGCTGGACGAACTCACGGAATTTGTAAAAAAACCGCAGGTGGGCGCCCGCGGACTGGTCTATGTCAAATGCAATGCAGACGGAAGTTATAAGTCTTCGGTGGATAAATTTTACACTGCCGAAGACCTGGGGGCGTGGGCTGCCCGAATGGGGGCGCAGGCGGGTGATCTCATGCTGATCATGGCCGGGGAGAAGGAGGCTACCCGCAAGGCGCTGGGCGTACTCAGGCTGGAACTGGGACAGCGGCTGGGACTTCGCAAAGCAGATGAATACAAACTGCTCTGGATCGTTGACTTTCCGCTGCTCGAGTGGGTAGAAGAGGAAGGGCGTTTTGTGGCTCTTCATCATCCCTTTACCCGCCCGCGGGCCGAAGACCTGGAGCTGCTTGCCAGCAACCCCGGCAGGGTGAAAGCCGAAGCCTATGACCTGACCCTCAATGGCAACGAAATTGCCGGTGGTTCGATACGAATACACGAGCGGGCCCTGCAGGAAGAAATGTTTGAGGCACTCGGAATCGGCCGGGAAGAAGCAGAGGCCAAATTCGGATTCCTGATGAAGGCATTTGAATACGGAGCGCCTCCCCACGGGGGCATAGCTTTCGGCTTCGACCGCCTGGCAGCGCTCATGGGCGGCTCCGAATCCATCCGTGATTTTATTGCTTTCCCGAAAAACAATCACGGCCGCGATGTCATGCTCGATGCGCCTTCGCCCATTGATGACACGCAGCTTGACGAACTGGGCCTTTGCCTCAAAGGCAAAAAGTAAGCCGGCCTACCAGGTGGTGATAATCACCGAAGCCAGCACATATCCGCAGATGTGATAAAAGGCATCGATAAACAGGGCCATCAGCGAACTTTGCTGATATTGCCTGGCAATCCACATCGGTATAAAGGTAAAGGCAAAACCCGCTGCCAAAGCAATCTTGACTTCCCGCAAGATGTCAGGAGCGGTCAGATGTGTGACAAACAATGCCAGCACGGTGCAGGAAAGAAACATAGCGACAAAAGAGAGGATCATTGATATGGTCATCTTTTTCCTGGCGGCCTCGCTGAAGCCGACTTCGACCGCCCAAACTTTGCCAAAGAGAAAAGAGGTATACCAAAGCATGCCCGGCATCCAGTAGGCAATGCTGGCTACAATGATGGCCGTAAAATCGAGGGATGCGAAAATAGAAAAATCCATGCTTCGTTGAATAGGTATAAAAAAAAAGAGCTTGTTATAAATGTAGAAGTAAACACATGCATTAGAACAATGCCCTGCCTGCCATTTGTGGAAAAATAGAGTGGAACTCTTGGCAATAATTGGGAAATTGCAGAATGAGACTGGCAGCAATAGATATCGGGTCCAATGCGGTAAGGTGTCTGATCTCCGAAGTGGATCACCATTACGCACGTCCGTTGAAGTTAAAACTGCTTCGTATTCCGGTGCGCCTCGGCATGGATACTTTCACCCGGGGGCACATTTCGCCCGAAAAAAGGGCCGACCTTATCCGCACTTTGCAGATTTATCAGCTTTTGATGGAAATATATAAGGTGGAGGATTACAGGGCTTGTGCCACCTCGGCCGTGCGCGATGCAGCCAATGCCGGTGAGATCGTTCGCGAAATCAGGCAACTCACCGGCATTGAAATTGAAGTGATTGACGGCAAAGAGGAAGCCTCCATTGTTTTTGAGACGCATATCTCCCAGCACCTGAACCCCGAACGTTCATATCTCTATATTGATGTGGGAGGAGGCAGTACGGACCTGACGCTCTTTGCCCGGGGCGGAGAAAAGGTGTACAACAGTTTTAATATCGGCACGGTGCGCCTGATGACGGGCAAGGTGCCTGATACGGAATGGGAACGGATGAGAAAATGGCTGGCTTCGAATGCCGGGGATGAGCGGCTCACCGGAGTGGGCTCCGGGGGGAATATCAACAGCATCTTTCAGCTCTCGAGACGCAAGTCGGGTGCCCTGCTGAGTTATGAGTTTATTGCGGGATTTTGTAAGGAGATCCATGCGCTGGACCTGAACGGTCGCATGCGCAAATACGGACTGAAACCCGACCGGGCCGATGTCATCGGGCATGCCTGTAAAATCTTTACAAGCATCATGGAATGGACCGGCATTCGCAAGATGAAAGTACCCCAGATCGGACTGGCCGATGGCATCATCCAACTCCTGGCCGAGAAGCACGGTTACCGGCCTAAAGGCCCCCCCGTGGGATGGCGAAATGCGGGAAAGATAATCGAATGATTTTCTGCGGATTGACGTTGTATTTTTAACGATTTGAAGTGGAAAGATTTCGACTCATCTTAAGAAGCTGTTTATTAGCTTTAAAGCCTTATAATCCGTAACTTTGCACGTCTTTTTTTAAATAAAACAAGGAGGTAGATTTTGACCCCTGGAAAGAATAATTATACAGCAGAAAATATACATGTTCTCGAAGGACTGGAGGCAGTAAGGAAGCGACCGGCCATGTATATCGGTGACATTGGCCCCAAAGGTCTGCATCACCTCGTATATGAAGTGGTGGACAACTCCATTGACGAAGCGCTTGCCGGCTATTGTGATACCATCATGGTGCGCATCAACGAAGACAACTCCATCACGGTACGAGACAACGGAAGGGGTATCCCCACCGAGATTCATAAGAAAGAGGGGCGTTCGGCACTGGAAGTGGTGATGACCGTACTGCATGCCGGTGGCAAGTTCGACAAAGACTCCTACAAGGTTTCCGGTGGGCTTCACGGGGTCGGGGTTTCGTGTGTGAATGCACTTTCAAATCACCTCGTTGCCCGCATCTATCGCAACGGGAAGATATGGAAACAGGAATACAGAAAAGGTAAGCCGGTGACGCCTGTGGAGGTAATCGGAGAAACGGAAGAGACCGGAACCGAAGTGTGGTTTAAGGCCGATGACAGCATTTTTACGGAAGTCACTTTTAAGTACGATATATTGGCAAGCCGCTTGCGCGAGCTGGCCTTCCTGAATGCCGGCATCACCATTGCGCTTGAAGATCTGCGCGAAACCGATGAGGAAGGGGAAGTGAAAAAGGACACTTTCCATTTTGAAGGCGGCCTGAAGGAATTTGTTCAGTATCTCGACCAGAGCCGCGAACGCCTGATCCCCGAGCCCATTTTTGTAGAGGGTGCCAAAGACGGCATTATGATAGAAGTGGCGATGCAGTACAACACCTCCTACAATGAGAATGTACACTCCTATGTCAACAATATCAACACCATCGAAGGCGGTACGCATGTGAGCGGTTTCAGAAGGGCCCTGACACGTGTTTTTAAGAATTACGGAGAGAAAAACGGATACTTCAGCAAGGTAAAGTTTGACATTACGGGAGACGATTTCAGAGAAGGCTGCACGGCCGTGATCTCGGTGAAGGTGCCAGAGCCTCAATTTGAAGGGCAGACCAAAACCAAACTGGGAAACTCGGAGGTGACCGGTGTGGTGGAATCCATTCTGGGTGAG
>JALSIH010000004.1 GCA_026981615.1 Chitinophagales bacterium
TGCCGAAAGTGGCAAAGTGCTTGGTGATTGGCGAACACTTCCCTTGCAAAAAGATTATTATTCCGTCTATCCGCCTGTGCCACAGGCCTTCTTTGCCGCTGCTTCACTGCTTCCCGGGCGAAGCGGACGGATGATCATGCTTCACCTCTTCACGTTTTTACTGGAGTTGGGATCTATCCTTCTGATGCTGCGCATCTTCCGGCAATTGAGACTTCCGCTTCCCCGGTCCCTGCTCTACATTTTGAATCCCCTCCCCATCATCGAGCTGAGCGGAAATCTTCATATAGAGGTTTTTATGATCTTCTTTGTACTCCTTGCGGCTTACTACTTCCATAAAAAAAGCTTTACAGCAGCAGGCCTGGCCCTCTCGGCTTCCATCCTCTCCAAGTTCATTCCATTGATTTTCCTTCCGGCATTCCTCGGCCGGCCTTTGCTCAAAAAGAGCAAGCTCCTTTTTCTTGTTTCAGCTTTGTTTCCTCTGCTCCTTCTTCTCCTCTTGAGCGGTCTATCGGGAACGCTGAATATCCTCTCTTCCCTGCGCTTATATTTCAATACTTTCGAATTCAACGGCAGCATCTATTCATTGATTCGCTGGGCAGGCTTTGAAATCAAAGGATACAATGTCATTCACGAAATATCATTTTATCTCGGACTCTCCGTAGCCCTCTACCTGATCTTCCTGTCTCTACGCCACTTGATCCGGCCCTTTCAAAATATATTTGTCTTTTTTACGCTTGCGCTGGGAGGCTATCTTTTACTGGCTACCACCGTCAATCCGTGGTACATCGCTCCCCTTCTTGCCTTTGGCGTATTCACCCGCTTTCTCACGCCTCTGGTCTGGAGCATGCTCGTATTTCTGAGCTATCAGGCCTTCCAAACGGCAGACTTTCACCTGAGTACCGTGACTTTGATATTGGAATACGGTATTTTAACCCTTGCCATTATATATGACTATTTAAATAAGCCTCATGAGTCCATTCCGGGAAAAACAAATCCTGCTGCGAGCCGGCATTAAGTACGGGCGCATTGTTCCTTTTGTCGGCAAGGGGCCCATCCTTGATATCGGCAGCGGCAATGCGGGTGTGGTAAAACTGCTGCAAAATGACGGCCTTCAGGTCATCGCCCTGGATGTAAAGAACAGATCCCGCTTCCCCGACATTCAACCCCTTATTTATGACGGGCAGAGGCTTCCCTTCGAAGAGCAAAGTTTCCCGACTGTCATGCTGCTCACCGTTCTTCACCACTGCGACAATCCCGGGCAGATAGTGCACGAGGCCGCACGCGTGTGCAGCAATACCTTGCTGGTAATGGAAGATATTTACGGAAACAGGTGCCAGAAGGCGCTGACGCATTTCAGCGACAGCCTGGTGAATTGGGAATTTAAAGGACATCCCCATTCCAACAAAAGCGACCGTGAATGGCAAAGCCTTTTCAAAAAAAACGGCCTCTTCATTGATGCCGTTATCTACTACCGCTTTGCCCTCGTTTTCAAACAGGTCTTGTATGTTCTGAAAAAGAAAAAGGGACAATCGCAATGATTGTCCCTTTTTCTTTAAGCCGGAGCGGAGTCTTAGTCTGCGACTTTGAACTCAACCCGCCTGTTCATATAGTATTCTTTCTCACCCTTGGCGTTCGGTATGATGGGTTTTGCTTCCCCTTCATACTTGATATTAAAGCGTGAGCGGTCAATTCCGTAGTTGTCTACGAGGTAGTTGACAGCAGCTTCCGATCGTCTTTGAGAAAGCTTCAGGTTATATTCTTCGGAAGCGCGTTGATCCGTATGTCCGATCACATCCACTTTGATGTTTTTGTAACGGGTCATCACTTCTCCGACATGATCGAGGTTAGCTACATCTTCCGTTCTGATTTTTGATTTGTCCAGATCGAAGTGAATCATAGGAAGGAACCAGCCGTCAATTGAATTTTCCTTGATCAATTCAATGACTTCTTCTTTTTTCAAACCTTCGGGCCATTGCGTTTTGCAATCCACAATCGGGTATTGAGGAGAAGAAAACGGCTCGGGGTCTTCATGATCCGGGCAACCGTCACCATCGCTATCCATGGTTACACCATTGACATCCACCACAGCACCTTTGGGTGTGTTTTCCTCATCATCCCAGATATCGGGCACTCCGTCACCATCGGTATCGGTGAAGTCGGTTTTCTTGTCGAGATATGCGAGATAATCGTAGGTATAATCCACCGGATTGACGAACCAGGTAGGTTCTTCTGCGTTTTTACCGAGGTTGTAGCCCACGTTGAACATGGTGTAGTTGACAATGTCGGTATTGGCCGTGGCCACGTTGATGCTTCTGCTTCCGGTTTCGTATGAGCGGAAGGCGAAGTTATCGAGGTAATCACTGCCTGTAAAGATAAAACGTGTTTCCAGTCCAACCTCTACACGCTGCGACAATCTGAAGCCCATGCCCAAACCACCGCTAATAGCGGGAAGCACGTCATATCCGCTCACGTTGAACATGGCGCCACGGTCGGGAGAGCCTGCCGTCTCAAAATTATAATCCAATTTTCCTTTCAGATACTTTACTCTTTCCCTTACTGTATTTCCTGCAACCGATTCGAAGTCATACATATTGCCGTTGGCATCAAGGGCATCCACGGAGGATTGATGTCCCAATAAACCTACACCCAAGAAGAGGTAGGGTGCAAAATAGGTATTGGGTGAGTGAAATTTGATGTTATTCAGGTTGAACATAATGTCACCTGAGAGGAAATGCTGAGAACTTTTGTAGTTCAGGTAAGCACCTCCCGTGCCGGTTGCCTCATCGTAGTAGTCAACGCGCGGATCGCCACCGGCATTGAATCCGTAATTATAGCGGATTCCTGACTCGTAAGTCCCGTCTATTCCATATGCAAATGCACGGTTGTAATACCCCCGCAAAGAAACGACATAGCCGAGGGCCTTGCGTACGTAAGCACCACCGGCATAACCGATTTGCGGTCGCACATCGCCACCAATGCTTGCAATGCCGGTATGAAGGCCAATTTGCCACATATTGCGCTCTTTGGCAGGGAAGTTCGTTTCCATATTCAGCCATTTCTCATGCTGCTCCATTCGGTAACTCGGAATATTCGCTTCATTGGGGCCGGGTCGCATCGGTTCTTCCTGAGCGCTCAGGGCCGTAAATACCAGTAAAGCAAGGGTAAGGAGTAGAAATCTTTTCTTTTGCATATTGGTTTAAATTTTAAAAGACTTTCGGTTTCAGGTTTTAATATTACAAAGCAAAAATAAGCCAATTTTCACGTAAGACCAATCAAAATATTGACCTTCCATTGTGAAAATTACTTACACGCGCCTAAAAATACAAAATAAATATGTATTTCAATCATATCTGTCCGGCCTTTCCCGCTCTGCTTTAATTCTCTTCTTCCCGGCCGGAAATCACTTCAAATATGGGAATTTTTAAGAAGTCATTAAAACTTTTCATTGATTTGAAAGTGTGAAAAATCACATTTTCAATATCCGGGCTGAGCAATTCAGCATCTGTCAGCGGCTTCATAACTATGAAGTCTTTGTATTTCAAATATTTAAGTGCCGGATTATCGGCTTCGTATCCTTTGGGTGCTCTTTTGAGTTGTTCGCCCTTCAATTCTCCGAAATGTGCTTTAAAGTTTTTTTCATTCAGAAGCGACTCGAATTGCTCCGTATTGTAATCGATTTCCTGGCGGATTGCCTTCAACACAGCCGTGGACGGATGATAGACCCCGCCACCGGCAAAACTCCTGCCCGGCTCAATGTGCAGGTAATATGCCGGTGCGCCCGACTTGCGGCCGCCCGGTGCAATGGCCGCTCCAAAATTTGTTTTATAGGGTGCCTTATTCTTTGAAAAGCGTACGTCCCGGTAAATCCGGAAAATAAAGGAGGACGGACGGATACCCGTCAAGCCGGGCTCAATGGAGATCATGCGCTCAAGAATACGGGCAAGAAATTCTTCAAACCCCGTCTTTGCTTCGACAAATTCCGCTTTGTGGGCCGCAAACCACTGCCGGTCGTTGTTCTTTTTCAACTTGCGCAAGAAGGCAAGGACTTCTTTTAGCTCCATTCCCACTCCTTTTGATCCAAAACTCAATACTTTTGTGGCAAAATAAGGAATTATGCCCAAAAAGGAATCGGAAGTAATCATACGGGTTACGCTGGACGAAGAGGGAATACCGGAAAAAATATTCTGGCGTGCCCCGGAAAGCGGGGTGCCCGAGCCGAAGGAGTGCAAAAGTTTTATCCTCTCGCTTTGGGACAAAGAAGAGGCCAGTGCCATGCGCCTGGATTTATGGACCAAGGACCTGCGAATAGATGAAATGGATAAGTTTTATTTCCAGACCCTCTATACTCTTTCCGAAAACTACCTGAGAGCCACCAACAATAAAAAAGGAGCCGAAGACCTGAAGCAGTTTGCACTGGCATTTGCCAAAAAAGCCGGTATTCTCTCTGACGGGCAGGAAGGATAATTTTCTTTTCGAAACGCTGCCTCATTTTGCGGCAAGATAGTCGTAGATGGCAAGTTGCGCTTCCAGAGCCGGGCCCTCTTCACGAACATATCCGTTGAGTTGACGGCTGTCAAGAATTCGGGCCTTGACATTGTCGGCCCATTGCAAAGCCAGGATATCAAGCACCGTCTGCTTCAACTCCGGTTCTTTTATCTCAAATGCGCTTTCGATCCTGCGATTCAGATTTCTTGTCATCAAATCGGCTGAAGACAGGAATGTCCTTTTCTTCCCGCCATGGTAAAAGCTGAACACCCTTGCATGTTCCAGGTAGCGGTCAACAATGCTGATCGCCCTTACACGAGTGCTGACGCCTTTTATTCCGGGGACCACGCAGCAAATGCTGCGCACGATCAGCTTCACATCCACACCGGCCTCGGAAGCCTGGTAGATTTTCCGAATTATTTTTTCATCCTCCAGCCCGTTTACCTTGAAAATAATTTCTGCCCCGGCTCCCTTGCGGGCCTCTTCGATCTCAAAGTCAATGAGTTGGTTGATCGCTCTGCGCATATTGACGGGGGCCACAATCAACTCTTTAAAGAGGGCCTTGCTCTCGACACCGGCCAAAACACGAAAAATCTCCCGGATATCCGACACCAGCTTCTCATCATCGGTGAAGAAGCCGAAGTCGCAGTAGCTGCGGGCAGTAGACTCATTGAAATTGCCCGTAGCGAGGTAAGCATACGCATGAAGCTTTTCACCTTCCTGTCTGCTCACCAGGCATACCTTGCTGTGTACTTTGAGCACCGGCAGGCTGTAAAGTACATTTACGCCTGAAGACTCCAGCTTTTCGGCAGCCTGCAGGTTTCGCAGCTCATCAAAGCGCGCCTTCAATTCGATAAAAACCGTTACATCCTTTCCGTTTTCGGCAGCTTTCCTCAGTGCTTTGATCAGCTTCGACTCGGCAGCAATGCGGTAGAGCGTTATTTTGATGCTCAGCACGGCAGGATCGCGTGCAGCCTGATAAAGGAAGTTCAGCACCGGATCATACGCATGATAGGGAAAGTAGAGAAGGATTCGCTGTCCCGAAAGCCTTTCGAAAATGCCTTTTCTCTGCTTCAGCAACTTGAGATGCAGAGGTGGCAGGGGCTTGTACTCCGGAATTTTTCCAAAGCGCGGAAAATCAAATAAGTGTTCATAGCTGAGATAGCGGTCACCGGGAATCAGATCCTCTTCCTGCAGCGAAAGGGCATCCATCATATACCTTTTGAGGCGGGGCGACATTTTCTTGTCGTGCATGATGCGGGTAATCACACCCGTGCTTCTTTTTTGAATTAATTTTTTTACCGCCTTCACCACATCGCCCGAAAATTCATCCTCTATCGGGATGTCCGCATCGCGTGTCAGTTTGATGGCGCGTGATTCAAGAATTTCATAGCCCGGAAAAAGTTTTTTCATGTTGAAGCGGATGACATCATCGAGAAACATGACATAATGCCGCCCGTCAAGTGCGGGAAGTGTCACCCAGCGCGACAAATGATCCGTTGGAATTTCAAGGCTGGCATAGACGCTTCTTCTGCGCTTTTTTGCGCCCTGCTCCGTCTTCTCTATGCGGGGCACCATGCGCAGAAAAAGATAGAGCGTATTGTTTTTCAGAAATACGGATATCTTGTTTTTGATGATGATCATGGGGCGCGACCACGGACGGATATACTGGTCAAAATACTCGCTGAGAAACTCGTGGTGTGCCCTTTGCAGATTTTTTTCGTTGATGAGGTATATATTCTCTCTCTGCAGACCCGGAATCACTTTCTTGTAAAAAGTATCCAGAAAGAGCTCCTGCTGAAAGGCCACCGTCATCATGATATCCCGGTGTACAAGATGCGGATTGAAAGGGATCTTCTTGCTGGCCTTGCTCCCCAGATGCATCATATGCCGGATGGCACTTACCCTGATTTTAAAGAATTCATCCAGATTGGATGAATAAATGGCAAGAAACTTAATCTGCTCAAAAAGTGGGACTGTTTCATCCATGGCCTCCTGCAAAACCCTGTGGTTGAACGACAACCAACTCAACTCTCGGTTGAAATACGGGACTTTTGCCCCGTCATCCGAAGGCAGATAGTAAAGCGGATTTACTTCTTCCGGGAAAGCCAATTATTGCAATTTTTTAGGATAGTCAAAAAAATCAAAAACATACGGAACAGCCTGCAATTCCTTCCATTCGGAAAGGGGAAGATCAATGCCGAATACTCCGCAGGTAGGCATATTATCCAGGCGGACCGGGCTGAGCATATTGGCCAGGTCCGTGATGCCGGGGTTGTGCCCCGTCAAAAACAAGACATCGGCCCGTCTACCCTCTCTCTGTATGGTGCGGATGATCTCTTCGGGACTTGCCAGATATAATTCATCCAAAAACCTTACGTCTGATAAGCTCAGGTCAAATGCCGGCAACATCAGCTTCACCGTTTCGCGGGCCCGCGCAGCCGTACTGCACAACCACAGCCCGGGCCGCAGATTCCTTTCCACCAGGCGAGCGGCCATTTCCGGGCTGTTCCGCTTTCCTCTTTTATTCAAAGGTCTTTCAAAATCTGTCTGCTGCGAATCGGTCCAGTCCGATTTAGCATGCCGGATCAGCAAGAGTTTTTTCATCTCCGC
>JALSIH010000005.1 GCA_026981615.1 Chitinophagales bacterium
TTTCATGATCCTGACCTGCCCTGACCGAAGCGTCAGGATCGAGCAAAGCGAGCGTCAGTGGCCGTAGCGTCAGGACGATACGTCAAATCACTTTGTGATTTTCCTACTCAGAGTGACAGCTATAGAAGTTTAATATTTAAGAAATACTCAAAAACAGATTTGTCATCCTGCGCTTGCACGAAAAATGATGGGAAAAGCGGCAGTATCGGCTGCTCCCAAAAGGGGCCATAGAGGCCCTCCGGCCAATGCTTTTAAGGCCTTTTTTAACAGCTGTAGCGGCCGCTTCTCCTTTTTCCAACTCCTTCACTCTTATACTTTTAAATTCCCTAATCACCGGCCGTCCCCTCCGCTTTGTCGGCCGGGCAAAAAAAACACTTCCGCAGGGAAAGTGTCTTTTGCATTAAGGAAATACGGGGTTTACTTTTTCACCGAACAGGTACTGATGCCGAAGATGGCATAGAGGGGGCAGAAAGAGACGAGGCTGGTCAGTACGAAGATGCCCGCCACGACAAGCGCAACAATGCCCCAGGTACCGGTCACCGTGCCTGTAGCGTATAAGACAACAAGGAGGGCGGCTATTATGACACGGATGATGCGGTCGGTATTGCTCATATTCTTTTTCATGACTATTGATTTTTGGTTAGAAGAATATTTTTCATACCGGTAAAATTAGAGGATGGCAGGAAGCAAAACGGTGATAATGATCACATCTGCAGAAGCCGGATACCCGTTTTGCTTTGGACAATCAGGCCTTCGGACTCAAGTTTTTTGAGTACGCGGCTTACCACTTCGCGGGCAGTGCCCAGTTTTTGGGCTATCTCGCGGTGCGACAGGCGTATGCCGGGCGATCCGCTCAGCGCCATCTCTTCCCTGAGGAAGCGGAGCAGGCGCATATCCAGATGATGAAAGACCACCTGCTTGATGGTGTCGAGGAGTTCCTCGTATCGGGTCTGATAAAGGTTGAATATCATTCCGCGGAGCCGGGCATGGCGGTCGACCAGCTCTTTGATGTGCCTGGAAGGAATAAGCAGGATGTCCGAATCGCTTTCGGTGACGGCATTGATGCGGCTTTGCCCGCGATGAATGGCTGCCGTGAAGGACATGATGCAACTTTCGCCCGGCAGGATGTAATAAAGCAGGAGTTCTTTGCCTTCGTGCCGTGTATAAACTCTGATTCGACCGCTGATGACAATAGGAAGCCAGTGCACATTTTGCCCTTCTTCCAGAATCCGGCTTTCGGCCGGGATTTCCTTGATTTCTCCCAGTTCAATCAGGTGATCAATCGTGCTTTTTCCTAAAAAATCCAGTTCTTTGTACAGTTGCTCCGGTTCCGGCATCTCCCTAAAGTTAAGGATAGATGAGGTATTTGCTGCGGATTTGCTCAAAGTTTTGCAATCCCGGTGCCCACGAAGCGCGTATTTCCTCTTCACTCAGCCCTGCTTTTATCTGTTCTTCCAACTCGCGGTTGCCCGCCAGTCTGTAAAAATGCGGAAGAAAGAAAGTGCTTTTGTCTGGAAAGCGCTGCCAGGCCCCGATAATCCAGTCGAGGCGAATGCGGGCCATGGCCCTTAGCGAGTCTTCGGAAAGCAGCGAATAGTCAATGCCGTGGCAAAGCCGCCCTTCAAGTTTGGGGTGCCGGGCTCCGGGCACCGGTTTCGGAGTAAAATGATAATCTCCCGGAAAATCGGGATGACCGATAACCTGGAAAGGCTTCTCCGTGCCACGGCCCACACTCAGCACCGTAGCTTCGAAGAAACAAAGGGTCGGATAGAGATAGACCGCCTTCATATTCGGCAAATTGGGTGACGGACGCACGGGCAGCCGGAAAGCCCGGTCACGAGACCAGTTTTTAACGGGGATAACACGGTAATCGGCTTTCAGGCCTTCGGGCAGCCAGCCCTCTTCATTGACCATGCGCCCGTATTCGCCCACCGTCATGCCGTGGGCTACGGGCACTCCGGCATGCAAGCCGATGAAGGAAGTGCAGCAAGTGTCCATAAGCGGCCCGTCCACAAAATGTCCGTTGGGGTTTGGACGGTCGAGCACTACGAAAGGAATCTTTTCCCTTGCACAGGCCTCCATCATATAGCTCATGGTGCTGATATAGGTGTAGAAGCGCACGCCCACATCCTGAATGTCAAAAAGCACCAGATCCAGGCCCTCCAAGTCTTCGGGACGGGGTTTACGATGATCGCCATAAAGGGAGATGACAGGGATGCCTGTAGATTTATCCACTCCGCTGGCCACATGCTCGCCCGCATCGGCCGTACCGCGGAAACCGTGTTCGGGAGCGAATATCTTCACCACATCAATGCCCAGCGTAAGCAGCGTATCCAATAGGTGCACCTCATTGATCATGGCGGTGTGATTGACCAGCAGCGCTACCTTTTTTCCGCGGATCAGAGGCAGATACAAGTCAAAGCGGGCATCGCCCGTAATCAGCTCATCATTGGCCCGGCCGGCCGCTGACGGAAGGTCGGCAACCCCGGATGCTCCGCCCAGGAGCATGCCAATAGCGATGAGTAAGGAAATGACGGACTTCAAATGAATGCTTTATTTTCTCTTTTTGCTTTTGCTCTTTCCTTTGCCGGATTCCGGAGCGTCCGTAGCAGGTGTCTCTTCTTCCTGCTTATCCTTTGTAGCCTGCAAGACGGCCATATTTTGCTTTGCAAGCACAAAATCAGGCATTATCTCCAGCGCTTCCGCGAAAATTCGCTCCGCATCCTCTTTGTTTCCCATTTCCAACGCTATCACGCCTTTAATATTGAGGGCTGCCGCATTGAGGGCTACCTCCTGGGGCGGATTGTTGCCCACCTGTATCGTTGTCTTGATTTCGCCCGCTTTGGGGTCTTTAAGCAATGCTTCAATGTTTTCTGCCGCTTCGCCATAGCGTTTGAGGGCAAACTGCAGGGTGATGAGTTCGTACAAGTTGCCGGGGTATTTGCTTTCCTGATAAAGTACCTCAAAGAGGGGGATCGCCTCTTTTGCCTGTCCGAGTGCCTTGTTTGAAAATGCTGCGATGGTGAGCATAGGCACATTCTTCGGGTCGGTACGGAGCAATTTTTCGGATATTTTTCGTGCCAGGGGATACTGTCCGGCACTGAAATAAAGGCGTGCCAGGGTATCTTCCCAGTTGCCTTCGGCTTTGCCTTCAGCGATGATATACTGCACTGCAATGACGGCTGCATTTACATCACCCCGTTCGAGGGCCTGATCGTACACTTTAAGATGAATATCTGATGAAGACTGGGCCCGGAGCACGGGGGTGAGAAGAAGAAGAAGACATAAAAGTAAAAGTGATTGTTTCATAGCTTGGTTTTTAGCAATTAATCGGGGCCAAAAATATATAACTTTTGCGCTGCACGGACAAAATAATCAGACGGGCAGGCTGCCGGAGAAGACATAGCGGGCCGGGCCGGTAAGCCATATATCCCGGAAAGCGTCTGCGTCAGCCCGGAATTTCACATTCAGCCTGCCGCCCCTTGTATTGATTTCAAAGCGCTGCATTCCCGTTTTTTCATGCCTCCGGGCAGCTGCGAGGGCGGCTGCTACGGCCCCGGTGCCACAACTCAGGGTTTCGGCTTCGACTCCCCGCTCGTAGGTGCGCATCGAGAGCAGGCCGGGGCCCGGCTCTTCCACAAAGTTGACATTGATCCCCTGTTTTGCAAAATCGGGATGATGGCGGATGGCAGCGGCTTCCTTTTGGAAGTCGGGGTGTGCATCCAGGCTTGTAAATCGAACATAGTGGGGCGATCCCGTATCCAGTACAAAATCCGCCCCGTGCCTTGTGTGATGCCGCACATCAATCATACGGAGGGATATCCGGCCATCGGCTTCTGCCCTGCCTTCGTGCACTCCGTCTATTGCCCGGAAGCGAACGGAATCACGGCCCAGGCCGTGTTTGGCGGCAAAGGCAATGGCACAGCGCCCCCCGTTGCCGCACATGCTGCTCTCGCGCCCGTCACTGTTAAAGTAAATCATTCGGAAGTCTTCCGTTTCGTCCTCTTGTATGAGGATGAGGCCATCAGCTCCCACTCCCGTCCTGCGCTCACATATCTGTCGAATGACCGCTTGCCCGGGCTGCCAGCGTCCCCCGGGATCGAGAACCATGACAAAGTCGTTGCCCGTGCCGTGCCATTTTTCAAAAGTCAATTCCATTCCGTACTGTCTTTTTGCATTTCATCCTGCCCCCGGCTGTCTGCCGGCATATTGAGCAACTGTACGGGGCCCCTGTCAGGCTGGTCCTTAAAAGCCGGAGGGCGTGCATCCAGAGGCGTAAATTTGCTGTCGTCCGTCTGGTCGAAAAAGTAAATGGCCACCCCCGTAAGAATGATTACGAAGAGTGAGAAGAATATCCATCTCCTCCCCCACATACGGCCCATCATAAAGGGCGCTTCATTATTTTGATCTGCCATAATTTTATAGCGTGTTAATTTTTTGTAAATGCCCCGGCTAAAGAAACATAATTCAGCAGGGGTGACGTTTTAGCAACAAAT
The DNA here is from genome assembly GCA_026981615.1 of Chitinophagales bacterium. Taxonomy (GTDB): domain Bacteria; phylum Bacteroidota; class Bacteroidia; order Chitinophagales; family S012-47; genus S012-47. The sequence continues at coordinate 4,497 of JALSIH010000005.1, forward strand.
TTGACCAATAATAATTTAAAAAAATAAAGGAAGAAAAGATGAAATTCAAGAAATTGATTCTCAACGCATTGCTAATGATGCTCATGGCCTTTTCGGCCATTTTCATTTACGACCGTTATTTTGACAATGACCAAGTGCCCCAGAGCCGCAGTCAGGCGGAGAAGATGGAAATTCCGGCCCGCATGGCCAGCTATGCAATGAATGCCCCGCATCGCGAACCGGTCGATTTTACCTACGCGGCAGCCATCTCCACACCGGCCGTGGTACACGTTAAAAAGACCTTTACCATGGAGTACACCTCTTTTAATCCTTTCGAAGGATTCTTTGACTTTTTCAACTCGCCCCGAAACCAGGGGCATTCACAGGTGCAAAAGGCTACCGGTTCGGGCGTGATCATCAGTTCGGACGGATATATCGTAACCAACAACCATGTGGTGGAAAATGCGGATGAACTGGAAGTGACGCTGAACGACAACCGCACCCTGTCGGCACGGGTCATCGGCAGCGACCCGAGCACCGATATTGCCCTGATAAAAATTGACGAAGAAGACCTGCCGGCCATACCTTTCGGCAACAGCGACTCGGTCGTGGTCGGCCAATGGGTACTGGCTGTGGGCAATCCTTTCGAACTCATGTCAACGGTCACGGCCGGCATTGTGAGTGCCAAAGGACGGAACATCAACATCCTGAGCCGGAAGTCTGTCGCCCCTATCGAATCATTCATACAAACCGATGCGGCTGTGAACCCGGGCAACAGCGGTGGTGCTTTGGTGAATACCCGGGGCGAACTGATCGGCATCAACACCGCCATAGCCACCCCCACGGGCACTTATGCCGGATATTCTTTTGCCGTGCCGGTGAACATCGTGAAGAAAGTAGTGAATGACCTGCGCAATTACGGAGTCGTGCAGCGGGCTTTCCTCGGAATCAACATTGCCGATGTGAATGCAGCCCTGGCCGAAGAAAAGCAGCTCGACCTGACGCAGGGCGTGTACATCGCCAACGTTTTTGAAGGAAGCGCTGCCGATGAAGCCGGACTCAGAGAAGGTGACGTGATTACGGGGATCAACAACGAGCCTGTCAGCAATGTGGCCGAACTGCAGGAAAAACTTTCGCTCTTCAGCCCGGGCGATGAAGTGGATATTATCTACAATCGCGATGGCAGCGAATACGTCAAAGCCGTCCTGCTTAAAAATAAAATGAATACCACGGAACTGGTCTCGATAAGCGATGACGGTATGCTCGATATCCTAGGAGCCACACTGAAGAATGTCGGGGATGAACTGGCGCGCAGATTGCGCATACGTGGCGGACTTGAAGTCATCAAACTGCGTGACGGAGTTTTAAAGGAAAACACCAATATCCGGGAAGGATTTATCATACTCTCGATCAATGAAATGCCCGTCAGCACCGTGGAAGATGCACAGCAGATACTCAGCAACACGGGAGAGGGCGAAGGCATAATGATCGAAGGCTTTTATCCTTCAAATCCCGGCAGGATCTATACCTACGTATTCCGCTTATAAAAAAAGGCGATACGCTGCTCAGACAACTTTAAAAGCACTTGAAGCAGAAAAAACGAAGCCTCTGCAGAAGGGTCGGGCACTGCAGGGGCTTTACTTCTTCTGAAAGTACCCGAGAAAGACTATTAAAATGTAGAATTCAATCTCAGAAATGCAATTAAGTGCTTACCCAATTTATGCAAATAAAACGCAAGCATTTAGGAATACAATATCTTCCGGAGAACGCTTTGAACCTCCCCGACCGATGATAACTTAACTTCAATCAGAAAAATAATCCAGGCCGGGGGAGCCGAGCGCCTTTCTTACTCCCCCCGCGATCTCTACTATTTCGACAGACTTAATTTTTGATCATCCGTATAACTGTCTTGTCCCTTCCTGAATCAATCGTTAACAAATATATACCGGCCGCTGCATTGATATCCAAATTGAGAAACCGGCTTTGGCGGTACTGCAGACCGTAGATCATTTTACCGCTCAGATCACTTAGAGAAACAACGAGTACCGGATAAACTTCTCCCATATCAATTGAAAAATTGCCATTAGTAGGATTTGGATATACCAAGAATTTATTGCCAAAGTCATTCTCAACAATACCCACATTTACAACTGAAACACAAGCCGAAGTATCCGTACATCCGTTTTGCGTAATTTCCACTGCATAGCTTCCGTTGGCTGTTGCCGTAAAACTTTGCCCGGTTTCCCCGGGAATAACCGCATATCCACTATCGCAATTCAACCATTGATACGTAGCATCTATGGCATGGGCCATGAGCGTTGGTGAACTGTCCGTTACCATTGTGTCAACCGTATTTATGGTAACGGTAATGGTCATCACGCTGTCGCATCCGGCCATATTGGGAATGGTATCCATGTAAGTTCCCGAAACGGCATAGGTCTCATCCCCGCTGGGCACGGTATAGCTGTCGCAGGCAATAACCGAAAACGAACTCTTACTGCTATTGTTGATGGTAACGGAAATAGTCATTACAC
>JALSIH010000006.1 GCA_026981615.1 Chitinophagales bacterium
CGTTAAGGTGGAGATTCCCACCGGCAAGCCGAAGGTATATGAACTGGACGATGAGCTGAAGGTGGAAAAAAGCTATTATCTCGATTGAAAAGCGCAGATGCAGGCAGAAGAAGTAAAAACCATTGCAGTCGATTTTGACGGCACCATCGTGGAGCACAAGTATCCCGCCATCGGTGAGGAAATGGTATTTGCATTTGCCACCCTCAGGGCCTTGCAGGAAAAAGGCCACAGACTCATCCTCTGGACCATCCGCGAGGGGGAGCTGCTGCAGGAGGCCGTGGATTATTGCCGCGAGCACGGCATCGAATTTTATGCCGTCAACGAGTCGTACCCGGGCGAGCGGCCCGAAGACGGTGCTTCGCGCAAGGTCATGGCCGACATTTTTATTGACGACCGCAATCTGGGCGGTTTCCCGGGCTGGCCTGCCGTTTGGCAGATGCTGCATCCGGAGGGCGGATCGTTTAAGCACGTATTGAAAAATGCCCGGGCCCATTACAACCGGGACAAAAAGAAATCAATTTTCAGGAGATTCTTCAAATGATCATATACAAAAACCGGGAAGAGATAGAATTGATTCGCGAGAGTGCGCTGCTGGTGTCCCGCACCCTTGGTATGCTGGCTGCCGAAGTGAAGCCGGGCGTGACTACGCTGCAACTCGACCGCCTGGCCGAAACCTTCATCCGCGACCACGGTGGCGAGCCGGGGTTTCTGGGGCTCTACGACTTTCCCAATACCCTCTGCACTTCCGTCAATGCCCGGGTGGTACACGGCATACCGAACGATGAGCCGCTGAAAGAGGGAGACGTGGTGTCGATCGATTGCGGGGTGAAAATGAACGGTTTTTACGGTGACCATGCCTACACTTTTGCCGTGGGTGAAGTGTCGGAGGAAGTGAAGAAGCTGCTTGAAGTGACAAAGAAAAGCCTCTACCTCGGAATTGAGCAGATGCACACGGGCAATCGCATTGGCGACATCAGCCATGCCATTCAGTCTTATACGGAAGCCCACGGCTACGGGGTGGTGCGCGAGTTGGTGGGTCACGGGCTCGGCCGCTCCATGCACGAAAAACCGGAGGTGCCCAACTATGGCCGAAAGGGCAGCGGCAAGCGCATCAAAGAAGGACTGGTGCTGGCCATCGAGCCGATGATCAACCTCGGAACCCGACATGTGCAGCAATTGGATGACGGGTGGACCATCATTACGCGCGACCGCAAGGTCTCGGCTCACTTCGAACACGATGTGGCCGTGGTGGACGGAAAACCCGAAATTCTTTCCACCTTCGACTTCATCGAGGAAGCACTCGGGATAAAAGAAAAGAATTAAACGGGGGAGCCGATCCGAGCTTCGCTCTCATTGCAAAATCCCTTATTTTTCGGAATCAAAATAAAGAAAAGCATGTCTGACAAGAAAAAGTACCTCGAAATTCTGGAACGAGCGGTAGAGGCCAACCGGCTTCGCAGCTTTTTTGCACAATACCCCGAGCACCCCAAGGCCTATCCGGCCGAGGCACCCGAAAAGGGAGCGCAAGCCTTCCGTGCGCATCTCAACAAAGACTTTGACGAGCTGCTCCAGGGCACGCCCGAAGGCCGTGCAGGAGAAGAAGTATCCCCTTTTACCCGCGAAGCACTCGGGATTCGCTATCCGCTTTATTCCGTAGAGACGCTTCTCAAAAATGCCGCAGAGGCCCGGAGTGCCTGGCGAAAGGAAACGATCGAAGAGCGGGCGTTGATTCTGGTGGATGCACTGGAGCGAATCAAAGAGCGCTTCTTTGAGATCGCCAATGCCACCATGCACACCACCGGCCAGGGATGGGTAATGTCTTTTCAGGCCAGCGGGCCGCATAGCAACGATCGTGCCCTCGAAGCCCTTGCCATGGCATACGAAGAACTGACGCGTTTCCCGCGGGAAGTCGATTGGGTGAAGCCCATGGGCAAGTTTGAGATCAAAGTGCATAAAAGTTTTCACCCTGTGGGCAAAGGCATCTCGCTGGCCATCGGCTGTTCCACTTTTCCCGTCTGGAATTCCGTGCCGGGCATCTTTGCCGGCCTGGCCACCGGCAATCCGGTCATCGTGAAGCCCCATCCCGGAGCCGTCTATCCGTTGGCCATTGTGATTGCGGAGCTGCAGCAGGCCCTCCTCGCTGCCGGCCACGACCCGAAAACCGTGCAACTGGCCGTGGACCCGCCCGGAAAACTCATCGCCAAAGAACTGGCCGAAAGTCCGGAAGTGAAGATCATCGACTATACGGGAGGCAATGAATTTGGAGATTACCTTGAGTCCCTGAAGGGCAAAGAAGTATTTACGGAAAAAGCCGGTGTCAATTCCGTCATCTTCGATTCGGTAAAGAACCTCGATGCCGTAGTTCAGAACCTCGCTTTCTCGGTCTCGCTTTATTCGGGACAAATGTGCACGGCTCCTCAGAATTTTTATATCCCGCAAGAGGGCATACTTGAAAACGGAGAACGGATACCTTACGAAGAAGTGGTCAACCGGCTCCGCGATGCCGTTTACGGCTTTGTTCACCATCCAAAGATGGGGCCGGGCACGCTGGGAGCCATTCAGAACGAGCGCACGCTCAAGAGGGTACAGGGCGTGGACGGCCTGGAAGCCGAAGTGCTGCTGGCACCCGAAGCAATAGAGAATCCGGAATTTGCCAATGCGCGCACCTGCGCTCCGTCCATTATCGAAGTGGATGCCGGCAGCGAATTGATTCGTGAAGAGCTCTTCGGACCGCTTATTCAGGTCATCAAAACACGCGATACGGAGCACTCCCTGCAGCTGGCACATGATATCGCGATGGAAAAAGGAGCCATCACATGTGCCGCTTATACCACGGACGAAGAGACCGCAAAGAGGATTGAAGAACGGATGGAAGAGGCATTTGTCCCCGTATCTTTCAATCTGACCGGTTATATCTGGGTCAATCAAAATGCGGCTTTCTCGGATTTTCATGTGACGGGCGGCAATCCTGCCGGCAACGCTTCGCTGGCAGACCCCAACTTTGTCAATCGCAGGTTTGTTTGGGTCGGGCACAGGAAGTTGGCGGATTGATGAGAGGCAGCCGCCCTCAATACTTGCGGTCGATGGTGTAATGCACAAGGGCTTCGAGGCTTTTCCCGGCCTCGTTTTCGGGGAATGTCTTTAAGAGTTCCAGTGCCTCATCGCGATAGCGAAGCATCGCCTTTCGGGCATAGTCTATGCCTCCGCTTTGCCGCACGAGGTCGATCAGTTCCTCTACCCGCTTCCGGTCTTTGTTGTGATTTTTCACCGTGTTGATCATCCGGTACTTTTGCTTCCGGTCCACTTGATTGAGGGCGAAAATAAGCGGGAGGGTCATTTTTTTCTCCTGAATGTCGATGTGGGTGGGTTTTCCGATTTGGGCATCCCCGTAGTCGAAGAGGTCGTCTTTTAGTTGGAAAGCCATGCCCACTTTCTCGCCAAAGAGGTGGATGCGCCCGGCTGTCTCGCGGTCGGCTCCGGCCGAGAGGGCCCCGACTTCGCTGGCCGAGGCAATCAGTGTGGCGGTTTTCTGCCGGATGATTTCATAATATACCGACTCATCAATATCCAGTTTTCGAGCTTTTTCGATTTGCAACAGCTCCCCTTCGCTCATTTCTTTTACCGCTTCCGAAAGCACTTTCAGCATCTCGAATTGCCCGTTGTCGATGGCCTGAAGGAGGCCCCGCGAGAGGAGGTAATCTCCCACCAAAACGGCAATCTTGTTTTTCCAGAGGGCATTGATGCTGAAAAAGCCCCGTCTCTGCCACGAATCGTCCACCACGTCATCGTGGACCAGTGTGGCCGTGTGCATGAGCTCGATCATGGCCGCCCCGTGATAGGTGGCGTCCGTGACTTCTCCGATCAGCCGGGCCGAGAGAAAAACAAACATGGGGCGGATGTGCTTGCCCTTGCGTTTGACGATATAGTTGGTGATGCGGTCCAGCAACGGAACTTTGCTGCGCATCGATTCCTTGAATTTTTTTTCAAATTCGAGGAGATGCGAAGCCACGGGCGCTTTTATCTGATCAATTGAAGAGCTCATCAGGCAGCGAAATTACGGATTTAGACACTATTGCATTTTCTTTTTTCAGCACGGGCTCTTGCCGGAAAAAAGTAATTTTGCAAATAAAAGAAATGTCATGGAAATCATCAGGAATGTGGAAATTGAAGGAAGCCGGGAGCGGCCCGTATTGCTGGATATATATTTCAAAAAAGACGGGCGGGCCAAGCCCGTTGTGATCTTTCTGCACGGTTTCAAAGGCTTCAAAGACTGGGGGCATTTCGACCTGATGGCCCGGAAATATGCCGAAAACGGATTTGTTTTTATCAAATACAACAGCAGCTACAACGGCACCACGCCCGAAAATCCCGGAGAGTTGAGCGATTTTGAAGCTTTCGGGCACAACAATCTGAGCACCGAAGCCAACGACCTCGGCCTTGTGATTGACTATGCCCTGCAGCCCGGGCTGCAGGTGCCGGCTGAGGAAACGGAGCAATCGGGAGTGTACCTGCTGGGGCACAGCCGCGGAGGCGGCATCGTCATTGTCAAAGCAGCCGAAGACCCGCGGGTGAAAAAACTGGCTACCCTGGCTTCTATCCATGATTTTACGGCCTTTTGGGATGAGGAAACGATGAAGAAATTTAAAGAAGACGGGGTGATTTATATACTGAACTCCCGTACGGGAGACGAACTGCCCATCTACTATCAAATGGCCGAAGACTACCTGGCCAACGAAGCCAGACTGAATCTGCCGCAGGCAGCCAGGCGGCTGGTGCAGCCCTGGCTCATCGTGCATGGCGATGAGGACGAAACCGTGCCCCTCCAAGCGGCCCGTTATCTGCATCAACTGAATCCGGCTTCCGAGCTGATGATACTGCCGGGGGCCGATCACTCCTTTGGCGGCTCCCATCCGTGGGCGGAGCAAAGCCTGCCCGAATATGCTGAAAAAGCGAGCGAAGCCATTGCTCACTTTTTCAAAAGAAAATAGATGCAGGAAAGCGCCAAAATCATCATGCTCTTCGGCCTGATTCTGCTTGCATCCAATAAGTGTTACCGGTCCGTTTATTTGACTGTTGTGTTCACTTGTGACGGATTATAATTCCCAGCACTAACATGCCCCTTCTCCTGATTTCTATGAGGCGTGTTTTTGTGATTTTTATTTTAATGTAGGATATTAAAAAAAGAAATTCGTATATTGCATGCGAATTAAAAAGTTACTTGATATGAAAAATCTTATTCTCTCTCTCTCTCTCTCTCTGGATTAGCTCATGTTCCGATGTGAATCAAATGCCCGATTCTCAAATGGAGAATCCAAGCGTGAGTTTTAAAAAAGCCGACCTTGATTCCTTAAAAATTTTACGTGACGGATTGGTGGACCTGCAAAATGATCCGCTTTTTATCTCCGTATTGGATTCTATGATTAAAATTGAAGAGGCGGAGTTCATAGTTATGAGTCACTTGGATATGGTGCTTGAAGCCAAGGGATATCACTTGGCCGACAGTTTAAAGAGATCGGTAAAATTATGGGGCAATCTTGCAGATACCGGAGTCGTTGCTAACCTGATAGACGGCTTTGTTACGGACTCGGTTCGAATCACACTACTTTACATTCCGTTTGGGGATATATTAAATTTATCGCAGAATACCACTTTTTATTCGTATGATACGCTGGGTTCAATGATTACCGGATACAAGGTGATAAACGGAACTATGATACAAATACCTGTTGATAGTATTTACGTGACTACAAATCCGACCTGGATGGTGACGGCACGAACGACCAATGAACTTGCCGGGCCTTATGAGAATCTGGCATTACCATGGAGGAGGTGCTATTGTACAAGAGGAAATAATGAAGTGAATGAGAATTTTGATCCATATATTAGTTCAATGGGAACATGCGATGCTTCACATAGAAATTTTAAAGATGGAAATGCTTGTCCTTTCTGCGGAAGGTCTAATTTTAAAAGTAAATGCAGTGGTTTGGGTTGCCCGGGCTGCTGATTCTAAAATGACGATATATGAAAAATAGAAACGGACTCTTTCTTCTCCTTTCTTTTCTTATTTGCTTCGGGGCCCGGGGCCAGGCTCCGGCCGACAGTCTGAAAGTACGGGTTCCCGATATCCTGCTCGACAGTGCCGATTACGGATTTACCGTGCAGGGCTTCGATCTGATTGCCTATGGCGGTCGCCTCTCTTTTAACAAAGAAGGGGCGCCCGTATGGGACAAGCGCATCATATTGGCCGGCCGAAACGGAGACGTGCGCCAGGTCATCGAGATTCAAAAGCTGGGGAAGAAATTTGCCAAAGACTGGCGCAAGGGAGCAGTGCTTAACATATCGCTCTCCGGAAAAGAAAAAAAGATGTACGTGCTTATGAGGGATATGGGGACTCTCACACCCGAATACCTTCTGATATACGATTTGAAGGAGAGTCAGGGCCGTTTCGTGCGTCTGAAATTGAAATTGAAAGGAAAACACTACAAGATTTTATCATCGGGTGCGGGATTCTTTTATGACGAAAAGAGCCGGCAATTCTACATTCCTGTGATTGAACGTAAAAAACTGGAAGGCCTCTACGGGGAGTGTCCGGAGTTTTTCAGGGATCAGCATTCGCTCGGTGTTTTTTCTTCTTCGGGCCGGCTGCTGAGGCTTATGGCTCCTTATTCACGGCTCTACCGCGAGGGTCCCTGTCTCTATGATTTCAGATCTGTAAGTCTGTCGGCAGATAAAGAGCAACGGGTGCTGGGCATTCAGGAAATGCTGAATCCCCAGCTTCGTTTTTTTGACCTCGATACGGGCCTGCCCCTGACCAGGGATACGACAAAAGCACGAGCGGTAGAGATTTTTACAAGCCGTAAAGAGGAGTTGCTGTGGCCCCTGCACGATTATCTTGTCAATCCCCTTTACTACGGCCTCCGCTACGATTCGCTCAATTCACTTTGGCTGAGGGAGTACAAGCCACCTTTGCCCGATACCCTGAAGAAGGCAGACCCGGA
>JALSIH010000007.1 GCA_026981615.1 Chitinophagales bacterium
ATATGCCCCCGGCCTCCCCGGGCTCCGGCTGACAATCCCACTACGGTGGAAGGCGTCTCTCTGGGCCGTTTTCTGTTTTACGATAAACGATTGTCGGGCGATAACACCCAGTCGTGTGCCAGCTGCCACAATCAGGCCGATGCATTTACCGATTCGGGCCGAAGGCTCAGTGTGGGCATATTGGGTATCGAAGGAAAACGCAACTCCATGCCGCTTTTCAATCTCGATTTTGCCGACCGTTTTTTTTGGGACGGACGGGCCCGAAGCCTTGAAGAACAGGCGCTCATGCCCATCGAAGACCACACGGAAATGGCCGAAAACCTGCCTCAACTCGTGAAAGAACTGCAAGCCGACAAAAACTACCCCGCCAAATTTTATGCCGCCTTCGGCACGAGCGAAATCAGCGAGGAACTGATAGGCAAAGCCATTGCCCAGTTTTTACGGAGCCTGGTGTCCTTCCGCTCGAAATACGACAGTGTCCGCTTTCTGAACAAAGGCTTTTTCAGCGAAAGCGAGCAAAGAGGTTATGAGCTGTTTTTCAATGAATCGGGAGGCGACTGCTTTCATTGTCACAGCGAAGGCAACCTGCTTTTTTCCACCTTCACATTCGAAAACAACGGACTGACAGCGGCTTCTCAAATCGAGGACTTTCCGGACCCCGGGCTTGGCTCGGTAAGCGGCCGGCCTGAAGATTACGGCCTATTCAAAGTACCCTCCCTGCGCAATGTGGCCCTCACCGCACCTTATATGCATGACGGGCGCTTTGCCACACTGAAAGAAGTACTTGATTTTTACAGCGACAGTTTGCAATATTCGCTCAATATCAACTATTCCAACCTGAAACGCATACACCTCGAGCTGGGCGGGATGAAATTAAGCGAAGAGGAAAAGTGGGACATTATTGCATTTCTTAAAACATTAACCGACCGTTCGGCCATTCGGGACAGCAGTTTTAGCGATCCATTTAAATAGATTTGTGATGAGTAGCAGGGATTTGATCTTTGAAAGAAAATGGGCCGCCTGGCGGCTGAAAATAAAAAAGGAACTGGGAAGGCTTCCCGATCTCAATGCCGTTTTGATGCTCATCGGAATTCAGGAGCTGGGACAGCTCAAAAAGCAATTCAGCAAAGAAGAAAAACAAGACCTGATGCACATCGGAGTCTGCACCCTGCTGAGCCCGCTGGGATATTACCGCTATATCGGAAGAGATGCCGGAGGATGGCCTCATTTCGAATCGCTGAAACCTTTGCCCGAAATGAGCGTGAAAGAACAGGAACTGCTCCTGAAAAAACAAGCTTTGAAATACCTGGAAAAGAGCGAAGAGCCGGATGAAATTGTTAAATCAAACTAAGAGCTCCCGGATAAGCCGTTAATTTGACTATTTTAATCGTTTAGACAGAAGCGGGAAAATTTGAAATGAGCCAAGCACAAGACAATTACGACTTATTGATCGGCAAACTGGAGCAGTTTGTCCGAAAATACTATAGCAATCAGCTGATCAGGGGGTCTATCTACTTTGTGGCTTTGCTGCTGGGCCTCTACCTGGTCGACAGCCTTCTCGAATATCTCTTTGTCCTGCCCCCGCTGCAAAAGAAAGCAATCCTTTTGATCACATTTGCTTCGCTTTTGGCCGGCTTTTCGTATTGGATAGCTCTTCCGCTGGCCCGGCTTTTTCACATCGGCAAACGAATGAGTCGCGAGCAGGCCGCAAGGATTGTGGGCAGTCATTTTGATGAAATACAGGACAAGCTGCTCAATGTCCTGCAGCTAAAATCACAGGCAGGCAGCATGGAGGATTCTTCGCTGCTGCTGGCGGGCATCAATCAGAAAATAGAGCAAATCAAACCCGTGCCCATATTGCGCGCCATCCGTTTTTCGGCCAACAAAAAGTACCTGCGATATGCGCTGGTGCCCCTTGCTATTATCTTCTTTCTGCTGCTGGGCGCACCCGATGTGCTCAGAGATAGCAACCAACGCCTTATCAATACAAATACCGACTTCCGGAAAATAGCTCCCTTTAAAATGTGGGTGGAAGCACCTTCGGAATTAACGGTCATTCAGTTTGACGACCTGACGGTAAGCGTCAAAGTAGACGGAGATGTACTTCCGGAAAGAGTATCCGCTCTGAGTGCCGACTACAGTTATCCCATGAAAAAAAGCGATGCCCACACTTTTACGTACACTTTTCGAAAGGTGCGGGATGACTTCAGCTTTCGCCTGGGCGCCAACGGATTTTTTACGGAAGAATATCATGTGAAGGTCCTTCCCAAGCCATCCTTGCTCAATTTCGATATCCGCCTCGTCTATCCTGCCTATACGGGCAGAAAAGAAGAGATTAAACACAATCTGGGAGACCTGCTGCTTCCGCTGGGAACCCGTGTTTCGTGGGTTTTTCATACCCGCAACACGGATGAGATCACACTTCGCCTGAATGAAGATACGCTGGTAAATGCCCGGCCCCGGGGCGAAGGGCGCTTCGAGTATTCGCTTCCGCTGATGAAAGACGTCAATTACACGATATTCAACTCCAACCGCTACATTGACAAAGCCGACAGCATCAGCTATGCGCTTCGGGTCATACCCGACCGCTATCCTTCGGTCAATGTGAGCGAATACCGCGACAGCAGCAAGCGGGATATGGTCTATTTTCTGGGTACGGCAAGCGATGACTACGGCATCTCGCGCATCGACTTTCAATACCGGATTGAAAGCCCTGAAGGCGGGGGCGAATACCAAAGCATTGCCGTAGGAGGAGAAGGGAAAAGCAAGGAGCAGTTTGACCTGAGCTGGAACATTTCCGAGCTCAATCTCGCACCGGGTGACCGGCTGAGCTATCACTTCATCGTTTGGGACAATGATGCCATCAACGGACGCAAGTTTACGCGAAGCAGGGAATTTTATTACCGCCTGCCCAGCAAAAAGGAGATGGAAGCAAAAATAGAAGAGCAAAGCAGAGACCTGGAAAGAAAGATGGAGGAAAAACTGGAGGAAGCCCGAAAAATAAAAGAAGAAATAAAGACGCTGAGAGAGCGCCTTCTGCAAAAGAAAGAACTGCGCTGGGAAGACAAAAAAGCCTTTGAGGAGCTGCTGCAACGGCACAAAGAATTACAGGAAGAACTGGAACGTATGAAAAACGAGCTGCAGGAAAAATCGCGGCAGGAGGATGAATTGAAGAAGCTTAGCGAGGAAATGAAAGAAAAGCAAAAAAAGCTCGAGGAGATGATGGATGAGATGCTGGACGAAGAAAGCAGGAAACTCATGGAAAAGATTGAGGAACTGATGAAGGACCTCGATCAGGAGAAAGCTCTTGAAAAGCTGGAAGAGTTTGAGATGGACAATGAAACATTCGAAAAGAACTTTGAACGGCTGCAGGAATTATACAAAGAACTGGAGTTTGAGAAAAAGCTGGAAGACAACAAGAAAAAGCTTGATGAACTTGCCGGGAAGCAGGAAGAACTGAGCAAAGAATCGGAAAAGGAAGAGAGCAACCCGGAGGAACTGGCAAAAAAACAGGAGGAGTTGAACAAAGCGTTTGAAGAGTTCAGAAAGGACATGGAGGAAATGGAGAAAATGAATGAGGAATTGGAAAATCCGAAAGAACTGGATGATTTCAGCGAACAGGAAGAGTCGATCAGTGAGGAAATGCAGGAAAGCAAGAAGTCGCTTGATAAAAAACAGAAAAACGATGCTTCTAAAAAGCAAAAAAGTGCATCGGAAAAAATGAAGGAAATGTCGGATCAGATGAGCGAGATGCAGGCCTCCATGGAAATGGAGCAGATCGAACTCGATATCGAAGCGACCAAACAATTGCTTGAAAATCTGCTCACGCTGAGTTTTGAGCAGGAAGCACTGATGAAGCAAATCAAATCCGTCAACCCGAACTCTCCCCGCTATCCCGAATTAATAGAGGAGCAGAATACCATTAAGCGGGATTTCCGCATGGTAGAGGACAGTCTGCAGGCTCTCAGCAAGAGGGTATTTCAGCTTACTCCGTTCATCACAAAAGAAGTGAGCCGTGTCAAAGAAAGTATGACAGGCAGTATCACGGCTTTTGCCGACCGGAAGAAAAACATCGGCCTCAGCAAACAGCAATACGCCATGACCGGCCTCAACAACCTGGCACTGCTTCTGGATGAACTGCTGCAGAACCTGCAACAACAGGCCGCTTCGATGATGTCCGGTTCGCAAATGTGTCAGAAGCCCAACTCCTCGGGCCAATCCATGAAAAAGCTGCGACAAAAACAGCAGCAACTGAGCGATAAAATCGGGCAGATGCAGGAGGAGCAGAAAGAGGGGAAAGCAAAAGAAAGCGGCAAATCCGGGCAGAATGGTTTAGATTCAGAAGAAATTGCAAAACTTGCCCGCGAACAAAGAATGCTGCGGAAAGAAATTCAAAAGCTAAATCAGGAATTCAACAAAAACGGAAAAAAGCCATTCGGGAACCTCGATGAGATGATCAAAGAAATGGAGAAGGTGGAAGAAGACCTGGTCAACAAGCGATTGAGCGAAGAATTGTTCAGAAGATTAAAGAAAATCGAAACCCGCCTGCTTGAAGCCGAGAAAGCGGAGGAAAAGCAGGAAATGTCGCCCGAACGAAAAGCAGAGCAGGCCAGAGAAGAAGAGAAAGAGTTGCCCCCGGAAATTGAGGAATATCTGAAAAAGAGAAAGGCGGAAATAGACCTCTATCAGACCCTCCCGCCCACGCTAAATCCTTTTTATCGGGATATAGTTAACGAATATTTCAAATCCATTACTAAATTTAACCCCTAATGGTAACACAGTTGGAACAATACAAGCTCGAGCTGCCCTCCTCCGTAGAAGAGATGAGCAAGGTCGAAGCGCTCATTGATACGCTCAAAGAGGATTTGAACCTGGCTGACGAGATATACGGCAATATCATCGTTGCCCTTACCGAAGCCGTAAACAATGCCATTGTACACGGCAACAAGCTCGATCCCGAAAAAAAGACCCGCATCGAAGTAGGGCGTGACGACCACAGCCTTATTTTTATTGTATCAGACGAAGGTCAGGGTTTTGACTACAACAATCTGCCAGACCCCACGGCCCCCGAGAACCTCACCAAAGCGACCGGACGGGGCGTCTTTCTTATGAAAAACCTGGCCGACCTGGTGGTTTTTTCAAACAACGGAAGCACGGTTGAGTTGCACTTTAAACTTTAGCATTGAAGCTCTTCTTTTTTTCAGAAAACGTTGATTTTCAATTACTTAACAAAATTTCAATTCGAAATTGGATAGAAAAGGTATTGCAGGATGCCAATGCAAAGGCATTGAGTCTCAATTTCATATTCTGCACGGATGCATATCTTTTGGAACTCAACCGAAAGTATCTGAACCACGACTATTATACCGACATAATAACCTTTCCGTACCGGCAGTACCCTCAGCCTTTGGAGGCAGATATTTACATCAGTATTGACCGGGTGAACGAGAATGCCCTGCAACGGGGCATTTCCTTTCAGGATGAATTGCTGCGGGTGATTATTCACGGGGTACTTCATCTCCTCGGCTTTGATGATCACACCCCTGTGGAGAAGGCCCGCATGCGCGAAATGGAGGACCAATGCATAGAGCTCTACAAAGCGCTTTTTGACCGGGGTTAATTGTTTCACGTGAAACAACTCTTGCTTTTGAACCGGAATATTGTTTCACGTGGAACTATCCGGTGCTTTGCGGAATTAGCAAGGCCTGCAGGAAAAGCCTAAATTTGCCTGAGCACAAAATATCCAATTATGTTTCCCACTTATGATGTCATTGTTGTCGGGGGTGGCCATGCCGGCAGCGAGGCCGCGGCCGCAGCAGCCAATATGGGCGCCCGCACCTTGTTGGTTACCATGAATATGGCCACCATAGGGCAGATGTCATGCAATCCCGCCATGGGCGGAATTGCCAAAGGCCAAATCGTGAGGGAAATTGATGCCCTCGGAGGATACAGCGGAATTGTGGCGGATCGCTCGGCCATTCAGTTTCGCATGCTCAACCGCTCCAAAGGCCCGGCCATGTGGAGCCCGCGTACCCAAAACGACCGCATGCTTTTTGCCAGCGAATGGCGCCTGAAGCTGGAACAATGCAAGCAGCTCGACTTCTGGCAGGATATGGTAACGGGCCTGATGGTGAAGGATGGGCGCGTGCTGGGCGTACGAACCGGCATGGGCCTCCGCATTTCGGCCAGGGCTGTTGTTCTCACCAACGGAACCTTTCTCAACGGGGTTATCCATGTGGGCGAGAAACAATTTGGCGGAGGTCGGGCGGGCGAACGAGCCTCTACCGGAATTACCGAAGAACTGGTGGCCCTGGGATTTGAAGCCGGGAGAATGAAAACAGGAACGCCCCCACGTGTAGACGGGCGTTCGCTCGACTATACCCGGATGGAAGAGCAAAAAGGAGACGAAAACCCTTCTCGATTTTCTTTCGGAAACGAATCGAAACCCCTCAGCCGGCAACGCTCCTGCTATATCAGCTATACCAACCCCGAAGTACATGAAATACTGAAAGAAGGATTTTCGAAATCACCGATGTTTACCGGAAGAATACAGGGAACCGGCCCCCGTTACTGCCCTTCCATCGAAGACAAAATAGAGCGATTCAGCGAACGGCCCCGGCATCAGATATTTGTTGAGCCCGAGGGATGGAATACCGTGGAAGTATATGTCAACGGATTCTCTACATCCCTTCCGGAAGACATTCAGGTAAAAGCCATTCAAAAAATCCCCGGATTTGAAAATGCCCGGCTCTTCCGGCCCGGCTACGCCATAGAATACGATTACTTTCCACCGGTTCAACTCAAACATACCCTCGAAACCCGGCTGGTCGAAAATCTTTTCTTTGCCGGACAGATAAACGGTACCACCGGCTACGAAGAGGCTGCCGGCCAGGGACTCGTGGCCGGCATCAATGCCGTACAAAAGATACGGGGAAAAGAAGCTTTCATATTGAGGCGTGACGAGGCATACATTGGTGTATTGATTGATGACCTG
>JALSIH010000008.1 GCA_026981615.1 Chitinophagales bacterium
AACTACTTTCGCAGCCTCGTGCAAAACAGCACTACGATCGAAGGGCGCAAAAGCCGATGGAAACTGAACTTTTACAACGAGCAGGATGCCCGCAACCAGCCCCTCTTCGACCCCATCGATTCGATTCAGCAAGCCGCACTGGCACAGGCGGGCGACCGCAGCGACCTGGCCGTGGTGCCCGGATACCGGCTGACGGGCTACGATGCCGCTTCCGTCCGTTATGAGCGAAAAGACACCTTGGTCGATGGCATACGCTATGAGCCCGTCTTCGTTTATTCCAACGACTCGCTGCGGGCGATCTGGCAGGTGAAGTTTTCCTTTGTAGGTGAGGGAAAAGGAAACTACCGCATTGCGGGAAACAACGTAAACGGAAGAGTTTACGAATGGATAGCCCCCGAAGACGGAGAAGCGAAAGGGGCTTATGAACCCGTCATACGCATCCGGCCGCCACAGAAACTGCAAATGATCAGCTTCGGACATGAATTCAAAAGAAAGAAAGGGGAAATATTCAAAAGCGAAATCACCCTGAGCAACAAGGACCTCAATACTTTTTCGTCCCTTGACGATGGCAACAACAAAGGGCTGGCGGCCTACCTCGAATGGAAAGAAACGATTTGGGCCCGGGAAGACAGCAGCCGTCAACAGGGGCTCCGGGCCGAAGGGCGATACGAGTTTACCGCCCGCAATTTTTCGCCCGTCACCAATTACAGGGCCGTGGAATTTGTCCGAAACTGGAACCTCACTCCGGAGATGGAGCCTGGTGCCCAGCACCTCGGAAATGTCGCTCTTTCCTGGTTCGATTCGCGCTGGGGAAAGACGGAATACGGTGCGGAGTTCTTTATTTCCGAAAACTATTATCAGGGTATCAATCAGCTTTTTAACAGCTCTTACCGGAAGGATAACTTTGAGTTTGAAAGCCGGCAGCAATATTTGAGCAGCCGCAGCGGCAGTTCCGAGATCCGGTTTTACCGCCCGCGCATCCAATTGCTGCGCAATGGGAAAAAGTGGCGGGCAGGCCTCACGTCTTTTTTGGAAGACAACCGGGTGTGGGAAGTCAGCGACAGCCTGACGGCCGCTTCTTTTTCTTTTGACGAGTCGTCTCTCTTTCTCGAGCGCAGTGACAGTGCCCGCAATCCCCTTCGCTTTGCCTACACACTAAGGCGCGACCGCCTGCCCAAGGCCGGACGAATGACCGAAGCCAACCGGGGCCGCCTCGTGCAGGTATCGGGCAGCCTGAATCCCGGCCGCAGACAACGGCTTCAATATACCCTGAGCTATCGCAATCTGAAGGTCAACGACAGCAGCCTGAGCGTGGAAAAAAACAAAGAAAGCCTCCTGGGACGCCTGCAATACAGCAGCGTGCTGACGGGCGGACTTTTCAAAGGCAATATGCTCATAGAAACCGGCAGCGGACGCGAGCAAAGAAGAGAATATGTTTTTCTGAAGGTGGCCGATGGCCAGGGCAACTACATCTGGAACGATGACGGAGACGGCATTGAAGAGATCGGTGAGTTTGAACCGGCCAGCGAAGCCGACCTTCCTTTTGCCAACTATGTGCGCGTGATCACTCCGACCTCCGAGTTTGTGCCCACGCGCAAAAGTGCATTCAACCTGGGCTTTAACATACAGCCTTCGGCCATCCTGCCCAAGGGGCATTTTTTGTCGAAATGGAGCCAGTTTACGGCCATACAAATCAACAAACAGGTATTGGCCGATGGCGGACTGGAGAGCTACAACCCCTTTCAGAGCCAAATCAACGATACGTCTCTCATCTCACTGAGCTCAAACATACGCAGCACCCTCTTTTTCGACCGCTCGGGTCGCAAGTTCAGCTCATCGGCCACGTATCTGAAAAACAGCGGCAAGCAACTGCTCACCTTCGGCAGCGAAGAGCGCCTGCTCGAAAGTTTTCAGCTTATGTTTCGCTGGAACTACCGCAAAAACTGGGAGAGCCGCCTCGAGTGGGAAAGCGGCAAGCGCGGCAGCCGGGCCGGAAACCTGGAAAACCGCAATTACCGCTTCCGCTTTCTCGAAATCAAGCCCTCTTTCACCTACCAGTCGGGGCAGTCGCTGCGCATCACCATGCAATATCAGTGGGCCCGGAAGGAAAACGAAACCCTTCTCGGTGGCGAAAGGGCCGTCATTCGGGAGCTGAGCACCGAAGGGCGCTACAACCTTGTCAATAAAAGCCGGCTCAGCCTCAAAGTCAGCTTCACCGCCATTGATTATTCGGGCGAATCGAATACGCCTCTTTCCTATGCCATGCTCAGCGGATTGTCGAAAGGCAGCAACTACCAATGGAATATCAACTACGAATACCGCCTGGCCAACAATGTGGAGCTCAGCTTTCAATACAACGGCCAGAAGCGCGGAGACACCCGCATACGGCATACGGGCAGCATGCAAATGAGGGCCCTCTTTTGATTTTTTAGTAAAAATTGATCCATCCGGATAAATCGCGAAGCATGAAAACTCTCCTGTATCTCCCGACACTGCTTGCCCTGTCCTCATAGAGGGCGAAACTCAGTCCGGCACTCCTGCCCGGGCATCAAAAATACGGGCAGGGTTGAAACCAAAATCATTCTTACTCGTACCACTATTTATTAAAACAGGTAAAAATGACACTCCCCCGTCTTATCCCATTCTTTTTTTTTGCCTGTCACAGTTATGCATCGCTCAGGTTAACCTGATTGAGGGTTCGGTTTATCTCGACAGAAATTCAAGCGGAGTTCGTGACAGCGGTGATGTATTGCAGCCCGCAGTGCGGATTTATCTCTATGAAGACCTCAACAGCAACGGCATACTGGATGCCACTGACCGGCTCATAGACTCACAATTTACAAATGCCGGGGGAAAGTTCAGCTTCTCCGTTTCCGGAGAAAGCATATCAAAGCGCATTTCCTCCAATTCCGATGATGCGGAAGAACGGATTTCCAACGGATATGTCTCGCGCAGCAGCAGTGACCTTGAATTGGGTTTTGATGGAAGCAGGCAACAAATTGTGGGCATGCGCTTCAGCAATCTCAATATTCCCCAGGGTGCGAGCATCAGTTCGGCCTACATTGAATTTGAATGCGATGAGGCCGATAACGGAACGTGCAATATTAATTTTTACGGAGAAGCCAGCGATGATGCAGCCGGCTTCTCCTCGGCATCCTACGGCATTTCATCAAGAAGCAAAACGACAGCCAATGTGGATTGGAACAATATTCCACCGTGGATTGTAAACGAGAAATACCAGACACCTGATTTGTCAAGTATTATTCAGGAAATTGTCAACCGCAGCGGATGGGCATCAGGCAACAGCCTGGTAATAATGGCAGACGGAACAGGCGAGCGGACGGCCGAATCGCGAAACGGGGAGCCGGATGCCGCTCCCTTGTTGTCGGTGACTTACTCCAACGGTATTCTTGACTATCTTGTCAAGGTCAATACCAATGACTATTCCACGGGGTTTACCCCTACTACCGACACCGTTTTCGCAGTTCAATTCAGCGGAAACGGCCAGGTTGACTCCGGCATTTCTTTTGCTTTCTACGGCAATTCGGTGGCTTGTTATGTGGCCGATGACGGTACCGACCGCCTCTGGCTCATCAATCGATTCTCGGGCTATCACGAGGAAATCGGAGATATGGGTGTGTATAATGTAGAGGCCATCGCTGCCGATAATTCAGGTAAAAATCTTTATGCCTGCGATGACGGACAATTGGGAACATTGGACCGCTATACAGGAGCTTTTACATCCTTTCCCAATCCGGTAGGAAGCGGAAACGGGATTGATGGTGTTATTAATTTTAATGATATTGACGGCTTGGTTTTCGATCCCTTTCTCGGTGTGCTCTTCGGCACGGTCAGGCGCGGATCGGACTATGATGTTCTGATAAAAATCGACACCTCGACCGGACAATATATCCCGGATGCTTTTGGCAGCGGAGTCGACTATGTGGAAGTGAAAGGCAGCGGCTTTTTGAATGATATTGACGATCTGGCTATTAATCCGACAAGCGGGCAACTCTACGGAATTAATAACAACGGGGGATCGAATGATTACCTGGTAACCATAGACAAAAATACGGGAAGCGGCAGCATTGTGTCACTTATCGGAGTGGATGACGTGGAAGGACTCGGCATCACCAATGAAGGGCTCTTTTATGCCACCACCGGTGACTATGCAGGGTCAAACAGCAACAGCTTTTATCAAATAAATGAAAACACCGGTTCCCCGACACTGATCAAAGGATTTTCTGCCGGCAACGATTACGAAGCATGTGACTGCCTGCTGGGGCATGTGAATTACCTTCTTTTATCCCTCGATGACATCAGAATCCACCTCCGAAAGCCGGCACCGGACAGAGTGCAGATCACCATTGAAACGGATCAGGATGAAAAGGGAAAGTCCTACTTCATTGAGCGCAGTGGAGAGAATCTCAAATTTCAGGAAATTGACTCTTTTATGTCGGATGGCAGCGGGCGTTATGTGCGCTATGACAATCAGGCACTTCCCGGCCGGAATCTGTACAGAATAAAGCGCCTGAATGCCGATGGCCATTTTGATTATTCCGCAATATCGGGGATAAACAACATGGATGATATGGACAAGAAATCCGGCATCCTCATATCACCCAACCCATCGGACGGGCGCTCGCTCAGCATAAGTCAATTGCCGGAAGGCAGCGGAAATTGGAAAATAGAGTTGATCAACGGCCTGGGAGAGATAAAATACAGGAATGAAACGAAAGACACCGAGTATTCCGAAATACGCCTGGACTTCCCCGTTGCACTTTCACCGGGAGTATATCTTCTGCAATTGCATCAGAATCTGATAAGCATTCATCAAAAGGTCATTGTCCGTTGAGAACGTCCGTATCCCTGTGCGACAGATAAACTCAGATCCTATTTGTATTTGCTTTACCAAAATCCGCTATTCCTGACTCCCATGCAGACCTGCGAAGGTCAGGTCAATTAAAGAAAAGGCAATGGAAAAAGAAAGAAAAATGAATCTCTCCTCCTACGGAGAATTTCCCCGGTAGCAAAAGCAAGTTGAATCCCTACGCGAGCAAACCAT
Source organism: Chitinophagales bacterium (assembly GCA_026981615.1). Classification (GTDB taxonomy): domain Bacteria; phylum Bacteroidota; class Bacteroidia; order Chitinophagales; family S012-47; genus S012-47. The sequence goes on from JALSIH010000008.1 coordinate 5,066, forward strand.
ACACAGAAAATTTTCGTACATTTAAAAAACGTCAAGCATTCATTGTTTTACCCCGGCAAAAGCGCACGGATGGAAAAAAGAACAACGGCAGTAAATACGGAATCACCGGCCCCTTTCAGCTGCCGCTATACTCCCCGGATACCGGAGCTTCTCGTTCATCTTAATTGTAGCATTGCACTCTCCACATACCAGGCGGGAAAGTTGATTATTATCTCGGCAAAGGATGAAAACACCCTGGTTCAGTTGCCCCGTCATTTCAATAAAGTCATGGGCATAGCCGAAGACCCCGGGCACACGAAACTGGCTTTGGCTTGTAAAGATGAAGTGATCGTATTTGCCAATTCACCCGGACTTGCCTATTCTTATCCGAAAGCTCCTCAAAGGTATGACTCCTTATATATGCCGCGCCTGACCTATCACACCGGCCCCCTTGACATTCATGATTTGAACTATGGACGGGATGGCTCTCTTTATGCAGTCAACACGCTTTTCTCCTGCATTATAAGTCTGGATGATAATTATAGTTTTACCCCCCTGTGGATGCCACCTTTTATTGACAAGCTCGTTTCGGAAGACAGATGCCATCTCAACGGCATGGCCATGAAAGACGGAAAACCGAAGTATGTCACTTGCTTCAATACAGGCAACGAATTTCAAAGCTGGCGCAATAATATACCCGGAGGCGGAGTCGTCATTGATATGGAAAGCAATGAAATTATTGCCGATGATCTGGAAATGCCCCACTCACCCGGAATATTCGGCAACGACCTTTATCTTCTTCTTTCGGCAAAGGGCGAATTGATAAAGGTCGATGTCAAAACGGGCAAGTACGATACGGTGCTTCGCCTGGACGGCTTCCTGCGGGGAATGTCTTTGTACAAGGATTACCTCTTCATCGGGGTTTCCCGACTGCGGAAAAATACTTCGGCTTTCGCTGAGCTTCCCATAGTCAAAAAAGCAAGATATGCCGGCATTTATGTCGTTCATCTTCCCACGGGAAGTATTGCAGGGCAGCTCAGTTACTTAAACTCTCTGGAGGAGATTTATGATATTCACATCCTGCCGGGAAAAAGGAGACCGAATATTTTAAATACGCTGACGGCTTCCTATAAAGAGGGCTTGAGCACTCCGAAAGCCAGCTTCTGGGCCAAAAAAGAATGATAATGTAGACTATTTATGTATTTTCACTTTCTCCTGATATACTAAAGAAACCAAACCATGAAAGAAATTCGATTTGCAAGAAAAAAAAGACAACTTAAGCATGCTTCAAAAGAACTTCAGCGACTCCTGAGCATTCAAAAGGACTCCCTTACAGAGGAAATGAGGTTTCTCATCATTAAGATCAGAAGGTTGATTCGTGAATTGTCGCGACTGTGCTCGACAAGCGAAATAAAGAAAGCCCTGGGAGCAACGGCCTTCATCTTCGGCCTGTCTTTTAGTCAAAATGCAAATGCCCAGTCATTTGCCAAACCCATTGTGAATCCTTTCAGCATTAACCCTCAAAGCTATATTGTATGGCCGGCCTTTGCCGATCTGGACAATGACGGGGATATGGACCTCCTTGTGGGCGGCTACTACGGAAGAATCGATTATTTTGAGAATGAAGGGTTGCCTGAGTATCCGCAGTTTAAATTACCCGAATTATATCCTTTCGGACTTGACTCGGTTTCCTCCTTTGTTTTCCTCACGGTAGCCGACCTTGATAATGATGAGGATATTGATATCGTTTTCGGAGACAGCAGCGGAAGCATTCAATATATTGAAAATATCGGCACCCCTTCCATTCCTTCTTTTGGCCCTGCGGTATTAAAGCCATTCGGGCTGAATACCTCTTTTAATGAATTTGCAGCACCTGCCTTTGCCGACCTTGACGGTGACGCAGACCTCGACCTC
>JALSIH010000009.1 GCA_026981615.1 Chitinophagales bacterium
CTTGTCTTTTACATACTGAGCCCCCATATCGAGGCCGAAACCCCAGGCCCGCGCAAAGCTGCCGGCCGTGCGGTGAATGATCTTTACATTGACCCCCACATGCAAGTTCTCGATGGCCACCGGCTGGGCATAGGAGAAGATAAAAGCATAGTCGGCCACGGAAAAGGAGCTGATATTGCCATAGTTGACCGAGCCGTCCGGCTCGATGAGCTGGAGGGTATTGGGAATGTCATCTACTCCAAATCGTATAAAGGAAAAGGCAAGCGCCCGCTTGCGGTCTTTCATGGGGATGGCAATGGCACCGTAGTCGAAGTTGGCGATGCCGGCAAAATAAGCCGCATGCATGGCGCCAACCTGAAAGTTGCTCTTTACTCCTTTCAGCCCCGCAGGGTTCCAGTATCCGGCCGTTACATCCGAAACACTGGCGACCGTGGCATTGCCCATGCCGAGGGCCCTCGCTCCGACACCGATCGAAAGAAACTCATTACTGTATTTCCGGGCCTGGGCATGAAGGCTGCCGGTATAAAGAACGGTGAGCAGGAGGACAAGGAATACATTTTTCATACAGCGAAATATTATTCGGGTGAATTAAAAGTAGACAAATATTGCCGTGCTAACGTTGCGTCCGTTCCTTTTATCATGTGGATTCCCTTGCATTTGTCGCTTATTGTGCACATCTTCCCGCTTTTTTGCCACACGGCCTTCTATCCTGCGCCCATCCACCGTGCTGCCCCCGGATTGATGCCCTCAACCTATATCGAATTTGCCGGGGCTTTGTTACCTTTTTTGCCGGCTTTTTACCCTGCGATGATAATTCATGACAGTCAGGAACGGGAATTTTTCCTTCTTCAGCGGACGGAGACCTCAATATCCCTCAGCATGAGGAGGAATTCGCCTTCGAGTCGTTCTTCGCTTTTCTGTATCTGTTCTATCATGAAATCCCTGTCTTCCAGGCTTAAGGGCGGCAGGCCGCTTTGATGGAGAATGCGGGTGAAAGCATAGAGAAAGCAGGAGTCATGGACATACTCAAAGAGATAGCGGCTTTGGCGGAAGCACTGGAGTACCTGCATGAAGGCACCGGCATCCACGGCAATGGGCTTGAGCTCAAAAAAGGCCTGCACATCGGATTCTTCAATCCGCTCCAGGTCTTCGTAAAAGTGCAGACCGAGTTCCGGGTATTTCTTAACCAGAAGACGGTCGAGAAGCATTTCGAGAAAAATGTGCGCATAAAAGTAGCTGTATTTGCGAATGCTGCTTCCGGTCCGCATCGCTTCTTTCAGATGCTGTGACTCGGTTTCGAAATAATCCGAGCGGTGAAAAAGGCGGTCGCTCTCAAGATGTACGAAGGCCCCTTTCATCATCCATTCGCCCGGCCCATCGGGAGCTTCGATGTTTCGTGCTTTCCTGACTTTGTGCTGCGGACCGAATACCCGGAGCAGGTCGGGTATGATCTTGCCGAGCGCAAAAGCGGGCTCGTCATATTCCCGAAGGATGTAATAATGAGAAAGGTAATTCATGATGCGGAAAAGGCTAAAAATAAGAAGCATTTTGAGGAGTCGGAGAGGGCCCTGTATCTTTGTGCGAAATCGAATGGAAAATGAACTTTATTGAAGAGCTGAAATGGCGCGGATTGCTCTATGATATGATACCCGGTACGGAGCAATATTTGCTTGAAAACAAGGCCAGGGGATATATCGGATTTGACCCGACAGCTCCTTCTCTCGGCATCGGAAATCTGGTGCAGATCATCTGTCTGATGCATTTTCAAAGAGCCGGACACACGCCCGTGGCCGTGGTGGGCGGTGCCACCGGGATGATCGGTGACCCCTCGGGCAAGTCGGCCGAACGCAATCTGCTGGACGAAGAAGAACTGCGATTCAATGAGGCCCGGGTCAAAGAGCAGCTGGCCCGCTTTCTCGATTTTGATGCCGGCAGCAACAGCGCCATTCTGGTCAACAACTACGATTGGTTTAAGGACATCTCACTGCTCCACTTTCTGCGCGATATCGGCAAGCATCTCACGGTGAGTTATATGATGGCCAAAGACTCGGTCAAAAGCCGCCTCGAATCAGGCCTTTCCTACACCGAGTTTTCTTATCAGCTCCTTCAGGCCTTTGATTTCCTGCATCTCTACACGCAAATCGACTGCCGCCTGCAAATGGGCGGCAGCGACCAGTGGGGCAACCTTACCTCGGGGGTCGAGCTGATCCGCAGAAAAACGGGCGGACAGGCCTTTGCCGTCACCACTCCGCTCGTCACCAAATCGGACGGAACGAAATTCGGCAAGACGGAAAGCGGCAATATCTATCTGAGCCCCGGGCTCACTTCTCCTTATAAGTTTTACCAGTTTTGGCTCAATGTCAGCGATGAGGATGCCGTGAAATTTATCCGCATATTCACTTTCCTATCGCGGGAAGAAATAGAAAGCCTCGGTGCGGAGCATGCCGGCCGTCCCCATTTGCGCATCCTGCAGAAGAAACTGGCAGAGGAAGTTACCGTGATGGTGCATGGGCGGGAGGCCTATGAAAAAGCCGTGAAAGCATCGCAGATACTTTTTGGAAAAAGCAGTACGGAAGAGTTGCAGGCCCTGAGCGAAAAGGAACTGCTGGAGGTATTTGAAGGAGTGCCGCGGCACGAAGTGTCGCGAAGCGAGCTGGAGGCCGGCATCCCCGTTCTTGACTTCCTCTCGGAAAAAACCGGCATACTGCCCTCGAAAAGCGAAGCCCGGAGACTTGTGCAGAGCGGTGGCCTGCAAATCAACAAAGTGCGAATTACGGATATCCGGCACATGGTGACGACCGGGTCTTTGCTCAGAGGCCGTTATCTGCTGGTGCAGAGAGGCAAGAAAAACTACCACCTCGTGATGGCCGTTTGATCTTATTGATATTTTTTCAGCCACTCGCTGAAAGAAGCGGGAGCGGCTTCTCCTTCCCCTTCCGCCTTGGCTTCAGCGGCCGCATGGGTTTCCGCTTGCGCTTCCTTGTCTGCGATAGAGGCCGCAGTTTCCCCGTCAGGAGCCACACTGTGCGGAGCTTGCAGCGCAAGCTGCTGCTGAAACTCATGAAGCATGACGTTCATCTCGCGAATCCGCTCGATCATGGCCTGCATCTGTTCCTGTAATTTAAAAATTTGTGAATCTTTGGCTTCCATCTGCGACTTGAGGAGGGCGAACATCTCGGACTGCATGTCGCTGCCGGAAGCTTCCCTTGCAGCCGGTTTCCAGTGTTGTATCAAATCCCTGTGAACCAGCCATTCGCCAAATTCATCGATTCGATAGAGCTCCGAAGACGCCCGCTTCGCGTCAGCAATCAGTGCAATCAGTTCTTCCCGTATCTCATGTTCGGGTTTCCCTGTAAGCCGGGATGCGGCTGCTATTGTGAAGTATCTGCTCACCTTTTCAAGCGATGAAATTGATTTAAAAAAGTTAATTTGCCGTCCGGATCATTTCCGGAAACTAAAGATCAAATAAAAATTGATCAATATGAGAGAGAAGTATTTCACACGATTGTCTACAATCCTTCTGATTTTCATGATTCTTCCGTCCTGTTCGGTCTACCGGTCGAGCAGCGGACTGATTGACATCAAGGGCCTGAAAGAAGTACAGATACAGGATTCCGGGCGCCTCTACAGCACCTATGATATCGATAAATATGAACGGGAAGAGCTGCTCGGGCAACTCAGTGAAGAAGCGCTGGAACTCGTGGAAAAATACCACCGGGAGGACAGCTGGCCCGAAGCCATATCGAACTTTGAAAAAAGGGAAAAAGTGCGATCCATGATTAAGAATTACCGTGCTTTTATCCTGGCCGAAATGGGAGATAAGTACATATTGATCATACCCGCCCGGGCCAACAGGCGCATGCCGCTTGGGTTTCGCCCGAAGCATGATGTATTTTTCATCATCAGCCGCACGGCTGTCGGGGAGTTGTAAGGGCAAAATTGCAGCTCAGCGTGCGTCTTTTTTAACGGCTGTTTTTTCGAGGGCTTCGCTCAGTTTCCGGGCAAAGTTTTCACGGCTGAATGTGGCGGCATGAGCCATGGAGGCCTTTTGCATGGCATGCCTGATTTCCGGGTGGCCGGCCACCCGGGTCATTTCCTCGGCCAGCGCCCGGGCATCTCCCGTTCGGAAGTAGCGGGCTGCATCGCCTCCGGCTTCGGTCAGGCTGCTGTTGCGTGCTGCAATGACGGGAGCTCCGCAGCTCATTGCTTCTACAATGGGCAGTCCGAAGCCTTCAAACTCCGAGGGGTAGATGAAGGCTTCACAGTGTGTGTAGAGTTGGCGCAGGACGTTTTTGGGCACATAGCCGGTCAGCCGTATCTCATTTGCCTGCGGGTGCGATTGCAGGGCTCTCCGAAGGGCGCCTGTTTTCCATCCCATCTGCCCTGCCAGCACGAGCTGCCGCCCGGGATGACCGCTTTGGCAATACTGCGTGTAGGCTTCGAGCAGGGTCAGCAGGCCTTTGCGGGGTTCGAGCGTACCGGCATAGAGAAAAAAGGGAGCCTCGATTTTGAATCGGGAGGGAATCGACTCGCGGGGTACCGGCTCGTAAAACGGATCGCGGCCGGGGTGAATGGCCGTGGTCTTGGCGGCAAAGCCCGGCTCCCAGCGGGCAATGTCTTCGGCCGTAAAACGCGAGTTGGCGAGGATCAGATCGCTGCGTTTCAATATGCCTTTCAGAAAAAGACGCTGCAAGATGCTTCCGTGCCAGCGGTGATATTGTGGATAGCGGATGGCGCTGAGGTCATGAATGACGGTGACGCGTTTGACGGATGCGGGCAGGTTCCAGGGGCCGAAATGGGCCGTTTCTATCACCAGATCGGGCTTAAGAGCGCTGAGTTTCCCCGGCAGCTCTATGAAGAGCCTGTAGGATGCCTGCCCCGGCCGGGCCTTTCCGCGCGGCACGACCAGGGTCTCGGCCGTAGGATAGTCATCGCTCTCTTTTTGCCTGACGATGATGTATTCATGACGGCTTTCAAAAGAAAGGAGCGACTCGATAAGCATGCGCGTATAGCTGTGCACACCGGCCCGCTGATTATCGAGTGCATCGGCTAAAATGGCTATTCGCATGAGCTTGAATTTTTTTCGATACAATCGGCATAACAGGCCAGGGTCTGCCTTCCGGTTTTGTCCCAGTCGAAAAGAGCCGCACGCTCCCGTGCCGCTTCCGAGAGCCTGTTCCTCAGTTTTTCATTGCTGGCGATCAGCTGCATGGCTGCTGCCATCTCATCGATTTTGAGCGGGTCGGCCGGCAGTCCGGCATCGCCTACCAATGCGGGGAGGGCACCTGCCTGTCCGTAGAGCACAGGCGTACCGCATTGCATGGCCTCGAGGGCCGGCAGCCCGAAGCCCTCGTAGATGCTGAAGTAGCAGAGGGCCAGCGCCCCGCTGTAGAGGGCCGGCAGATCGCTTTCGTCAATAAACCCGGTATAAATAATATCGGAATGCTGCTTTGCCGCCCGGCCCGGCACTTCCCTGCTTTTCCAGCCGGGCTTGCCCGCGATGACCAGTTGCAGCCCGGGATGCGCATCTTTTTCTTTCATCCGGATGAAAGCTTCTATCGTTCGCTTCAGATTTTTGCGGGGCTCGATGGTCGATACCGTGAGCAGATAAGGGCCGGCACCAATGCCGTAGCGGGCACGTAGGCCTGCCATGCGTTGCGGATCGTGTATCACCCTGAATACCGTCTTGTCTGCTGCCTCGGCAATGACCCTTACCCGGTCTTCTGCGATGCCGAGGTAATTCAGAAGGTCCTGGCGGGTGGCCTCCGAAACGGCAATAAAACGGGCCCCCGTTTTCCGGGCAAAGCGAAATCCTTTCTCGGCCAGGCGGATATTGCGGGCCTGATGAAATTCCGGAAAGCGCTTGTGGGTCAGGTCGTGCACGGTGATGAGGGTCGGAATGCCGAGGCGTTCAAAAGAGTCTTCGTGCTGGGGCAGGGGGAGGTGAACGAGATCGTAACCGGCCAGGCGGGGGTCTTTGTAAAGGGGTTTCAGACTGCGTTGCACGGCCTTGCTTCCTTTTTTGATAAGCTGCAAAAGGGGACGGAACGGCAGGCCCCGATAGAGGGAGGCCAGGCGTTTGTAGCTGCCTGGCGGCAGCGTGTTGCCAAGCCATTTCTTGAAACGGAGCAACGGCTTTTCGTAAGCCATCAGTCCAAAGCGGTGCTGTGCGATGCGAATGTCCAGATAGGGGCGGTAGGCATGCAATGGAACGATATCACCATAAATAAATAAATCAATTTCCCAGGAAACGGGCGACTCGTCCAGCACCCGGTCGAAGGCCCGCAGCAATTCGATCAGGTAGCGTTTGATGCCGTCTCCATCGGCTTCCATCAGCTTTCCCGCTTCCAGCAGTACCCGGTATGTCTTCGCCTTTTTCATCTATCCGAGGTATTTGCTTTTCAGGAGCAGGAGGTTTTCCCTTATTCGTCTCTGCGGGTAGCGCTGCCCCTCGCGGGCCAGATGCTTGCGCAGTTGGGCGGGGTCGGGCAGGGGCGACAAAAAGCCGTCCCTCCGGTAGCCGCAGCTTTCCATGACTTCCCCGTGATAGCGCCAGAAAATGCGCTCAATGTGTTTCGGCATTTCTTCTTTCCATCCACCGCTTTTCCCTTTTCTGAAGAATTCGGCATTGCGGCCGCTCTCCTGCACGCGCCCGTATTTCGGCCGGCCGCTTTTCTGCTTTTCAAAATCGGGCATGCGCTCGATGCGGGGAGGCGGCAGGCGGAGAATGCTTCTGAGTTTTTCCACTTCCCCGAGGGGATCGCGCACCAGGTCTTCGAAACGAAGGATGATGTCTGCCCTTTGAATCCAGCGGCTGACATTTTTGGCCCAACCACCGAAATGGCTCTCCCCGTCAGCCAGAATGGCTTCGAGCATGTTGAAGTGCAGCCGCGAACGGGGCTCGTAAAAATGCTTGCGG
>JALSIH010000010.1 GCA_026981615.1 Chitinophagales bacterium
GCCCGTCTTCGCTGTAGCGCCCGTTGCCCAGGTTTTCGTCACCGGCCGGATAGGAGGCGACCGGCTGAGATGCGATGCTTCCGTCCTGCACCTCGTATTTATAAACAGTCGAAAAATCCCTGATCTGAACATCGGGATGAAAATAGATGGTGGCACCTACCAGGATGCCGACCAAGACCTGCCCCATGATCTTAAAGCGTCCGGCCAGGCCTTTTTTGTTTTTCCTGAAAACCTTGATATAGTCGTCTGCAAAGCCGATGATTCCGAGAATTACGGTAACGGCCAGCATGAGGAGAATATAGATATTGCTGAGGCGGGCAAAAAGCAGGATCGGAACAATCACGGCCGCCAGGATGATGAGTCCGCCCATGGTCGGTGTGCCGGCTTTTTCGTTCTGCCCTTCGAGGCCGAGGTCGCGAATCGATTCACCGACTTGTTTTTTTCGCAAAAAGGCAATAATGCGCTTGCCGAGTACCATGGTGATGACGAGGGAGAGAAGGATGGCCATGGCGGCACGAAAAGAGATAAAGCGGAAGAGCTGTGCTCCCGGCAGATCAAAAGCGCGGTCGAGGTAATTGAAGAGATCGTAAAGCATTAGTTCCCAAGTTGTTTGAATGATTGCATTACTTCCACTTTATCGTCAAAAGGAAATCGCTTTCCGCCTATTTCCTGATAATTTTCATGTCCTTTTCCGGCCACCAGTACGATATCGCCCGGCCGGGCCATCATAACAGCCGTTCGTATGGCTTCCCTTCGATCTTTGATACTTATTACCCGGGCATTGTAAGGCGGCAAGACACCCCGGAGCATGTCTTTGATGATGGCCCCCGGGTCCTCATCGCGGGGATTGTCGGATGTGAGGATGACCTTGTTGCTCAATCTGGCAGCCACTTCGGCCATCACGGGCCTTTTCCCGCGGTCGCGGTTGCCACCCGCACCCAGTACGCTTATCAGTTCTTCGTTGCCGCTGCGTATGCTGTTGATGGTCTGCAAAACATTTTTGAGCGCATCGGGGGTATGTGCATAATCGATAATCGCAATGATGCCATTGGCAGAGCGTAGCACCTCGAAACGCCCCGCTGCCGCCTTGAGCATGCTGAGTGCTGCCAGGGTTTCCGTTTTTCCGGCACCCAGCAGGATGGCCGTGGCATAAGCTGCCAGCAGATTGTAAGCGTTGAAATACCCGATCAGAGGAGCGTGAAATTCCTCCTTGTCGAGGATCATCTGCAATCCGCTGAAATCGTTTTCCAACACCCGTCCGCGGAAGTCGGCCTGGCTCTTCAGTCCATAGGTCCACACCCTTGCATGGCAGTTCTGAACCATCACGGAGGCCCGTTTATCATCCTTATTAATCAGGGCAAAAGCCGAAGAAGGCAGCGAGTCGAAGAGCTGCTTCTTGCTTTTTATGTAGGCATCAAAACTTCCGTGATAGTCGAGGTGATCGTGGGTGATATTGGTAAAGAGGGCTCCCTTGAGCTGCAATCCGGCCATGCGTTTCTGTTCGATGGCAATGCTGCTGGCCTCCATAAATGCATAACTGCACCCTTCGGCTACCATGCGGGCCAGCAATCGGTTGAGTTCAATTACGTCCGGTGTGGTAAGCCTTGCCTCCAGCACCTGCGTGTGAATGCGGTTTTCAACGGTACCCAGCAAACCGGACTTGTATCCGAGGCGCTCGAAAAGCTGATAGAGCAATGTGGCTACCGTGGTTTTCCCGTTGGTGCCGGTCACGGCAATCAGGCTCAGCCGGCCGCTGGGATTGCCGTAGAAGTTGGAGGCAATGATGCCCAGGGCAGCGGCACTGTCTCTGACACGGAGGTAGGTGACCTCTTCATGGCGTTCTTCGGGCCAATGCTCGCAGAGCACGGCAGAGGCACCCCGCCCGATGGACTCTTCCATATACAGATGGCCATCGCTCTGTGTGCCCCGAATGGCTGCAAAAAGCCCCCCTTCTTCTACGGCCCGGGAGTCGAGAGAGAGAGACGTAATTTCCCTGGCGGTAGTTCCGGAGACCTCAAGCAAAGGCACATTGTATAATATATCCTGCAGCAATGCCATCAGTTTAATTTCAGTTTGATGGAAGAATAGCCCCCGGGGCCGAGTGGCGTGCCGGCCCTTACCGACTGCCAGACTACCTTTCCCTGCCCCTCGAAGTCGACCTGCAACCCCCTGTTTTCCAAGAGGTAGAGTGCATCGCGAAGGCCCATGCCCCGCACATCGGGAACGACACCGGCACGCACGTCCTCGCTCTGAAATAGGATGCTGTCTTTTTTCAGCGTAGCATCCACCCATATCTCCCCGTCCACCGGCTCGTAATACATATTAATCTTGTCATAGACCGCAATAAAATCTTCCTGAAAGCCTTTGGGCGAATAAGTCGCTGCATTGATCCAGGTCTCATTTTCGCTTATGCTCTCCTCCTTTTCGAGGGTAAGGGCATGTACTTTCTCGGCCAGTTCCTTAAAGACCGGTCCGGCCACGCTGCCCCCGTAGTAGATTCCTTTTGAGGGCCCGTTGATAACCACAATACAGGAATAGCGCGGATGCCCGGCCGGGAAATAGCCTGCAAAACTGGCCTGATATACCTTTGAATATCCGCTGCGGCCCTGTGCTATCTGAGCCGTGCCCGTCTTTCCGGCAATTTTGAAATAGCTTGACTTCACCCGTCTGGCGGTGCCGTGTTCGACCACGCCCTCGAGGAGTTCACGTGCCTTACGTATCGTTTTTTTGCCGGCTATCGATGGGTCGATGACCTTCGGCCTGAAAGATTTCACAATTTTTCCGTACTCGGCAATGCTTTTGACCAGGTAAGGCTTCATCATCTTACCGTTGTTGGCCACGGCATTGTAGAAGGTCAGCATCTGAAGGGGCGAGAGCATCACCTCGTAGCCCACCGACATCCAGGGAACGGAGACCAGGCTGAAGCCCTTGTCACCGGGCTGACGGATAAAAGGCCTGGCCTCCCCGGCCAACTCAATCCCGGTTTTTTGATCCAGGTGGAATTGCTTCAGCCGACCGATATATTTCCCGGGTTGATCACCGTAGTACAATTGTGCAAGCTTGGAAATGCCCACATTGGACGAAACCTCAAATGCATAGCGCACGGTGACTTTTCCCTGTTTGTGAGGCTCTGCATCGCGCATGACGCGGTCGAAGAATACCGTGGTGCCGTAGCCGATATCGACACTGTCGTCAAGGTCGATAAATCCGTCTTCCATAAGTGCCATGACGGTGGCCAGCTTAAAGGTAGAACCCGGCTCTTTGGCTTCTCCGATGGCGTAGTTGTAATCTTCCCAGTAAATTCCCTCGCCTCTTCGTCCCAGATTGGCAATGGCTTTTATCTCGCCTGTTTCCACTTCCATGAGAATGACACAGCCGTGGTCGGCATCATGCTTAATAAGCGCACGGTGGAGCGCATCTTCGGCAATGTCCTGCATATTCACATCAATGCCCGTGATAATGTCCTTGCCGTTTTGCGGTTCGATTTCATTTTCGTTGCTGATGGGCACCCACGATCCCCCGGCCACTTTTCGCATGAGTTGCTTTCCTTCGCGGCCCTGCAGATATTCGTTGAATGCGGCTTCGAGCCCTACCGATGAGGCCCCGGCCGTATGGCGAACATAGCCGATGCTCCGGTTGGCCAGCAAACCAAAGGGAAGAACCCGCTTGTTTTTATGAATCACAATGAGGCCCCCGCGGTAGCGCCCTCTGCGAAAGAGCGGCCACGTCTTAATCTCCTGCAAATCGGGATACGAGACATTTCGCTTCAGCAGCAGATAGCGGTTGCCTTCCTTGCGGGCCTTCAGCAGTTTGTTTTTGTAATATAAGCGGTCTTTATCGCCAAATTTTCGGGCCATCAGCAGGGCCAGGCTGTCCACTTTGGAGAAAAACAACTCATCGTCAATGGCAGGCGTGAGTGCATCCATGCGAATGTCGAAGAAAGGCAGGGAAGTAGCCAGCAGGCGCCCGTCCGAAGAAAAGATATTGCCCCGGTCGGCAGGCACCGTCCGGAAAGAGGTCGTTAGGCTGTCGGCCATGGCTTTCCAGCGATCGCCTTCAATCACCTGAATACGGAATGCCTGAAAGAGAATGGCCGCGCCAAAGAGCGACAACACGAAAAACGTGATGTAGATACGAAGCAATATTTCTTTCCTGATTTGCACCTACTTTTTCCTGATTTTAAAAGGTGGTTCGGCCCGGTTTTCAATACCCAGCGCTTCCACACTCCGGGCCACATGGGTTTGCATGCTTTTATTGTTGAGTTCCTTTTTCAGCGAAATGAATTGCCAGTTGAGTTCTTTGAGCTCTTTTTGTGTTTTTTCGACCTCGATCATCTCGCGATAAGCGGCATTGCGGTTCCAGATATAGAGGAGCGCCAGAAACATAAGGAGCAGGAGCATGGGGATATTGCGCACAATCCGGTCGTATTGAAAAAGGTCTTTCAATCCGAATCCTTTCGTTTTTTTCTCTTTATTATGCATCCTTCACCGTTTTTTCAGCTATTCTCATCCTGGCACTTCTCGACCGCGGGTTTCTTTCGATTTCATCCGCCCCGGGCAAGAGGGGCTTTTTGTTCAGCTCACGGAGGGGGCGGATGGGGTTGCCGTAAAAATCCTTGACCGCTTCCCGGCCGAAGCCCCCTTTTCGAATGAAATTCTTGACGAGGCGGTCTTCGAGCGAGTGGTAGGAAATGACCACGAGGCGTCCGCCCGGTTTCAAGACCCCGGCCGTCTGCTCCAAAAATTCTTTCAGCGCCTGAATTTCATCGTTTACGGCTATGCGCAAGGCCTGAAAAACCTGCGCCAGGTATTTCTTTTCGCGGCCTTTTACAAAAGGTGCCACCACTTCGAGCAGGCGAGCGGTACTGAGAATCGGGTCCACCTGACGGGCCGTGACGATGGCCCGGGCCAGGGTGCGTGCATTGCTCACTTCTCCGAATTCCTGAAATATCAATTGCAATTCCTCTGCACTGCGGGTATTCACGATATCGGCAGCCGTCACGGAGCCCTTTTCGTTCATTCGCATATCGAGAGGCGCATCGTAGCGTATGGAAAAACCCCTTTCGGGCGTGTCAATTTGATAAGAAGAAATGCCCAGATCGGCAAGAATGCCGTCTGCGGGCAGCGCCCGGTGCCAGCGCAGAAATCGCTTCAGATGGCGAAAGTTTTGAGTCACCAGTTCAAACCTTTTGTCTGCTATCGTATTTTGCCTTGCATCGGCATCCTGGTCAAATGCGATCAGGCGGCCTGCCGGACCCAGCTGCTCCATAATGAGGCGGGCATGCCCGCCACCGCCAAAGGTGGCATCCACATAAATTCCGTCCGGACTGATCCGGAGCCCTTCCAGCACTTCGTCCGGCATCACCGGCTCATGATAGCTGCTCATGACTCCGGAGTTTGAGACGGATCTTCTCCCATCACTTCTTCGGCCAGGTCTGCAAAGTCATCCGAGTCGATCTGCATCAGGCGGTCGTATTGATCCTTGTTCCATATCTCAATGAGATTGTTGTTGGCCGCCAGCAACAGCTCTTTACCGACACCGGCATAGCTGAGCAGATGATTGGGAATATTCAGGCGGTCGCTGCTGTCGAGCACAAGCTCGGTAGCTCCCCGGAAGAAGTAACGGATGAACTCGCGATTCTTTTTCACGAAGCGGTTGAGCTTGTTGACCCGGGCACTTACTTTTTCCCACTCAGCGAAAGGGTAAAGCACCAGGCATTTTTCAAAACCGCGGTTAATGACGAATCGTCCGTTGTCGGCCGGGCTCAACTGCTTTTTCAGACCGGAAGGCAGCTTCACCCGACCCTTGGCATCCAACTTAACCTGATATTCTCCTAATAATCCTGACATACTATTTAGCACAAAAACGTATTCAAATGTATGCATTTATTCCACTTTTTCCCACTTTATCCCACCTTAGACCACTAAAAGTTTTCAACAAAAAATCCACATCCTGAAAAATAAATGTGGAAATCATGCTCTGATTATCATCGCTTTACAAATAAGAAGGGCGGCTCTCTGCCTTTGATGGCCCCGGGCAAGCGCTTCCGGCTCATCTTTTTATATTTTTGATAGCATGATCTGGCTGGCATCCTATCCGCGCTCGGGAAACACCTTTGTGAGAAACATCCTCTACGAGGTCTATGGCGTGGAAAGCAGTGTTTTTCATTGCATAGCCGAAAAGCCGCTTCCGCCCGATTACTTCCGCTATGAAGTGGTAAAGACACACGAACTGCCCGAAAACCTGGACCCCCGCCTCTCCTCCCGGCCGGCTGTTTATATTCTTCGTGACGGGCGAGATGCCATTGTATCGGAGGCCTGGCACCGGAAGCATTTTTACGAGCCCCGCTCGCGGCTGCACTTCAACATGCTCGAAGCCATTCTGGCTGACGGGGAGAGCCATTTCGGTGGTTGGGCCGGAAATGTCAGCCGCTGGATTCAAAGGGCAGACATCATCCTTCGTTTCGAAGACCTGGTGCGCGATCCCCTCGGAGAGGTGGAAAAACTCAGAAGCATTCTCCGCCTGCCGCCTCCCCGCATCGATCGCATGCCCGATTTTGAAAAGCAGAAAAGCGGCCGGCCGAAATACGGGCGCGTGCAGGACAGCGGGCGCAATGCCGAATTCTTCAGAAAAGGGAAAAGCGCTGGATGGAAAGAAGAAATGCCGAAACACATAGAGCGCATTTTCTGGCGCTATCACGGGGAAGTCATGGAAAGCTGCGGCTACCGGAGGGACGGCTCATTGTCGCCCCTGCCCGACCCCGCCCAACTGCGCAAGCACCTGGCCCGCGAGGG
>JALSIH010000011.1 GCA_026981615.1 Chitinophagales bacterium
CGGAATCAAAGAAATACTGACTGGTATGCATATATACTCGACCCATGATTTTGCCATTTTTTTTACCCTGCTCATGATTCCGCTGCTATTCAGAATGTTTGCTCAAAAGCAAAAAGAAGGAAAAACGGATCCGGAAAAACTGAGCACCTGGAAAATGATTATAACCGGACTTATCAGCGGTGTCGCATCGGCTCTTTCGGGCCTGGGCGGGGGCTTTATACTCATTCCGATTCTGAATGGTTTTTTTCGTATTCCAATGAAAAAGACCGTTTCGGTATCCCTGGGTATAATAGCGGTTGTCGCCCTGGGTTATTCTTTGTTCAATCTTTTTTTCACCTCCTACCCTCAATATGAATTCCCTTTTACCTCGGGAGCCATTGTTCTTCCCATGGTCTTGCCCGTGGTGGCAGGTGTGCTCATCGGTACTCCCATCGGAGTCAAAGTTTCTCATAAATTGCCGGCACTGGCACTAAAAGTGTTGTTTGCCGTGTTTACTATAGTTGTCATCAGCAAATTATTAATTGATTTTTTATGAAAAGCATTATTACATCCGTTTTGCTCCTCACTTTTGTCTTTTTGGGTTTTACTGACAGACCGGGAGAGCCGCATCTGAAGGAAAAGTTGAAGAAACACATCAGCTATCTGGCCAGCGATCAACTGGAAGGTCGCTTTACGGGAAGCAAGGGAGCCGCACTGGCCCGGGCCTATATTGAAAAAGAGTTTAAAGACATGGGATTGGCTACAGCCCCGGGTCAGGATAGCTACGAACAGGCTTTTGATTTTGTTCTGAAAAAAGAAATAGGACAAGACACGCGTCTGGCTTACGGAGACAATATTTATAAACTCAATACGGATTATTATCCGCTGGCGTACTCTTCCAACGGGACCGTGGAAGCCGAAGCTGTATATGTAAAATACGGAATTGAGGCGCCCGACCTTGCATACAACGACTATGAAGGCAAAGAAAATTTGCAGGGAAAGATTTTCATTATGGAAGTATCTTCTCCCGATGGCGTACATCCCCACTCAAAATATGTGGAATACAACGATCTTCCGGTTCGAATCGAGACCGCCAAAAAGCACGGGGCAAGTGCCATTCTCTTTGTCAACACCCTGCCCATGGCCGAAGACCCCGGCAACGACCTCAATACAAAGACCCCCTCTCTCGGAATCCCGATCCTTTTTCTGAAAAACGGGCAACTTCGGAATGAGCTCGAAGGCAAACAGATTTCTCTGACGGTTACCATCAATCCCGTTCATCGCACCGGACACAATGTGGTCGCTTTTATCGACAACAACAAGCCCTACACGGTAGTAATCGGAGCACACTACGATCATTTGGGCCACGGCTGGAAGGGTTCGCTGCACGCAGCCAATGACAGTGCCATTCACAACGGAGCCGATGACAATGCCAGCGGGGTAGCCACGGTTATCGAACTGGCCCGCATGCTCAAAAACAATAAAAACCTTGATGCGAACAATTATATGTTCATTGCATTTTCGGGCGAAGAACTCGGCCTTTACGGTTCAAAGTGGTTTGTGGACCACTCTCCTGTCCCTATGGAAAAAATCAATTACATGATTAATCTGGACATGGTGGGTCGCCTTGACAGCAACGAGATTCTGATTATCAACGGCACCGGAACGGCACCGGATTTTTCGGAGCTCGATTCCCTTCCGGTAGATAACCTCCGTACCAAATGCAGCTTGTCCGGCTTTGGCCCTTCGGATCATTCCTCTTTCTATCTCAAAGATGTTCCGGTACTTCACTTCTTTAGCGGAACCCACGAAGACTATCACAAGCCCGGCGATGATGAGTACAAAATCAACTATGACGGTATGATGAAAATCTACCACTACATTGTCCGGGTCATTTCGGAACTGAATGGCAGGGATAAACTGACTTTCACAAAAACATCGGGAGGAAGCAGCGAGGGAGCTCCTAAATTTACCGTTACGCTCGGTGTGATACCCGACTACACCTACGGCAGCGGAGGAATGAAAATTGACGGGATACGAGAAGGCAAAGCAGCCGAAAAAGCCGGAATTCAGGCCGGTGATGTGATTATTAAAATGGGACCCGTCACCGTTTCGGATATGATGGCTTATATGAAAGCCCTCGGATACTTTAAAGCAGGAGACAGTACAGATGTGATGCTGATTCGAAACTCCGACACCCTGAACGTGAAAGTTCATTTTTAAATGGCGCTGATTCTGAATATAGAGAGCTCCGGTAAGCTGTGTTCTGTTTCTCTGGCCGAAAGAGGACTAACGCTTTCATTCCGGGAAAGTGTCGTTGACCACAGTCATTCGAGCGTTCTTGTACCGTCCATTGATGGGGTATTGAAAGAGGCCGGAAAAAAAATAACGGAACTTGATGCAGTAGCCGTCAGCGATGGTCCGGGGTCTTACACCGGCTTGCGCATAGGGAGCAGTACAGCCAAAGGAATATGTAATGCCCTGCATATTCCACTGATAGCAATATCCACTCTTCAGTCTCTTGCTTATGCCCTGAAAAAGAAATACCCCGAAAGGGATCACTTTGTTTGCATTGGCGACAGCCGAAAAGACGAAATATATCTGGCCGTCTATGATAGCGAACTGAAAGAAGTGATGGCACCACGTCCGGTCAATGTAGATGACATAGAAGAAAAGAATTTTGCCTGGAAAAATGCCGTTAGAAATGCAGCGGCAGAAGAGAAATTGTTTGTACGCAATAAATTCGGGAATATAGCGGCAGATAAAATAGTCAGAATCTCTGCTTTAAATATGAATATGTTATCTTTTATTAAATTTAAAAGTAAAGATTACAAAAATTTAATCTATTACGAACCATTATATTTGAAGCACGTTTACGTTAAGCATGGTAAAAAAATGCCAACTATTAATTAATCATTTATTAAACAATCATTTATGAAGGGGAATAATGCAATTAATGAGGATGTCCTGATACTCTCGAAGGATCAGGATGTAACTTCAGACATTAAGCTTGACTTTGCCGCCACCAAAAAGGCCGCAATGATCCTTCGGGCAATTAATCACAAGCTAAGACAATCCGTAATTAAATTGCTGGAAAGCAATGGCAAGCTCACGGTCACCGAAATTTACGTAAAGCTCAGGCTTGAGCAATCGGTAGCCTCTCAGCATCTTGCCATCCTGAGGAAGGCCGGTATTGTGAAAACAGAGCGCGAAGGAAAATTTATCTACTACTCACTGGATAAAAGGCGCATTGCCAAAATAACCGAACTGGTAGATGAAATGCTGGAAGCTTAATATTTATCCGCGTAAAATTTCAAGAGGCTGGCATCGTGCCGGCCTTTTGTTTTTAAAAGTAAGAAGATGAAAAAATACGGAGTCCGTGAATTTGAGGCCAGGATGAAAGAAGGATATGAAGTGCTTGACCTGCGATCTATCGAGGAGTTTGAAAGAGGATTTATTCCGGGCAGCTTTTTTATTGATCCCCGGGACGAAAACTTTGAAATCTTTCTCAGAGAAATCGTCTTTCCCATAAAAAAATGGCTGGCCGTTTTGCCCGCTCATGCGAAAGAATTGCCTGCGCTGGACAATATTGAAGGTGTTTTGGAATACGGCATGGATGCCTGGTTAAGAGCCGGCAAAGAAAGAGGAATGATTATCACAATTGAAGCAGATGAGTTCATTCTCGATCTCAAGCACGACAAAGCAATACATCTTATGGACTTTCGAAAGCGAAAAGATTTTGATGCTTCCCACATCGAATCCGCATCCAACTATGCCCCGGAATATCTGCCTATCCTTGCAGCCGAACTACAGGCCAGCGAAAAATACTATATTCTATCCGATCACTACAGTACCTCATTGAGCATTGCTTCCTATCTCAATCGCTACGGTATCACACTTACCCGAACACTGAAAGGAAGCTATGAAGACATTTCGAATTCGGAACTGAATATTGTGAGCAGAAAAAAGAAAATCCCCTAAAAAAATTAACTATCTGTATATCTGCTATTTACATTCTTTTTGCCCAGTATTTGTGGAGAACTCTTTCTCGTCAAAACTCCTTCGCGGCTGTATCTTACCGGGTATATGGAGTACTTCTTTTTTATAAAAACTTTTCTCTCACTTCTCTTTTTGGCCTTCCTGCTTGTTGTAAGCATCGATCTGCTCGGCCGTATCTATCCGCGCGATGTCACTCTGGCCATGAGCAATTCCTATTTTGTTCCTGAGCGAGCTCTATATCAATTCATTTCGGATGTAAACAATGAACCCAAATGGAGAAATTCTCTGCAAAAAATTGAGTGGCTGGATTCACAGATTCCGGAGTGGAAAGAGTACTACGGAAAAAATGATGCCCTCGTTTTCAGAGGAAAAAAAATACAGGATTCCCTGGAATTTGATTGCACCACCATCCAAAAGGGGCCTTTTCAATTTAAACGAAAATACCGGGTCTTTTCTCAGGATCGGCTAAGCTTCCTGCAAATAGAGGACCGCTTCTCTTTTCCCTCTCCATTCCTTCGGTTTTTCGCAGCGGTGTTTTATGATCACAGCAAGTATATCAAAAAGGAATTAAAAAATCTGGATGCTGTTTTTTCATGATTTCAACTTAATCCACATGCTTTCTTAATTATGATTTAAATTTTAAATAAAATATTCGTCATTATTAAGGCCGTTAACTTGTAGAAAATATTTTCATCAGAAACTTGAATTCGCGGATTTCCATATTTTTGGCAGAGATATCCACTCAGATAGAAAAAAATCAATTATTGATTTTCAGGCATTAGCACTTTTATTCACAGCCGGTTCATAGTCTTTCGACAGGATAACTTTTCGGTCTTCGGGAGCGTATTTTGAGTGGAGAGTGCGTGGAAAAGGAGTTAAAAAAAGAGCATAACTCCTTAATCACATTTGGATATGAAAGCTTGTGAAAAAGGCTTTTTCGAATTGGGGATAAAAGCGGCTATTTTCCCCATCTTCTCCACACAGCGGAAGACACACTGTATACACTTTCCATTTTGACGGGCAGGGAATTTTGCGTATGTACCGGCAGCTCTTCGGGTGATGTGGAAAGCAATATCATTTATACAATCCCAATTCATCAATGTATTTTTCGACCGGGGCAGGCACGATATATCTGATTGATTTTCCATCTTTTATCATACGTCTGATGAATGTGGATGAGATGTTGAGCAAGGGCGTTTTATCCAAAATGCTGACCGAAGGATTTTTGAAAAGCGGATGATCCTCGCTGCCCGATCGCTTGTAAACCACAATTTTGTAATCTCTTAGAATAAGCTCGTAATTCTTCCATTTGTGAAGAGACTTCAGATTGTCGGAGCCCATGAGCAGTGTAAAGTGATAAGAAGGAAAGAGGTCGCTGAGGTGTGCCAGGGTATCTATCGTGTAAGAAGGTTTGGGCATCTTGAATTCGACATTGGAAGCCTGCAATTTATAATTGTCTTCGGTGGCCAGTTCGACCATGCGCAGGCGATCGTATTCATTCAGCAGCCGGTTTTTTTTCTTAAAAGGACTTTGCGGAGAGACGACATACCAAACCTGGTCAAGGGGCATCTCTTCGGCTACATAATTGCCGATGATCAGATGCCCGATGTGGATGGGATTGAAGGAACCGAAGAAGAGTCCTACATTCATTGGATTCCGATTTGTTTGAGATAAGAAGAATTCAGCTTTGCTCCCAAACGTTGTGCCTGCCGGGCGCTTTTTCGGGCTTCGTTGATTTGTCCCAATTTAAAATGGGATACCGACTTGTTGATATAAAATGCGGCTTCCTTGGGATTCAGACGTATGGCCGTGTCAAACTCCTTCAGCGCTTCGGCATTTCTGCCGAGCTTTTGCAATTCGACCCCGATGCTGTTGTGCATGCCTGCATTTCCGGGTTTGTAGGAGAGGTATTTGCGGTAGTCGGCAATGGCCTTTTCCGATTCCCCAAGTTGTCCGTAGAGTATGCCCCGGTTGAAATAGCCGTTCGGATTATCCGGGTCCAGCTCAATGGCCCGGTTGAAATCCTGCAGTGCGCCTTCCAAATCACCAAGCATGCCTTTGGCCGCACCTCGATTGCTCAGGGTCTGAGGGTCATCGCTTTTTAGGGCCAGCGAGCGGTTGTAATCTTCCAGGGCTTTTTGAAATTCCTTTCGGTCAAACCACACTTTCCCCCGGTTTGAATACAGCACGGCATTGTCGGGGTCAACACGCAGGCCTGTATTGTAATCCAGAAGTGCTTTTTTCAAAAGGGCGGCCTTTTTAGCCGGATCTTTTGTCCGGCCGCTTTGTGTCCGGTAATAGTGCCCCCGGTTTTGATAGGCCACAGCCGACCGGGGATAGTTTTTAATGACGTTCGTAAAAAGGGTTTCGGAGTTTTTCCAGACCTGCACACGCTGCCTGGCCAGCAAAGAAAGAATCAGTGCACCCGAAATGATTACGATAAGCAGGGATGGGGCATATTTTCTTAAAGAAGACTGCCGGCTTTGCCTTATCTCATGATAGGCATATCCGATCAGGAGGGCTATGCCAATGTAGGGTACGTAGGTATAGCGATCGGCCAGAATAGCGCTACCCACCGTAACAAATTGAAGAACCAGTGCAAGATTGACGGCATAAAAACCCACCGCGAAGGCCGGCACCCTCGTTTTTTTCATGGACCATGCCGTAAGAGCAAGAATAATAAGCGCAATGGCCGATGAGATGTAAAATTCGGCAGGAAGAGGAGAGGACTCGGGATAGGGATAAAAGGCGGAAAGCTTGAAGGGAACG
>JALSIH010000012.1 GCA_026981615.1 Chitinophagales bacterium
TGTGTGCTTTGCCACATCATTACCGGCAACGAATACAAGACGGCAGCAGCGAGGAGCGAGGTACTGCGTCCGGCACCGGACAGACGCATGAGGCGGATCAAGACAAAGATGCTGAGGACCCCGGGCATCATGGACAAAAGCAGGGCCAGCGGAGTGCTTCCGAACAAGGTAAATCCGCCCGCCATGATCAGGCTCCAGTTGTACGCCTGTCCGCCCCGCAGAAGGGCGCCTTTCTCGCTCAGCAGGTGGGGAATGTTCAGATAAAGGTTGGAGGCGTCAAAACCGATGGGAAGCGGGCGAATCATGGAAGTGAAATTGGCTGCCGTGAGCAGGAGAAGCAGAGCCAGGGCCATGAGAGCCGGCCAGGAGATGCTTTGCGCTTCCATCGGGGTCAAAAATGTTTTTTTCAGGATAGCAAGGAGTTCTTTGCCGGCAAAGGGAAGGGGCAAAAAGAGCAGGAACAGCAGGGGGAGAAAGTGAAAAAAACCGGCAGCGGCCAAAGCAAAATAAACGAGGCCCGTGAGGGCAAAACCCAGTGCCACGGCTATCAGGCCACGGCTGCCGTCCGAAGGCCGAACTTTTAAGAAGCGAAGCAAAAGCAGGCCGCAGGCGGCAGCTGCGATGAGCAGAAAAAGAAGGGCAAGGAAGAGGAGCATGCTGTGTCCGGCAAAGAAAAGGATGCCTTGCAGAGGCGCTGCGAGGTATTCGCCCTGCAGATTGACTGCGGCAAAGAAAATCACGGCAGTCGTCAGCCAGAGCATCAGAACTTTCCAGCCCGTGATGCGATGCAGCGTGAGCTTTCCGCTTCCTTTCAGCTTGCCGCTGTAGATGAGGAAAAGGGCAAAGCAGAAAGCCAGAGCCGCCAGCAGTCCGCTGTGATGAAAGTGCTGCAGGGCTTTCGAAAACCAATCCACCCGCAGCTGATAATCCAGAAGGATAAGCCCCATCCACAGGAGGGCCGGAAAAAGCATGAATATTTTAAATTGTTTTTGGGTTTTCCGCAGCTGATTCATTTTGTAAAATTATCAGCCGAAAATTACGGAAAAAGTGCAAGGTCGTTTGGCTTTAGCGGGCAAGATAGAGCTTGCCTATTCCATTTTTGAAGAAGCGGTCGGCATTGGAAGGCAGCTCAAAGTTTTTCATGCTTTTGCCATTTGCATCTTTGCTGATAATCCGGTAGAGGTACAGGCCGTTGGCCAGCGGGTCGCCATAGCGGTCCGTGCCGTCCCATGCAAATTCCGTGATGTTGGTACCGATGTGCAGGGGCCCGAGTTCGTCTTTGCGAATTTCGCGTACCACCCGGCCCGTGATGGTCATGATCTGTATGCGCAGTTCCTGAGGCAACTCGGAACCTGTGATTGTAAATACAAAACGGGTGCTGCTGCTGAAGGGGTTGGGATAGTTGAAAACATTGGAGATGCTGTTCTCGGTAATGACTCTGAACCCTATGCGAAAGTCGATATCACCGGCTCTGTTGCCGGCTTTGTCGCTGGCACTTATAACCAGCTCGTAGCGGCCGTCCACCGTAAATTCGGGCGTGTAGATGATTTCGGCTTCATTCCTGCCGTCCGGATCGTCAGCGGCCGGAATAAAAGTGACATCGGGGCGTGCAAAGGCCAGCCGGCTGCGCGAGCCTTCGGGAGTGACCAAAAAGATGTTAATCAGGGCCGTATCGTTCAATGGCAGAAAACGGTTGTCGTCCATCAGCAGCATACGGATCTCGGGACGGGACGAAACGATATCGTTGTCCATGATACGTATGCCGTCAAAAGTGACATCCAGCAGGGGATTTCTCTTGTCGCGGAGCACCGTGTAAGAAATGTTCATTCGGTTGTTGAAGCTATACTGCTCTGCCTGGTCATTGCCGGGGTTCACTTCTACAAAAAGGGTATTTTGTCCTTCATCGCTGAGGGTCGTGCGGGTGTATTGCATGATCAGGGTATCACCGGCCGGCAAGGCCCTGAAACGCTTGAGCCATATCAATGATTTCTGATTTTTGGAATCTATGTGCCATAGGGCAATCAAGACGCTGTCCATGTCAAACTCCGAAACATTTTCCACGGCCAGGCGCAGTTGCAATTTTTCTCCCTGCTCGATGCTGTCGGCCGAGAGATAAAAAAGGCGATTGGGATTGACGGCCAGGTCCCCGACCGGATCATAAAGTATGCGCCACCTGCGCAGGCCGAGGGCCGTACGGAACGAGTCGTCAAGCAAATAATAGCGAAGCCGGGCATAGGGGTATTCTGCCGCATCAACCATTTGCAGGGTTGTATCTTTTTTCTCCGTTGTAAAAATCCGCTTTTCCGTGCGGAGGGCCGGGTCCAGCCCGGTAAAAGTCATCTGGGTTTCATCGATGGCTACCGGATCGCTGTTGTTCATCGTCTCCCAACTCAGGCTGCCGTAATTGGCCACGGGTCCGATGTCTTTTGTCGTGATATAGCCCTGGTTCCATTTTCCTTTGATGACAAAGGTCGTATCCAGCAACTCACCTTGATTGCGGGTGATCAGCGTGGATGCCTGACCGGGCATGTTCTTGCGTGTAAAGAAGATAAAAGCGGGTTTGTATGAACGATTGTCCAGACGGAGGAGTTCGGGCGAAGCACCCTGCTCAAGAAGCTTATTGAAGATGCTGGTTCCTAAAATCTGTGTGTCGGCTTTCCAGAGCTTGAAGTCGGGCTTCTGGAAACTCATGGCAAAGAAATAATAGCCATCCGGAATGCTGTCTATGAAACGGATAACGCGCTCCCTGTCGTTGATACTGTATGTAGAAAAATGGAATGCTCCGCGTTGAGAAGTCCAATAACAGCTTTTTTGTCCGAAGGAGTAATCTGCCGGTTTCCAGGGAATGCCCGTGGCCGGGTCAATCACGCCAAAGGAGATGCCGTTGCCGGCACATCCGAAACGGTTCACACGGCTTCCGTTGATAAAATAAGCCGCAACATCTTCCCAGCTTACATTGCTGTAAATACCGTTTGTGATGCGCAGCTCTTTGACGTCATCAATGTAGGAGAGCTTTCTTCCGCGGTATTCGACATTTTCAAAACGGTTGTCAAGAAATTGATAATAATGAGACTGATTCCAGCCGTGAATATCCTGATCGGAATAGACAAAGGAACTCATCTTCCAGCTGCCGCTGTCCGAGCCGTTGATGACGGGGCGCACCCGCCAGTAATACACCACTTCATCCCGAAAATCTATGGGCGGGTTGCTCCATTCAAACACGCCCCCCGAGGCTTTAACAAGGGTGCTGCTTTTCACGGCACTGTTGAAAAGGGCCGTGGTGTCAATTTCCATCCGGTATTCACGGGCTTCATTGCTAAAATCGGCCGTGTTGGCTTTCAAGGTGATATTTCCGTGGGCAATACTGTACGGGTAGGGTGTCAGTGGAAAGGCATCCACAGAACGTATGTCAATGGCTACTTGGGTTTTGTTGTTGTCTTCGCGCATCTCGTCAATCTGATTGTCGGCATCCAGAATAATTTCAAATTCATTGCGGTTGATGCCGCGAACCGGGTCGGTATAGAAGAAGAGGCGAACGGTATCATCGCTGTAAGCCGCCTTTACCTTTTTGCTCTGAAGGTCAAAAGACCCATCGGAGAAGGTGCGTCTGACTTCCACCACCAGGCTGTCATTGATGGCACGGCCTACATTATGGATGATCACAGCCACGGCAAAGGAATCGAGGTCTACCGTAATTTGCTCCGGCTCAAAGTGCACATAGCCGGGTTCGATGGCGTAGTCGGGCTTTTCGTGGGTGTTGATGTGCAGGGCCGGATCGCCATGAAAGGTAGTCTGAAATACGAGGTAATAGCTGAAAATATTCGGATTCGTGGAGTCCAGAATGTAGCGGACCGTATGCATTATGGCTTTCCCGAAGCCTTCGTTGTAGCGATATTTGCTTAGATTTTCGTAGAGCTTGGCCGAGTATTGATTGAGGGAAAACTGTTCTCCGTAGCTTGTAGAAGCCAAAAATCCGATGGCGCCACCGCCCGGCTGGAGTACAAAACGCTCGCTCACTCCGTAACCGCCCGAAAAGATTTGACCCGAAAAACAGCCGTTCGAGATGAGCACCGGTGTCTTTCCGAAATTGTCATAGTTTTCAGGCTTGTCCAGATTGATATCGAAAGAGTTGACGGAAGAGTGACCGAAAAAAGTAATAAGAGAGACTCCGCTCCTTATTACGCTGTCAAGATATTGCGACTGCACGTACTGTATCGGATCAGGGCTGCTCTTAAAAAACTTAAAAACGCGCCCTCCGAATTGAGGAGCTTCAATCTTTCGCTGATATCCTGCAAGAAAACTTTTAAAAAGACTTTGTTGTGCATTGTCCGTTCCGCCACCAAAATGCATGACATTTTTCGTCCAGTTTTTTTCCTCAAGCGTATAGCCCGATAGCTTATTCTGATTTTCTTCGAGTGCTTTTAGTTTTTCAAAGTAAGTCAGTAGGCTGTTGCCGTTTCGAACCGAGATGCGCCCGATGGCTATCATGGGCTGATTGTTCTTGTTTAGTGTATAGGGTATGTCGCCACCGGGTGTGCCGAAGGGCGGTATAAGGTTGATTCTTCGCCTTTGCCTGTCATCGCTAAACCGTGCATCCTGGTACTCGACTCCTTTGCCGGCCAGGAGGATGTATTCGGGGAGAACCTTAAAGGAATCCAGCATATATCTAACAAAATTCCGAATGGCCTGCGGATGACGATCGATGCCGTATCCGAATTGATCATAGATGGTGTTGATATCAATAGCCACTACCTGGTAGCCACCGCCTTTGCTGCTGGCGCGGTATTGGCTGTAAATTTCCACCATGTTGTTACCCGAACCGTCATCCGTCAGCCGGGGATGATAAATCAAAATATAATTGCCCTGTTCTTCAATTTTTCTTAAAGAATGGAAACGGGCGATGGATATGCCTGCGGGTGTCAGAATATTTGATTCGGAGGAGAGCACCAAATCGGCCGTATCGGCTTTGGGAAAAGGCAGGTTAAAACGGATGATGTTGCCGTTTACATTGCCAATGAGCCGTTCTTCGTTTTTCAGGTCGTAGAGAATGGGTATGCTGCTTTGAGTATCGAAGTTTTTTACTTCAAAATAGACCGTCTTATTCCGGGGACCGTAGAGTTGGAAACGATAGAGCTTTTTTTGATTAAAATCGAAATCACCGGGATAGCTGACCTTAATGTAAGCGATGGCATTGCGGTCGCTCGACCCGGTACCCAATGCCTGCAGCCCCAGGGTGTTGCCTGCTCCGGCATTGAGCTTGCCCAGCCCGAGTTCTGCTTCCAAGGGCCTGATGCCTTGCCCGAAATAGCTGGTGTCCAGCAGCACGTTGCCGTTCATATCCATTCGAATACGGTGGGTCTGGTTATAGTAGCTCACAAGATTGACCTTTATGCGGGCTTTGCTGACAGGGCCTCCTTTGAATATTCCATCAATATCCAGCGTCTTACTGATTCGGCTTTTGTTGAAATTGTTGTCTACAAAGCCTTCTCCGTTGGTGTATTCCGTGCTGTAAATAAATACGCCTCCCTGATTGCTTGCATGACCGCCAGTCCATTCGGTATGATAGCTGAAGACTTGTTCATTGATAAAATACTGCCTCTTCGGGCCCGGATTGTTCAGATTGTTGGCCGTGTTTTGCAGGCGCTTTTTCGGATAAGAAGCATTGCTGCGAATGCTGAGAAAATAGATGGCCGTATCGCTGAAGTTGCTAAAGTAAGGATTGGGATGATCCTCCGCTTTGAGATAAAGAAAGCGATCAAACCAGGCATCGTTTCTCTCCCCGAAGAACTCAATATAATCGCCCGGATCAAAGCTGCCATCGGATTCTCCCGAAATGTAAACGGGTACCTGTTTGCCTTTGTTAAAAATTACGATATCACGCGGGTCGAGTTGTGCTATGGGATAGGAGGCCGCTTGCAGCACGGGCTCCAAAGCGGCATAGTCTACCCGGTATATGCCGGTACTGAGCACTTTGATTTTAAGTGTGGGCGTATTGCCGTTAAACTGAATCCACTCATGGCCGTAGGGCTGTTGCTGGGCCTGCACGGCAGCGGAAAAGAGGAAAAACAGAAGGGTAATTTTCGTTATACGCTGCATGGAGGTTTACATCTTTCTTTTCTCAAAGTTGATTCGCAGCGATACCACATGCGAATAGAGCGCCTGACTCGGGTCTCCGATGTTGGTATACGCATAATCGATTCCAAGGTTTTTGATCACGACTCCCACCCCGAGGTTGGGCTGTGCGGTAAACTGTTCGCGTCCGAGTGCATCGCTGTATTTCCTTTGCAAATAACCCACCCCGGCCCTCAGGAAGAGGAAATTGCTGTAGTGAAGTTCAATGCCGGCATGAGGGTCGATGCTCACCGGCCTGGCACTGATGAGTACATTTCGTTTTCCGTCCGTGGTGAGGTCCAGGTTGAGTTCTCCGCTCAGACCTATTTTTTCGGTAAAATTGTGGGTGTAGGCAGCCCCCAGAATAAGACGCGGAAGGGTCAGCTCGTAGGAGTTTTCGGGAATGACGTTGTTGGTTTGGGCAAAAACGGTTTTGTCGGCATCGCTGAAGTTGAAAGACCAGGCATTGAATGTGGTCGTGATGTCGCGTGCCATCAGTCCGAATCGCCACTTGTCTTTTACGTACCGGGCCCCGAGG
>JALSIH010000013.1 GCA_026981615.1 Chitinophagales bacterium
GTATTGGCAGAGATGGCCGATGCCGGACAACTGCCGCTGGGCGCTGAGTTTACGCTGGAGTCGATGAGCGAAGGCGACAGCACGGCCCGGGCCATGGTGGTGATTGCAGGGGAAGTACAGTCTTTGCATTTGATCGAAATGCCGGACGGATCGTGGCTCGTGTCTTATGTGGCTGCCGCTCCGGTAGAGATCAAAGCCGACAGCAGTGCGGCATTGAATGAGGAAGTGCCGGCTGAAGCGCAGTAAGAATTCAGCGCTGTGTGGCAGGAGGATAAATCAGGAGGGCGGGAATGACGTTTTGGAAGAAAGAAGAGCAAAGCGCTATTTTTACGGGTAGCGCTTTTTTTAAAATTAACAGAGTACAGACCATGATTAAAATTTATCACAACCCGAGATGCGGCAAGAGCCGGGCAGCTTTGAAACTGCTGGAGGAAAGCGGAAAGCCCCACGAGGTGATCAACTATATGAAAGAGCCCCTGAGCAAAGAAGAACTGCGGGACTTGATCGGGCGCCTGGGAATCAAAGCGGAAGAGCTCGTGAGAAAAAAAGAGAGCATCTTTAAGGAAAAATACAAGGGCAAAGAGCTCAGCGAGGACGAATGGATAGAGGCCATGATTGAGCATCCGAAGCTGATGGAGCGCGCCATTGTTGTGAATGAAGAAACGGGAAAAGCCGTAGTGGCCCGGCCTCCGGAGCGTGTGCTCGAAATTCTTTAATCCAGAAATTGCGCAAAGCGCGCCAGTTCTTCGGATTTTTGTCTCATTCCCTTCTTGAGATATACTTTCTGCAGGGTGTGGAGCAGCAGGGCCATGCTCTGCAATGGACTTACCGGACTAAAATAGCGGGGCAGGGCTTCGGTCTCGATGGATTCAAGGTATTTGCGAATCTCCTCTCTGTTGAAAATGAGCCCGTTGTTCATCGGGTTGATATAAAAGATCACATCCGAGCCGTGTGTCCCTGCTTGAAGTTCTTCTTCGCTCTTCTCACATTTCATATAAGCCAGGCAATAAACACTGGGCAATTCGATGCCGTAAACGGGGATTCGCAGGGAAAGGGCGATGCTCTGGTAGAGGATGGCAATGCTGATGGGATTTCCTTTGCGCTGCTCAATCACCCGGCTCATAAAATAGCTTTCCGGTTCGGAGAGGGCACTGTCTTCGCTGCGAAAGCCGAGGTCTTTGAAAAATACATGGTTGAAGATGTTGATCTGCTCGATGCTGCTCACATACTGCCCCATGGCCAGCCATACCGCCCTCCGGATGCGGTTGAGTTCATTGTGAATGAAATGCTCGTTGTAGCCCGGATATTTTATTTTGGAAATGATCAGCAGGCCTTCAAGGATATCCGTGTCCTCTTTGCGGCTCCAGTTTTCAAATTCTTTCAGCGTATCGTTCAGCTGTATATCATAGATGATTTCTTCGATTTTTTTCTGAAGGCCGGCTATCCGGTTTGTCTCCCGGGCCTCATAGAGCCGGGGCAATACCGGGCTTCCCAGCGAGGTCAGTTTGTTGAAAACATGACGGTGCACCTCCCGGTCGGGATCATCCAATAGCGATATCAATGCCTCTAACTCGGCCCTGGAGATCATTTTCGTGACTTTTTAATAAATATAGGAAGAATGCGGCCTTCTTACTTCTTCCGGCCGGCCGTTCTTTTCCCTTTTTTGCGCGGTGGGGGTGCATTCTCAATCAGGTCTTTGGCTTTTTCCAGTGTGATTTCGGCCGGATTGATGTCTTTGGGTATCTTGAAGTTTTTGCCCTTGTGCTTGATGTAGGGGCCGTAGCGGCCATTCAGTATCTGAATGTCGTCTTCTTCAAAGATGCGGATGGTTTTTTTCTTGTCGGCCTCGCGCTTGGCTTCGATTACCTCGATGGCCTGCTCCAGGTTGATGTCGAGCGGGTGGATTTCTTTGAGGGAATAAAACTTGCCTTTGTGGCGCAGGTAGGGACCGAAGCGACCTTCGGCAGCTACAATCTCCTCGTCCTCGAATGTGCCGATCGTGCGTGGCAGTTTAAACAGCTCCATGGCTTCTTCGAGCGTGACGGTCGGAATCTTCTGGTCGGGGCGCATCTTGGCAAACTTCGGCTTCTCTTCGGAGTCGGTGCTGCCGATCTGTATCATGGGACCGTATTTTCCCATTTTGGCATAGACCGGTTTGCCGCTGGCGGGGTCTTCTCCCAGCAGCCGCTCGCCCGTGACGCGGCTGGCATTTTCCATGGTCTCTTCCACCGCTTTGTGAAAGGGATTGTAAAACCCTTCCAGCATCTTGCGCCATTCCTTTTTGCCGTAGGCAATTTCATCAAATTCTTTCTCAACGCTTGCCGTAAAACTGTAGTCCATCACGTCTTTGAAGTATTCCTTCAGAAAGTCCGTGACAATCATACCGAGATCGGTAGGGAAGAGCTTGTTTTTTTCGGCACCCGTGATTTCCGTTTCCTGATGCTTTTCGGGCTCCCCGTTGCTCAGCCTGATTACCCAGAATTTGCGCGCTTTGCCCTCGGTACTTACTTTTTCGACATAACCCCGTTTTTGTATGGTGCTGATGGTCGGAGCATAAGTCGAAGGCCGTCCGATGCCCAGTTCTTCCAGTTTCTTCACCAGGCTGGCTTCGGTATACCGTGGCGGGTGCTTCGTAAAGCGCTCCCTTGCTTCTATGCTTTCCCGTTTCAGTTCCTGTCCTTTTTCCACCGGAGGCAGGATGCTCAGGTCTTCCTCTTCCACTTCTTCATCTTTCGATTCAAAATAGACTTTCAGAAAACCGTCAAACTTGATGACTTCCCCTTTGGCGTCAAAATGATAAGGCAACGGCTGATTGAGGCCGGCATTTTCTAAGTCTATGGTGATGGTGGTGCGCTCGAGCCGGGCATCGGCCATTTGCGAAGCGATGGTACGTTTCCAGATCAGGTCGTAGAGCCGCATCTCATCGTTGCTTCCCTCTATTTGGCGATTTTCGAGGAAAGTGGGGCGTATGGCTTCGTGCGCTTCCTGTGCGCCCGCCTTTTTTGTTTTATAATGTCGCGGCTTCGAATAGTCGGCTCCGAATTCCTTGCTGATCACTTCCGCGGCCTTTTCTATGGCCGTTTGCGAAAGGTTGAGCGAGTCCGTACGCATATAGGTGATTTTCCCGCTTTCGTAGAGCCGCTGGGCGATCATCATGGTCTTGGCCACACTGTATCCCAGCTTGCGGCTGGCCTCCTGTTGCAGGGTCGAAGTGGTAAAAGGAGCAGCCGGTGATTTTTTGGCCGGCTTCACCTTGATGTCGGCAATGCGGAATCCGGCTTCCTTGCATGATTTTATAAAGGCTTCCGCTTCTTCGAGGGTCTCAAAGCGGTGGTTGAGTGTGGCTTTTAATTTGTATTCCCTGCCGTCTTTCCCTTTCACACGGAACAAGGCACTGACTTTGAAAGACGAGACGGGAAGAAAATCCATGATCTCGCGCTCGCGCTCCACAATCAGACGGACGGCCACCGACTGTACCCTGCCGGCAGAGAGGGCTCCTTTCATACTCATCTTGCGCCAGAGCAGGGGCGACATCTCAAAGCCCACGAGGCGGTCGAGAATTCTGCGGGCCTGCTGTGCCATGACCAAATTCTTGTCAATATAGCGCGGGTTTTCGAGGGCTTGTTCTATGGCGTTTTTCGTGATTTCATGAAAGACGATGCGTTTTGTCTTTTCCGGATCAAGGCCCAACACTTCGCAAAGATGCCATGAGATGGCTTCCCCTTCGCGGTCTTCATCCGTTGCAAGCCACACTTCACTCGCCTTTCCGGCTTCCTTCTTCAGTTGTGCCACCAGTTCCTTCTTGTCATCCGGCACCACATATTCGGGTTCAAAATCTTTTTCCACATCCACAGCGGTTTTTCCCGATGGCAGATCCCGGATGTGCCCGTAGCTGGACACCACCTTATAATCTTTTCCCAGGAATTTCTCTATGGTTTTTGCTTTGGCCGGTGATTCTACGATCAGGAGATTTTTTGACATACTGGTATTGAGCTTAGCTGTTAATTCGGCTGCAAAGTAAATAGATTGAGACCGCACTTCAAACCCTTAAGCGTTTTTTGGGAAGAATGCATCCGGAATATGATATATCTCTGGCACTCGTCCCGCTGCTTTTATTATTGAAATAATATCAAAACGAATCTCATTGTCAAGTTTATTTTTTTCCAGATAGTCGCGGGCCCCGCGTGCCAGAGACTTTTCTTTGGCCGCATCCACGCTGTCTTCCGGAAACCCGAAGTCCGCATTCTTGCGGGTTTTTACTTCCACAAAAACGATGACATCCTCCTTGCGGGCGATCAGGTCGATCTCGCTGTGGCCGCTCCGCCAGTTGCGTTCAAGAATTTCGTATCCCTCTTTGCCGAGCCAGGCTGCGGCAAGGGCTTCTCCTTCCCGGCCGAGTTTATTTCCGCTGCTCATGGCCGCTGTTTTCGGTGAAGGGGACAAGCGAAGGATCGCCCCAGAGAAGGAATTCGCCCAGGGTGTGCTCCATCTTTTCTGCGTTTCCCCCTTGGCGAAGATAGGTGCGTTCCGCCTCTTTCAGCATATCACCGATGGGCTTCCCGGCTTCCCATTGCGCTATGATGAATGACCCCATGCGGGCACTTTCGTCCAGCAGACAGTTGCCCGCGCATCCGATGAGATGCAAAGGGCCTTTCTGGTCAAAAAGGAGCTTCATGGCCAGTGAATGTGATTCGGCAATAGCGGCAGTGGAGCAGGCAATGCCAAGGATGACGGAGGCCGATATCCGGAAAAGAGAATCGGCAGTGAGCGTGTTTATGCCGGCATCGAGCCAGGCCCGGCTGCTGCCCTGCCCGATATAGACAAAGAGTCCGCAGCTGCGCTCTTGCGGGGCAGCCTGCCCGATGATTTCCGATGGAATCCCGCGTGCAGACAAGCTGCGCTGATAGGCTTCGGCCCGGCTGTGCTCGTTCCGGCCCGGCAGAATGAGCACCTTTCTCCCGGCTGCGTTCATGTCCCTCCCGGCCACCCGCTTCGTATACCGGGCAAGCTGCACACGGTTCATGACCGGCAGGCGCCCGACTGCCAGGCGGGGGCCCGTGCTGTCCGGAAGTGTATAGGGGTAGTCGCTCAGGCTTCCCAGTGCATTGCGAAAAGGCGGAAGGGCGGCCGCGGGGCCGGCCAGCAATACATAATCGAGTGCCAGGCTGTCGTTTGCCTCGCGTATCAATTGAAGAAGATCATGGCTGCCCGCGGGCCGGCTGCTCCGCAGCGGGCTCAGGCGTACATGAAGGCCCGTTTGCCTGCGGAGAGACGCGTAGCGCATGATTCCGGCTTCCAGGGTGTCGGGGAAGAGGATGAGCATCTCCTGGGAAAACAAGGCATGCCCGGAGAAGGCGTAAAAAACAAAAAAGAAGAGGGAGCGGAGTCTCATGGTGCCAGTTCTGTCAGGATAAGAAGCTTGATGCGGTCGAGGCTGTTGCGCAAATAGCCCGGCTGTCCCGATACTTTGCTGAGAAACAAGCCTCCTTCGATGAGCGAAATAATGAGTTCGGCAGCCGCTGACGAATCAATGTCGCTGCGGATTTCCCCTTTGAATTTTCCGACATCTATAATGCTTACGATGCTTTTCTTCCAGTTGGAGATGGCTTCACCCGCCTTTTGATGCAGGGCTTCGTGGGTGTCATCGGCTTCGATGCCCGTATTCAGTATGGGGCAGCCACCGTTCCGAAAAATGTCTTCCAGGTTTTCTTCATAGTAGCGCGGGTAGCACAGCAGCTTTTGCAGACTGCCCTTTTCGCCTTTCATCATTTCCCGTATGCCCGAGCGGAACTTTTCGAAATTGTAATCAAAGGCTTCCAGTGCCACTTCGTCTTTGTTCTCAAAGTTTCCGTAAATACTTCCTTTGGTAAGCCCCGTGGCACGTGTCATGTCGCTCAGCGAAGTGCCTGCATATCCTTTCTTGTTGAAAAGAGCAGCGCTTTTTTCAATAATATAACGTCTGGTTTTTTCTGCTTTTCCCATGCTGTGTTCTGCTTTGATGCCGGTAATTACCCGCAAAATACTAAACGGTATATAAAAAGGCGGCAACTGCCTGCTTAATTCTTTGCACAGGGGTGTGCAAATTGTATACTGCCAAGGCTATTTTCATTTACTTTGCAAAAAAAAATCGAAGAGATGAGAATGGATGAATTGATAGCCGGCTTCAGCGATCAGCTTCGCGAAGCCCTGGAAATCGGAAAGGCGGCCTCGCTGCGCAACCCCGATCGCGAGATCAGAAATATTGTGGTCACGGGCCTGGGAGGGTCGGGCATTGGCGGAAATCTCGCCTCCGAGTTTCTTTCCGATGAGCTGAAGCTGCCCATGGAGGTGAACAAGGGATATTTTATCCCGGCTTATGTGGATGCCCACACGCTCCTGATCGTATCAAGCTACTCGGGCAACACGGAAGAGACACTGAATGCACTGGCACTGGCCGAGGAGGCCGGAGCGTGGATTGTTTGCGTTTCGTCCAACGGCAAGGTGCTGGAGCGGGCCGGCGAAATGAACTATGACTTCATACAGGTGCCGGGCGGTCTGCCGCCCCGGGCCTGCCTCGGATACAGTCTGGTGCAGCAACTTTTTATCCTCCATCGCCTCGGCTTTTCAAGCGGGCAGGCACTCA
>JALSIH010000014.1 GCA_026981615.1 Chitinophagales bacterium
CACAGCCGTGCCGTCCATGTTCCCCTCTCCTGATTTCAGCCACTCGTCCAGTTTCTTGGCAGCCACGGCTGCCTGTCCGCTCGATTTCGGGCTGCCGATGATCTCAATTCCTTTGCGAATATCCGTCAGTGCCGTGCCGATCTCTTCCTCTCGGGGACGCGGCAGTTGCCGAAAGTTTTCCCGCAGGTAATCCCCGGCCTCGGCACGCGGGTTGTCGAGGTACCACTTGTCGCTGTCCCAATAGACATGCGCCACACCGCTGGCCAGCATTTTTTTGAATATTTTCATTTCCGAACGGCTGAGGGCATTGAAGCCGCATAGAAAGACCCGGCTGTACTCCAGTTCGTCCACCCAACTCAGCTCATCGGCCAGTTCGCGGTAAATCATGCCTTCGTAGCCCGTCTTTTTTTCTCTGAGCCGCTCTTTGTACTGGCGATAGATGGGGTAGAGCTGCCGCCAGATTCGGGCAAATTGCTTCTTCATCTCACTCAGCGGCTCATCGGCAAAGGTGAGCCAGAACCTGCGAAACGATTCGTAGTCGCTCAGTTGCGGGCCAAAGTCTTCTTCGAGGCGCTGCACTTCCGCAATCTGGGTGAAAAGCAATTTCGTATCGACAAGAAAGCGGTCGCACTCGTCAAAATCGCGGAGCATCATTTGTCCCCATGGGAGAAAGGCCTCGAAACCCTCGTCATCTTCGGCATTGAAGGAGCGGTAAACTTCGTAGAGTTCGAAAAGCAGGGGCAGGTGATCGCCTGTTTTCAGCGGACTAACTTTGCCGAAAAAATCGGAGAGGCTCATTACCTCCGGGGCCCAGGTGGCTTTGCGGAGCCGTGCAGCAAGGCGCTTTTTGAAGTGCAGTCCGGCCCTCCGGTTCGGGAAAATGAAGAGCTGCCGGCTTTCGCTCGTGGCAGCTGCCGCCTCACTTTCCGTGATGATCCGGTCGAGAAACGTGCGTGTTTCTATTGTCTTTTTTCCCTTCATCTTATTTTTTCGATTTTGCCTGTCTGCGTATACAGCAGGAAAACACCAGCGATGCTGTGACCCATTTCTTCCAGCACACGGGCATATTCTTTTACCTGTTCCGCATCCTCTTTCCTCATTTTTCCGGTTTTAAAATCAACGATAACCGCTCCTTTTTCGCTGAAAATCACACGGTCGGGGCGAAGTATTTTGCCGTCCGGCAGCAGGATTTCGCGCTCGCTCACGGCTTTTGTGGCGGGGTCAAACCAGGCTTTCACCTGCGGGTTTTCGAAGAGCGCTTCGATGCGCTGTATCAGTTCCGCTTTCCCGCTTTGCGGCAGCCAGCCTTCGTCTGTCAGTTCCCCGGCCTTTTCTTCGATGTCGGCCGCACTGTGAAGGCGCGAGAGCAGCTCGTGAACCAGGCGTCCGTATTCCAAGCTTTCGCGAATGCTTCTGCGGCTGCCGTCTTCCGGCCCGGCCCGGTGAAATTTCATGCCCGGCCGTTTCCGGTAAGGCTGGAGAGAGATGTTCCTGATGCGGAAGCTCTGTTCACCTTCTTCCTCTTTGGGGCGGCTTTCCTTTCTTTTCTTTTCGGGCTTTCCGATCCGCAGCAGGCTGCCGCTCTCATCCGGCAGCGCGGGCAGCCGACCCGTCAGAGCCTCAAGAACGGAAGGAATGCACTCTTCCATAAGGGCCGAAGCACTTTTTGTGTCGCGGTGGGCCAGGATATAAAGACGCTCCATCGGACGGGTAAAGGCCACATACCACTTGTTCAGCTGATCGGCCAGCATCAGTTGCTTCTCTTTCTCAAAATCTTCCTCAAAAAGGGTATTTCCCGAAGGATTCTGATAAGTCACGGGCAGGTAGGGAAGGGTATTGAAGGGCTCATGCTCACGGCTTTTTACCCAGATCAGCGGGCTTATCTTATGCCTGAAGGCAAAATGAAAGAAAGGAAGAATGAGCACCGGAAATTGCAGACCCTTGGCTTTGTGAACGGTCATGACGGCAATGGCATCCCGTCCTTCGCTGCTGCTGAGGGCCTCTTTTTTGCCTTTCAGCTCCCACCACTCCAGAAAATCCTGCAATGACTGGCTTTTTTGCAGGGAATATTCCAGAACGAGATCGCTGAACTGCATCACAAAGGCATCGGCCGGTGCCTGGAGTTCGAAAAGGACGACCAGTTCGTTGACAAGATCGTAAAGAGGAAGCTGTGAAAGGGATTCTTTTTCGCGGAGAAAGGTCTGCGGAAAAGCGGATTCGGCCCATTGTTCCGGGTTTTTTGCAAGGCGGAGAAAAGCCGGGTCGGAAAGCCGGCTCTTTGCAGTCATCTTAAAGTATTGGTAGAATAAAGAGCTCGTATAAAGTTCATTGTCAATGTCCGACAGATGTTTCAATGCGCTGATAAGAAGCTGCACACCGGGGGAGGAACTCAGGAGCAGGGACTCCTGCGAAATGACGGGTATCTTTTTTCTGCCGAGATAATCGGCCACCCTGCGCCCCTCCTCATTGGTTTCGGTGAGGATGGCGATATCGCTGTAGCTGTAACCGTCATTCAGGGCCGAAGCAATGCGTCCTTCCAGCATGGAGAGGTGCATCTCTTTCCAGTTGTCCTCATCGCTTTCGTCTTTTTTGAAATCGATCCATTGCAATTCCACGTATCCGCTGATTTCTTTTATCAGCTTCTGCGCTGCGTCTTCGAGGTGCCCGGCAAAGTCGGGAAGCTCATTCCACGAGGCGGCACTTTTTTCACGAACGGCCGAAAAGAGGGCATTGTTGAAGAGGACAATGGCGCGGGCCGAGCGGTAATTTTCCTTTATGTGCTCGATCTGCACCTGCCTGCTTTCGAGCGATCGGCCGAGGCTGCTTTCGGCAATATGGCCGAGAAGTTCCATATTGCCGCCCCGCCAGCGGTAAATCGACTGTTTCCGGTCGCCCACAATAAGCACTTCATCGCCTTCATCGAGTGCATTGGCCAGAAGGGGGAAGAGGTTGCTCCACTGCTTGTCGCTCGTATCCTGAAACTCGTCAATCAGAAAAAAGCGGTAGCGGCTTCCGGTTTTCTCATAAACAAACGGGGTGTCGTTGCCTTCGATGACGCCCCGCAGCAATCGCTCGGTATCGTCAATCAGCAGGAGGTTGCGTTCTTTCCGAATTTCGGCCAGCAGGCGGCTCATCTCGCCCAGGATGCCCAATTGAAAGAGATGACGTTTGACGAGGAGGGCACTCCGGTAAAGCGTCAGATGCCGCCTCGAATGATTTGCGGCCTTTCGCAGAATTTCTTCAGCTCCGCCTTCGAGCGCGGCCTGCAACTCGCTTTTCAATAAACTGCTTTTGGCAATGAAGCTTTTCTCCCCGTCCAGGCTTTTTTGCAGGGAAGAATTTACTTCGTAGTTTTTGACCCTTCCCCGGGCGTTTTCTTTTCTGATCTTATTGAAATAATTCATCACACTGCGCCTGCCTCCGGAAAAATCGCTGTATTCGACCCCGAAGTGCCGGAGGCATTCGAGTCCCTGGCGGCCCCATTCATCCATTTGATTTTCAAAAGAGCGGATGATCTTGTTCAGGGCAGTCAGCAGGCTCTCGATCTTCTCCATGAGGCGTTGCGAGGGAGCTTCGGGGCTTTCCGGGCCTTCGTGAGCGCCCATGATGGCCAAAAATTCATCATCAAAGAGGTGCTGGCTGAAAGCAAGCAAATCAGCGGACGGGTCCCAGCTCTTCTCGTTACTTATGCGGTCATTCATAAAAGCGAGGAGCCAACGTGTAAGCCCTTTGTGGCCTTCGCTGCCCGCCAGGTCGACCAGGCGGTCCACCACTTCCTGCAGCAGGCTCTCGCGGTCCAGTTCGAGATTGTAGTTGACCGAGATATTGAGTTCGCGGGCAAAGGATCGCAGCAAATTCTGGAAGAAGGAATCGATGGTGCTTACCGAAAAGCGGGAGTAATTGTGCAGAATATCCTGCAGCAGTTCGCCCGCCCGGCTGCTGATTTCCGCGGCAGCGGGCACAGGCAGGCCCCGTTTGCGATAGATATCCTGAAGCTGAAGGATATAATCATTGTCGCTTGTGGCAGCGGACAATTCGCTGAGCGTGCTGAGGATGCGCTCTTTCATCTCCGCAGCCGCTTTGTTGGTAAAGGTGATGGCCAGCACCTCGTCAAAGCGATGGCCGGGCTGCAAAATATAGGCAATGTAGTTTTGCACGAGGCGGTAGGTTTTGCCCGATCCGGCCGAAGCTTTGTAAATATGAAGAAGGGGCATGCTGCTATCTGTTTGTCGCTAAGTTAAAAAAGCCCTGCGCACTCTATTTGCGTTCTGCTTAAATCAGGGAAAAATTATCTTTGAGGCATGGCAGATGCGGAGATTTTATTGCGGGTGGAGGGGCTGAGCGTTCTTTTTCCCGGAGAAAGCGGGCCCCTGCACGCGATCGATGACATTTCATTCGAAGTTCGCAGAGGCGAGACCCTGGGCATTGTGGGAGAGAGCGGCAGCGGCAAGTCCATGACGGCCCTCAGTCTGATGCAACTGCTCCCGGCCACGGGCCGGATGATCTCGGGTTCGATCCGCTTTATGCCGGAAGCGGGCAAAAGCGTGGACCTGGCCCGCCTTGACGAACGTGAAATGCGCCCGTACCGGGGGCGCGAACTCGGCATGATCTTCCAGGAGCCCATGAGCAGTCTCAATCCGGTCTTCCGTTGCGGCCCGCAGGTAGATGAAGTGACGCGCATTCACCTGGGCTACAGCAGAGAGAAAGCCAGGGCACATACCCTTGAGCTCTTGCGAAAAGTGCAGTTGCCCGATCCCGAAAGAATGTACAGGGCCTTTCCCCATCAGTTGTCGGGCGGGCAAAAGCAGCGCGTGATGATTGCCATGGCCATGGCGGCCGGACCGAAGATTCTGATTGCCGATGAACCCACTACGGCACTGGACGTAACCGTACAGAAGGCCATTCTGGATTTGATGGCCGGGCTCAGGAAAGAAACAGGCGCTGCCGTAATTTTTATTACCCACGATCTCGGAGTGGTGGCCGAAATTGCCGACCGGGTATTGGTAATGTACCGCGGAAAGATCGTGGAAGAAGGCAGTGTGAAAGAGATATTTAGCAATCCGCGGCATCCGTATACGCAGGGATTATTGGCTTGTCGCCCGCCCCTCGACAAGCGCCTGAGGCGCCTGCCAACGGTTGAGGATTTTTTGAAAAGAGACAAAGAGGAACCGGGAATTGAAAATGTGAAAACCGTGCTGAGCCGGGTCGAAGTGAGCCGGGAAGAGAGCCGCAAAAGGCGGGAAGAACTCATGAAGAAGGAGCCTTTGCTGCGCGTGGAAGGATTGAAAACCTGGTTTCCCCGGAAAAAAAATATGCTGGGAAGAACTCTGTCATGGGTGAAAGCCGTGGACGATGTGTCGCTTGAACTGTTTCCGGGTGAAACGCTGGGACTGGTGGGGGAGTCGGGAAGCGGAAAAACCACCCTGGGAAGGAGCATCCTGCGCTTGCAAACACATACGGCCGGCACGGTACACTATGGCGATAAGAACATTTTCGAATTGTCCGAAGAAGAAATGCGGAAAATGCGCACCCGGATGCAAATTATTTTTCAGGACCCCTACAGCTCACTGAACCCCCGCATGAGCATCGGGCAGGCCATCAGCGAACCCATGGCCGTCCATCATATTGTGAATGACAAAAGAAAAAGAAAGGAACGCTGCATCGAACTGCTCGAAAGAGTGGGAATGAAAGCGGAGCACTACCATCGCTATCCGCATGAGTTTTCGGGCGGGCAGCGGCAGCGGGTTTGTATTGCCCGCGCGCTTTCCGTGAATCCCGAGTTTATTGTTTGCGATGAGTCGGTGTCGGCACTGGATGTCTCGGTGCAGGCCCGGGTGCTCAATCTCCTGCTCGAACTGAGGGAAGAATTCGGACTTAGCTATATATTCATTTCCCACGACCTGAGTGTCGTGCGATTTATGTCGGATCGCATTGCCGTGATGAAGAACGGAAAAATAGTGGAATGCGGAGCAGCCGATGAAATCTACGAACACCCGGAGCATGCCTATACCCAAGAACTTATCGCGGCCATTCCCAAAATAGAGCTCTGAGCAGGAATTTTCAATCTGCAAAAATCAAGGAGCAGCCGCTCTTCTCTTTACTTCAACTGCGACAATATGATTTTATCAAAAACGCGCGCGCCCATCCATTTTCTGAGGAAAATCATGAGCCGCGCATATTTGCCGGCTGCGTAGCGGATGCGGGGTCTCCGGGCGCGTACGGCCTTTGAAATGACACGGGCAATGAGCTCGGGCGGAGAGCCTCCGCCTTCCTGGTACGATTTGCGGCTTTCGCGGGCAAAGGCTTTGACGAGGCGGGCATAGGGCCCTTCACCGGATATCTTCAGGAGGGTTTTGATCATCTCATCTCCGAATTCCGTACTTATGATGCCGGGTTCGACAATCACGACATCGATATGAAAAGGCTTCAACTCTACCCGCAGGCTGTCCGACCAGCCTTCCACGGCATGCTTGCTTCCGTGATACCAGGCACCGAGAGGCATGTACACTTTGCCGCCCATCGATGAAACGTTGATGATGCGTCCCCGGCCTGCTTTGCGCATGTGC
>JALSIH010000015.1 GCA_026981615.1 Chitinophagales bacterium
TACGTAATAAGATGTCTGAAACAGCTTCCCGAGCACCATCCAACAGAACAAGGATTGAAACAGGAAAGCAGCCGTGCAGCGGCCCGGGTGCAGTTCGCTTCCCGAGCACCATCCAACAGAACAAGGATTGAAACTCGCAGCGCAGGCTTCTCCACAAGTGTTTAGGAGTTTTCGCTTTCTTTTATTGCAAATCATGGCAGCGGCCATGGTAAATTATTTTCTCAACGATCCGCTATTTATTTTAAAATCTTATCCTTCTCGTATTATTGTCCTTCTTCTTGCAGGCAGCATCGCTTCCCTGCTCCTGTCTTCTTATCCCGCTGAACTTGCAAAGCTCCTTGTAATATCCTCCGCAATGCCTGCAGCCCTTATTCTCCTCTTTTCCGACCCGATGGACTAAATTGCTTTGCATACAATGCCCCGGATGCCGGGCAGCACACTCACACAAAGGATGAACGGCCGGAAGAACCCTTTTATCCTCTCCCACAACGAATAAAACCCCGGGCGCACCCGGGGCTTTATCAATTTGCAAAGGGGAATTTGCAGTTGTAAATATCCGAAAAAAAATTTATTGCAGGCTTAGCTTTTTTGTATTCCGTGCTTTGACGACATTTCTTGGCGCCAGCCCCCGGCCGCCAGACCTCGAAAACCGGAAAGCTTCTGACCAAAGCATCTCCCGAAGGCCGTCTATTTTCCCGCCTGCTCCATCGTTCGTTTGAGCAGCGATGCGTAAATGGGCCGGTTGCCCATCATCGTTGTAAATACAGCCGCACTGACGGTGGTGATGATCAGCGGCAGTATCAACTCGTAATTGGAAGTCATTTCCACCGCCAGGACAAGGCCCGTGAGCGGGGCCCTGACGGTGGCCGCAAAAATACCCGCCATGCCGGCTACGGCAAAGACGCCCGGTTGCTGAATGATCTCAGGATAGAAATGTGCCGATAAAGTGCCGAAGATCATCCCGAGAATGAGGCCCAGCGTTATGATCGGAGCAAAAATGCCTCCCGGGGCACCGGTGCTATAGCTGAAAATAGACAGAAAAAGCCGTGCTGCAAAGATGAGCAACAGTTGATAGATAAAAAATGAATCACTGAGAACTTCCTCTATCAGATCGTAGCCGCCTCCGATGAGCTGCGGATAAAAGATACCGGTAAGCGCAATGATCAATGCGGCCAGCAGACCTGTAAGCATCAAAGGTATGCGCTTCGAGCCCCTGAAATAATCGAGAAAAAAGAGCAAGCCCCTGTTATAAAGAAAGCCGATCCCGGCAAGCCCACCAATAAGCCAATGACAAGCGCATGAAGCAGCAAGCGGAAGTTCTTTGTCTTTTTGGTGAAGGAAAAACGGGGGTCTTTTCTCCAGCGTGCAGCAGATTTCTTAAAATATGCCTTCATAAATTCCTGATTCCATCCATCTCAGCCCGGCAAGCGCGCTCCCGATTCGCAGCTCTGCAACCGGTTGGTGCATTATTCCGCAACAAAGTTAGTGCAAAGTCTCCTTCATTCGGAGATGCGACAAAACGCCCGTCTGTCCGTAATGCTCATTGATCTGCTTTCCTGAGAACAACGGCCGGGATTCAGGGTCTTCTCTCTTTTCTGCTGCCGGATTCTCAAAATCCTTAATTTGCAGTACAAAAAAAAGCCGCTGTCGGAGATGAAGCAT
Organism: Chitinophagales bacterium; assembly: GCA_026981615.1. GTDB lineage: Bacteria > Bacteroidota > Bacteroidia > Chitinophagales > S012-47 > S012-47. The sequence goes on from JALSIH010000015.1 coordinate 1,663, forward strand.
AAAAGACGCAACTTGAAAGACCGGATGATTGAGATCGTAAAAGCCAACGGGGAGAGGGAAATCTACCACGAAAGCAAGCTGGCCGATTCCCTGCGAAAGGCGGGTGCTTCGGAAGACTTTACGGAGCGAATTCTGGATGAAATAGAGGACCAACTCTATGACGGCATCAGCACAAGGGAGATATACCGGAAGGCCTTCCGGCTCCTGAAAAGCCACTCGCGCGCCATGGCTTCCCGCTATGAACTGAAAAAGTCCATCATGGCCCTGGGCCCGGCCGGCTACCCTTTTGAAAAGTTCATTGGCGAACTGCTTCGCAATCAGGGTTTCCGGGTGCAAACCGGTATCCTTGCAGAAGGACAATGCGTGACACATGAGATTGATGTGATTGCCGAAAAGAACAGCGTTCAACGTATGATCGAATGCAAGTTTCATCATCAGGCCGGCAACATCTGCAATGTAAAAATCCCCCTTTACATTCAATCGCGTTTTCTGGACATCAAAAAGAAATGGGAAGAGCAGGATGCCAGCGGCAGAAAACGCTTCGAGGGCTGGGTGGTCAATAATACCCGCTTCAGCGAAGATGCCATCCAGTATGCCCGCTGCGTGGGCCTGCATCTGCTGAGCTGGGACTATCCGGCCGAAAACAGCCTGAAAAAACAAATCAGCTACTCAGGCCTCTATCCGGTCACCTGCCTCACTTCGCTGCGAAAATCCGAAAAAAAGGAATTGCTGCACCGCGACCTGGTATTGTGCCGGCAGCTCTGCGAAAAGCCCGGAGTACTCAGGGAGATCGGTATCTCCGAAGCCCGCAGCCGCAATATCCTGTCCGATGCCAAAGCCCTCTGCCATGCCATGAAGGGATGAGCAGAAATGCCGCAGCAACAGGGAGGCATTGTCTCCAACCTTTGCCTCTGCATTACTAAAAAAGAAAAAAATCCCGGAAGGGGCTCTTTTCCATATAAGCTTTTAGAAGCTCATCCTTCGGCAGGCGCAACTTCGACCTCTTTGGCAAAGTCAAGTGAAATAACGGGGATATAATAATAATAACTGCCTGTCATGACATTGTGCAGGGTATTCCCCTTGCGATTAAACAAGAAATACAGATACCCGATGCCTAAAACAATTCCGAAGAAAAACTTCAACAGGAATCTTTTATTGGCCTCTCCGCGGGTCAGCCGTGCTCCGTTTTCCTTCAATACTGCCAGTTTAAAGAGGCGCTTTCCGGGAGTCGTGCCATATTTGCTCAGGAAAAATACATCATAGGCCCACCAGATGAAAGCCGGAAAGAGATAGACGAGGCTGATGAAAAGATAGTAGTTGTAATATCCCGCCAAAGCCGATAGAATGAAAAATCCGCCAAGCAGCGGGATGCTTGCCAGATAAACAATAAGCAAATCCGGAAAGAAACTCGCTGCAAGCCGTATCAGGGTGCTTGCATTTTTCAAATTAACTGTTTTCCATTCCATTTTTATTCTACCATTTTATTCCTTTCATCCGCGAAGCTAGCTTTCCCTATCAATCACAGGCCCGCATTTTCACATGCAATATAAGAATAAGTATAAATTTTTATCTCCGGATAAGGAAAAAATATCTGAAAAACATCGAAAAACAGATACTCAGAAAGCACCCGGACGCTGGCATATCTCTGCAAAATACCGCGATTTCCTTACTTCAACAATTTAGCATATTGCCCGGCTTTTTTCTTCCACTCCTCGGCTTTCTGTGCCTTTCCCTGCGCCTGCCAGGCATTGGCTCCCAAAGAATAAAAAGCATTGAGCCTGCGGGCCAGGCCGATGTATTCCTGCACCGAACGGGAGGGCCCGGAGAGCTTATTTGACAGCTTGCGCAGTTCGTCCTCACCGGCTCCGCTGCGCTGCGCCCGCTGATAGGCTGCCATCAGGCGCTGATATTCATTCAGCACTCCGCTCCTTCCGATGGCATTGAATCGGCTTTCGTATTCCGCAATTCGCCCGCGGATGAATGCCAATCCTTTTTGCAATTGCCCGCTTTGCAAGAGGGCACGGGCCAGCAACAATTCCTGCTCTTCGTCAATGGGTATCTCCCTGAGCTCCATTGAGCGTTCCAGATAGCGGGCCGCCTCATCATAGCGCCCGGCCTGCAGGCAGGCCCGGCCCAGATAGTAAAGCACCACCGGATCATCGGGATCGGCTTTGAGATATTCTTCAAAGGCGGAAATGGCCCCCGCGTAATCGCCTGCCTGCAAGGCTTCGTAGCCTTCGCTGTCCTTCTTTGACGGCCGCTTGATCACAGCCGCCATGGCTTTGCCCTCGACATCCACGGTGTAGACTGTATTGTGGGGCGGCCATTCTTTTTTCAGTATTTCCGTATCCAGAAAACGGGGCGTAAATATCGCATAGTCCCAGTCCGACCAGCGCCTGTTCTTCTGCCGGTTGCTCCAGTTGCCCGCATTGTTGTAGCGCCCCCAGCGGTCGATGGCCGGGATGCCCCGCTCTTTCATCATATGCCGGATAATGTAGGATACGTTGTGTACGATCCGTACCGTATCTTTTCTGCTCTTCAGCTCTTCCTCCTCGAGCCAGTCAACGGCAGGTTTGAGGGCATTGAACCAGTAATCCGTCTCATATTCTCCGAAATTCTTTGCCACGCCTCCGGATATCTCGTTAAAGTAAGTGGCCTCCATAGGGTGATACCGGATCATCCAGCGGAGCGGCAAAAACAGGAGCACGGCCAGGAGCAATCCAACGACCCCCTTGGCGATACGGCCGGGCATTCTGTTGATCAAGGCTTTCCACGAGAGCGCAGAGAGGACCGCGAGAATGGGGACGATAAACAGAAAGTGCCGCATGCCGTCATAGAGGGGCGATGACTTGTAGATGGCATATCCCAGGGGAAATATCACCGTAAAGAGGAGCATCAGCAAATGTCGTTTATTGTATGCTTTGTGCAGAAAGGCCAGGGGCAGAAGAATCAGCCCTGCCATCAGTGCCAGGGGCAGGGTGAGGAGCATGAACTTCGGCTCATAGTACCAGGGCACCTCGGTGCTCATGATGTAATTCCCTTCGAAAAGCACCCGCACGCCCACATTGAACTGTTCCATCAGTCCCAGGGCCTTCAGGGGATTGCCGATGGGATCGAGGTGGGCATAGGGCCAAAAGAGGATGCCGAGCATATAGCCCAGCAGCGAAACGCCCAGGATGATCTTCAGATAATGCTTAAAGTCGCGGGCAAAGTGCCTGCGCAACTGCGGGTTGGCAAAGACTTCCCAAAGGCCGAGCAGCCCGGTAAAGCCGATGAGCATGAGCCCTCCGATACGGATGCTGATGGCCAGGGCAATGCCGAGGGTCAGTCCGATGAGCGAAGAAATGCGCGGCCGGGGAAACTGGCGGATCGACTTCAGCAGGAAGTAGATGGACATAATATAGGCTGCGGCAAAGGGAATATCTTTCGGGTTGTTCATGGAATGCCCGAAGAAGCGGGGCGTCAGCACCAGCAAAAGAATGGCCAGAAAGCCGGCCCCGTAGCCACCGGACATTTTGGCCAGTTTGGCCGCAAAGAGCAATGCCAGAAACCCGAAGAGGGCATTCAGCACGTGGCGGGTACGGAAGGGATCGCCTTTCAGGCCGAGGGTATGATGGACCGCAGATGCCAGCAGATCAAAGGAACCTCCGTAAAAGTGCAGGTTTTGCGGGGCATTGGCGCCCAGGTCGGGACAGCAGTTCTGGGCCGTATCGTTGCTGCCGCCACTGGCAAAATAATCGTAGAGGTGCTCGCCATAGACATACTGCACATCCTCATCCCCGGTAATGCCGTAATCTTTGGAAATATAGGGCATATAGAAAAGCAGAAAGGCAAGGGAAAGGAAATAGAGGAGGCGAAAAACAGATGCCCGTCCGGCTCCGCTGCCAAGCTTGTCGTCCTTCCGGAATAAGGATCGAAGCGGATCGGAAACGAAGAATTGCCATTTGAGGAGCAGCGTCACCATAAGCACCTGCATGAGCATTTTCAAGGCATCCCGCACGACACTCACTTTGCTTCCGGGCTCCTGAAACCAGTGAATGGGCATTTCCCTCACAGCTATGTTTGCCAGGCGGGCCCTGTAAAGCAACTCCACATCGTGCGCCCAGCCGTGCACTTTCATGCGCGAGAAAAGCTGTTTTGCCACAGGGGCCGGATAGAGCTTAAAGCCGCATTGGGTATCCTTCACGTCAAGGGGTGTGAGGATTCGAACGATCCGGTTGAAGATATTGCCGGCCAGGCGTCTCGACTGGTCGCCCTCGGTAGCGGAGTCTTTCAGTTCGCGCGAGGCAATCCATATTTCATTTTCCGGCAGGCGGCCCCCGTTCATCTCCATCCAGCGCAGCAACTGCCCGGGTTTCATGCTCATGTCGGCATCCAGGGTGAGGATATAATCGCCCGTGGCCTCCATGACTCCGGTTTTCAAAGCATAGCCTTTGCCTCTGTTGGGGTGGTAGCTGATGATTCTTGCGCTGCCCCCTGCCTCCAGTTCTCTGAATACGGGGTGCTGGCGGATGGCCTCTACCGTTTGGTCCGTGCTCCCGTCATCCACGATAAGCACCTCCAGCGGCCCCTTCCACTTCCTGACGAAGTCGGACAATGGCCCGAATAATTTTTCCAGCCTTTCGGCCTCGTTATAGCAAGGTATGACAAGGGTTAGTTTCGGGGCGTTTTTCGCCCCCGCATGGCTATGGCTGCTCTGATTCATATGATAGATGGCTTACAGCCCCAAAGATAAAATATTGCAGGAACCCTTTCTCTCATTCCCATTTTCCCTCCGGCATCAGAGGGCGCCCCTTTTGCCCAGTTCGATAAGTTTCAGATTCTCCATTTTGCCCCCGTTGATCTCCAGGGTGATCATGGTGCGTATTTTGTGAAAGCCCGCCTTTCCCGCTGCTCCCGGGTTGATGTGCAGAAGCCCTCTTTGCGGGTCGCGCATCACACGTACAATGTGCGAATGGCCGCAGATGTACAAGTCAGGGTTTTCCTTCTCCAGCAGGGCTTTTACTCGGGGCGTATAGCGCGGGGGATAGCCCCCGATGTGTATCATCAGCACCTTCAGGCCCTCCACTGTGAAAATCTGTATTTCAGGATGGATAAGGCGCAACTTCTGCCCGTCAATATTTCCGTAAACCCCCCGCAACGGAGCCAGGGCAGCCAGGCGATCGGAGAGCTCTGCGCTGCCGAAATCTCCGGCATGCCATATCTCATCGGCTTTTCGAAGATGACCGATCATGGCCTCGTCAAGGTGGCCGTGCGTATCCGAGAGAATGGCAATCTCAGGCATTCGATCTTTTCTTTTTCTGATAAAAACGGTAAAACGGCTCTCCGGATACCTGTGCTTCAAGATAGATATCAATGTCGAGATAATCGAGCACGTGGCGCTCCGCGTCATCTTCCTTTAGCCACTTTCCGACTTCGGCCAGGCAGGCAGAGGCTGCTGCCTTGCGCTCATTGTCACCGGTCCTGGCAGCCCGCAACAGGAAGCGGGTAAAAAGGGACTCGAGACGGTACGTATTCTTCATCTTTCCCAGTTTGCGCCTGTGATTTTCAAGCAATACAGCGGCAATTTCGAAATTGCCCGATTCGAAATGGACAAGGCCCTGCAGCAAAAGTCCGAAACGGTATATCTCCTCCGGAATTTCCCTTTGCGGATATTGCAGCAAGAGAAGAACCCAGTGCAGCGCATCATCGTTCCGGCCCGCAAGGAGCGAGGCATAGGCAGCCGAATAATAAAAATAAGCGCGGTACCATTGCGAAAAATCATACTGTTTCAATGCCGCTCGCAGGGCATCCAGCAGGTGATCCAGATTTTTAAATTCGGCACGTTCCATCATCAGGTAAAAATCAAGGGCCAGCACATGCTGCCACCAGAAGATCAATTCCCGGTAGCTCAGCCCTTTTCTTTTACCGGGCAACTGCCTCAGTTTTTCGAGGTACTCTTTTGCCCTGTGAAAGTCGCCTTCGTTGCAAAGTGCCACGCAGATATTGTTAAAAGCAGAAACCAGATGGTACCATCGTTCATGGTCAATGGCCGGCAGCTGCATCAATGCCTCGATGGCCATTTTCTGTTCGGAGATGCTTCGTTCGGCTTCCCCCCTGAGGCCAAAAAGAAAACCCCGTGTATTGTGAGCGACAAATTCCTCGGAAAAAGAGGCCCCTTCCTTTCTCCGGTATTTGAGAAAGGCCCGGTACTCCGGGCTCGCTTCGTCAAGGTGCCCTTCGCTGTAGAATTGCATAAAAAGCAGGGACGAGGCACTTTGCCACTTTGAGAGCTCCAGAAAAGAACGGCTCTGTTTTTCCATTTCTTCCATAAGCTCCGTCAATTGCCGCTTTTCATATCCCGCATAGTTTTGCTGTGCCATCAGCAGTCGCTTTACCCGGAGGGCTTCCAGCTCCAGCAGGAAGAACTCATGGGAGGCGGCTTTTCGAAGCAATTTTTCCGTTTGCTTTTCCGCCTCACGAAGAAGCCCTTTTGATATCAGCACTTCAATGCGTTCCCGAAGACGCATGAGTTGAAGAAAAGTATTTCCGTTTCTGGAGAAATCAGCGAGGATATTCAAAATACGGACATAGAGCTTGCTGCACAGAACCGACAAATCCCGCTCATTTATACCGAGCGATGCAATGATCTCTCTACGTCCGGCACCTTTTTTTAGTAATCGGTAGCACGAGAGAAGCCGGGAAGCCCCTTTGTATTGCTGCAATGCAATAGTGATATAGCGCTGCTCTTCCTTGCTGAGCCGCGAAAGCAATGTCGACAAAGAAAGAGACATCTTAAATAGAAACTTTCAAGAATCATAAATATAGTATTCCCAACGGTTTTAACCTATTTATTGGAAATCTTAAAAGGAAATAAATCATGAATAATTGTTATAAAAGTCATAAAAGCATGATATAAATTAAATATGCTATCAAAAAACTCAACCATGAAAGCAACGCGTAACGTTATTTTGCTCTTATTGGGTATCGTTCATTGTGTACATATTAGCGGACAAACAGACGAAATACAATTGCAAAGCACTTCAAACGGACAAATCGGACTGAGTTCAACCGACCTCGTATATCAGTTAAGTGCTGCTCCCATTACTACAGGTGAAATTATAACGCAGCAAAACACCCCGGACGGAAGGGTAGCCCAGTTGCTTGGCAATATACCGGATACACAGGGAAACAAATATCCGGCTGTGGCCATGTACAACCCGGCTACCCAATCGCTTGATTGGGTGTTGCAGTTGAATATTTTTTTAATTACCGACCTTCAGGTAGTCGAAGAGAGCAACGGCAGTTTCTCCATCTGGATCAGCAGCATGTCGGGAGACCTTGTAAAAATAGATCCGGACGGAAATGTACTTGAATCCTATAAGCTAAATGACCTTGGCGGCAACAGAAACGCTTCGGCATCCTCTGCCGGGTTGTATAGCTACGCCATTATAAATATGGCCTGGAGCACGGTCTACGCAAATACGCTATACCTTGCTGTACGAAGCTTCAGCATCAATCATGACGGATACGGCCTCATGTTATTGGCTCTGAACATCAGCAACGGACTCATCATCCAGCAGGCACTCGCCTTTACACTGACCGGCTCGGGCTATGTTTCCGGCTATCCGGGATATGAAATCAGGGGCCTCACGATAGGAAGCAATGGCAATCTATGGCTGGTCGCATATGATCAGGGTTCATTTCGTATGGTTTTCATGAATTTCACACCGGCTCTTGTTTTGCTGGCGGCTTATAGCTCACCGTTCTTTTATCTGGACTTTTATTCCTTTGCCGTGGTGAATGGTTATTTCCTGATGGCCGGCTCTTCGCTGCTTACCGGATGTGGAAACTGCCCCACACTCGGGTACATGGACATCACCAACAATCCGGGATTGGTCTTTCTTTACTCCTTTCTGAACCCGGCCGGTATGCCCTCTGATCTTTACCGTGAATTTACCGGCATTAGGGTCGATTGCCCGGAGACAGCAAAAGGCACAAACAACGCCTGTCCGGTCATTCTTTCGGGTCATGAATACAATTTCTATTCGGGGACGATCTACGATCCCTTTCTTATCTCTGTTCCTGATTTTACAAATATCAGTACAGCCGAAAGAAAACTGGTTAAGAACGATACGGGGAAGGCAAACGGAGTGAGCAAAACGAAAGGCGGGGTGATCATGACTTACGGCAGCAGCGGGCGTTACTTCATTGACGAGGCTCCGTGGCTAAATCTATCTCTTCCCGGTGAGATCAACAACTGCCAAAATACGGAAACCGTCAATACCGTATCGCAAAGCTGGACACTTGACAATGTCGGAATAGATGAAGACACGGGCGCACACCCTTTCTTTGATATCAAAACGATTGCTGACGAGCTGATCAACCCCTATTTTTCCTCTTCCTGCCCCCGCAATTGCAATCTCACGGCCGATATGCTTCTTCTCGGAGGCCCCTGCCCCGGCAGCAACATCGACTTTATCAGTACGTCCTACGGAAATCCGGGCCCCGCCTACTACGCCTGGAAATTCAGTGACGGAACGATCATACAGGGAAGCGACAAGGCGGCAATCTCCCGAACATTTACTGACACCGGACAGTATATTGTTACGCTCATTGTGAGTGATGATTTTGCCTGCGCAGACAGCATCAGCGATACATTCTACATATGCTCCGGCCCGAAAGCCCACATCTCTTCCGGAGACCCCAATTACTGTTTAAAGTGGGATGAATCAGACTCGCTGACTTTCCTTGACGTATCGGACAGCAACGGCTGCGGGCAGATTGTTTCGCGCATATGGAAAAGAAACAGAGATACCGTAGCTACAGGAAAGCGCTATATCGGAGAGTTTTTGCCATACGATACGGCCAGGATTACCCTTATTGTAACAACAGATCAGGGATGTGTTGATTCTGCATCGCTAATAATTGAGTATGGCGAAGGCCCAGAAATCGATGGGGTAGATACAAGCATAACGGACCGTACACCGTGTAAAGATATTACGATCAGGTTTGAAGCTTTGGTATCTGAAGGCAGCAGTCCTGTAACCGAATATCGTTGGAGATTTAAAAGCAAAAAAGGAAATACTAAAAGTATCAACCAGACGGCAAAGCAAACAAGCATCATATTTGACGAATCCGACTCTTGGACTTACACGATTACGGTAGTGGATTCAAACGGATGTGTTGACAGCCTGGTCGATTCTTTTAATATATCAATAGCCGACCCGCCCATTGCACAATTTATAAGCACGGCCCCCGTGTGCTTCGACCGGATTACGAGCACCGGAACAATAGATTTCACCGATCAAAGTTTGGCCGGAGATGCTCCCATCGTCAAATGGGAGTGGGACTTTGGGGACGGCAGCCCGGTTTCAAACAAGCAAAACCCCACCCATGACTTCACGGCAGCCGGCACCTATAACGTACAACTGATCGTGACAGACAGAAGCGGGTGTCAAGATCAGATAACGAAAAAGATTCGAATTCTCAGAGGGCCCGATGCGAAAATAGGAGTGCCCGGCTACTGGTGCCTTGGCTTGCCGCTCCATTTTAAGGACAAGTCCGTGCCGGGAGATGCCCCCATCAACGCCTGGAAGTGGACCTTCGGTGACGGGGGCAATTCAAACCTGCAAAACCCTGTACATACCTACACCTCAACAGGTGCAGGTTTAATTATCACGCTGAAAGTAACGGATACCAACGGATGCAGCGATCAAGCCGATGATTTGCTGGACATCATCACCGTGCTGGCATCCATAGCCGGTGACAGCACAGGGTGTGAAGGAGAATCACTCAACTTTCAAGCCGCTGCCCTGCCGGCCGGAAAAAACTACCGCTGGAAATGGGATTTTGGAGATGGCAGCACCGACACCGTGCAAAACACCTCCCATGCATTTCAAAACAAAGGGAGCTATACGCTGCAGCTGACAGCCATTGAACCGGGAGGAATATGTGCCGACACGGCCACAAAAAGCGTGATGATATACGGCAATCCCGATGCTTACTTTGCTGCCGACACCTTCTGCGCCCTGCTCGACTCGGTGCTCTTCCGCGATTCGTCCTATGCCGATCCGGGCAACCGCATCAATGCCTGGACCTGGTTTTTTAGAGACGATACTTTGTATGGCCGGGAGGTCTACTATTCGCCCAATGACAGTGCCGAGGGCCAGTGGGTCACCCTGACGGTGAACACCCTTCAGAATTGCAGCGATTCGTACAGCGATTCGGTTTACTTCGTAGTTGATTCACTCCTGAATACGGGCTTCTCTGCTGTCATCAATAAGATGAGCGTCACTTTCACCGACACGAGCCAAAATGCCATCCGCCACGACTGGGATTTCGGTGACGGCAGTTCGGCAGAAGACAGCTCCCGAAGCATAGATCATCCGTATGCCGCTGCCGGCACATACAAAGTCCGGCTTATTACTTATTCCTATTGCGACCGGGACACCCTTTACCGGGATGTCACCATTGTACCTTCCGGTATATTAAGCGGTCCGCAGGGGAATTACGAAATTGTAATTCAGCCCAACCCCAATAACGGACAATTCCATCTGCTGCTGAAAAGCAAAAAACCCGGGACGGCTGACATTTCCATTTATGACCTGAACGGACGCCTCGTCTACAGCAAAAAAGAAAAGATCTCAAAATCCGGGGAGGCTTGGGATTTCGACCTGTCGGGAGAAAGCAAAGGCCTGTATATTCTGAAGATTGCAGGGCCGCAAGGACATAGCAGCCGATTGGTGATCTATCAGTAATGTTCAGAATTTTTCTTCCGCGGGAAGCGCCAGGAAGTACTTGTCGTCACCGCGCTGGAAAATGGATACAAAACGCTCGCTCGTCAAAGGCCCTTTGCCGCTGATAAAATCCCGGGGGGTATAAATCCGCATGCGAAGTTCTCCGCTGAGCAATTCAAAGGTATCCTGCGGGCGGGCGTTGTAGCAACTCAACTCCTTGTGGTAGTGTCTGAAGAAAATGCGGGGGCGGTCGCGCAGAATGCGATTCCGCGCACCCGTCAGCACCTGCTGTTCACCTCCGCATACATCAATTTTCAACGCCCCCATCCGGTAGTCGGCCGGCAGAAAATCATCCAGTGTCACACACGCTACCAAAATAGAGATGCTCCGGGCTCTGCGGGGCAATTCTCTTTCCATGATACCGCTCAGTGCCGGCTTATTGATCACGTACATGAAATCCAGGTGATCATTTACATCGGCTACCGCTTTTTCCACAAAACGAATGTTTCCCTTTCCTTTAAATTGTCTTTTCAGCTGCTGCATAAGGTCGGGAACCGGCTCGATCGCGTAGTGGACTCCGTCCGGAGCATATTTTGAGAATAGTTTCAGCATATGCCCCCTGTGCGCTCCTACATCCACACAATGATCCTCCTTGCGTAAAATTCTTTTTACGATTTGATTGAGAAGCGCAGCGGATGAATTGAGTTTGATAACAGGCCTGCGGAGCATGAATCCAATTGTGATTGTGTGACTTTAGAGTAAACGGAATAAGAAGGAAAAAGGTATCTTATTCGCTGCAAAAGTACAATATTGCAGGGGATCATGTACACAAGGCAGTTAACACTGTGCTCTGTTCCGCTCTGCTGACGGCTATGTGTCTTCCCTTTCGCCCTGCAGGAGAAAGTGCCGCACGACAGAAGTAAACTCCCGGGGCGCTTCGGCATGTACCCAATGCCCCGTATTCTTAATGGTCACGATGCGGGCCTTCGGGAAAAGTGCCTTGATTTTCGGGATGTCCTCGTCCAGGATGTAGCCCGAATGCTCACTCCGGATAAAAAGAGCCGGATGCTCAAAGGGATAGAGGCTCCGGACCTCCTCCAGAATGCGCGGATAGTTTTTATAGAGCACCGGGAGGTTCATCTTCCACTGAAAGTGCCCATCGGGTGTGCGTTGCAGATTTTTCAGTAAAAAAAGACGTATGTTTTCGTTGTCAATGATCTTGCTCAGGGCCAGGTCGGCCTCGTGGCGCGAAGAGATTTCTGAAGGATTGAGCGCGAAGAGTGCCTTGAAAATAAGCTCATGCCCGGGGAGGTATTTCTTTGGGGCAATATCCACCACGATCAGCTTGTCTGTTCGCTCCGGATAGCTCAGGGCAAAGTGCATGGCCGTTTTTCCGCCCATGCTGTGCCCGAGGACATGCGCGCTGTCGAGGCCTTCGTCATCCATCAGCTCACGAAGATCGGCAGCCATCACTTCAAAGTTCATCTCTTCGGCATGGGGCGAGCGTCCGTGGTTGCGCTGATCCACGATGTAGACCTTAAAGTCCCGGGCCAGCTCCCTGGCAATGCTTTGCCAATTGTCGAGCGATCCGAAAAGTCCGTGCAAAATGATCAAAGGGCGGCCCGCACCGAATACCTTAAAATTTAGTTTCATTTTCAGCTTTTTCCTTTCAATGCCAAAGGGGGATGAAGAGTTTGGGAAGAAGCGACTTTTTCGTGCAGTCCTTTACACATTTCGCTTTCTTCCCGCTCATTTTTCAATACTCATTCCGGTCCGGATCGGCCATCCAGGCCTCGAAAGGCTGTTTGGCCCTCCCAAGCTCTATTTTTTTAAACGGAATTTTTCTCTTTCCGGGGTCTTTCTTCAATTCCTCATAGATGAAGGCATCGTCAAAGCCGGCCCGTGCAGCGTCACTTGCCTCCGTGGCAAAATACACGCAATCCAGATGAGCCCAGTAAATGGCCGAAAAACACATGGGACAGGGCTCACAACTGCTGTAAATCTCACAGCCATCGAGATGGAAATTGTTGAGGGCTTTGGCCGCGGCCCGTATGGCCCCTATTTCGGCATGGGCCGTGGGATCGCAATCGACCGTCACGCGGTTGACACCTTCGGCAATAATCTTCCCGTCTTTCACAATGACTGCCCCGAAAGGCCCGCCTTTTTGAGAAGCTACATTTTCAATTGCTAAATTTATGGCCCGCTCAAGAAATTCCTGTTTCATCCAAGTACAAGTTATGTCGCGGTCAAAATTAATCTTTCGGGAACTGGCTTTCGAATCTCCCGCATACTTTGAAGTCTTAAAATTACGGGAGCGCATATTGAGGAAGCCGTTGGGCCTGCAATTCGATCCTGACGAGCTGGCCCGCGAAGGCAGCGACTACCACCTTGCACTCCTGGACGAAAATGCAAGGCCGGCCGCCTGTCTTGTCCTTGCGCCCATCGACCGGAGCCGCATCCGGATGCGACAGGTAGCCGTGGAAGAATCTTTGCAGGGGCGGGGAATCGGCCGCGCGCTGGTGGAAAAAGCCGAGGCCTTTGCCCGGGACAAAGGCTACCGGGAGATGAGCTGCCATGCCCGCGCGGTGGCATTGCCCTTTTATCTGAAGATGAATTATAAAATCACCGAAGGGCCATTCCGGGAGATCGGAATTGATCATTACAAAATGTCAAAACCGCTGTGAAAATGGCAGGAAAGGCATGAGAAGCACAAGGAAATGCCGAAAAAAAGTGGAGAAACAAAGATGAAAATCTACCTTTGTGCCCTGTTCAAAAAGAGAAATACCATGAAATTCAAGACATACCTTGCCCTTTCCTTTGCGCTGCTTATCGCGATAAGTTCCGGCTGCTCGGGCGCTGCCGAAAAAAGCGAAGAAAGCCAAACGGATACCCCGTCTGTTGACAGCCTTATGCCGGAAAACGAGCAGAGCAAGCCCGAAGAAGCAGGGCCCGACAGCAGCGTGCAGGAACTCCCCGCAATGAATGCCGTGGATGAGATCGCCCCTTCGGAGAAGAAGTATTCGCGCATCGGCTACATCAGCTCCGTTGTCATTCTGACTTCGCTGCCCGAAGTTCAGCAGGCCGAAAAACAACTGCAAAATTTCGCTCAGAGCCTGCAGTCGGAAATCGAAAGACAAGAAAACGAATTGCAGAAAAAATACACCGAATATATGGCCGATAAAGAGGCCAGCCAGTCGATCGTAGAGGTACGAACCCAGGAACTGCAGCAGATGCAGCAACGCATCGTGCAGCTGCAACAAAATTCGGAGCAGGAGCTGGCCAAGCGCAAAGAACTGCTTTACGCCCCCATTCTGAAAAAAGTGGACGCAGCCATTGCAAGTGTAGCCAAAAAACACGGCTACACCCATATCATGGACATTACAGCCGGCTCGCTGGTGTATGCCGACAGCAGCACTGACCTGACGGCCCTTGTACTGAAAGCCATGGGCGTAAGTGCACCGGCCCGCTAAGCCGGCTTTTCAGGCGCAGCCCCCGAACGGATAAAAAAGACAAAATAGAGCAGGAGCAGAAGAGCGGCAAATGCTGTCATGAAAAAGAGTGCGGCTGCCCCGAAGCGATACCAGAGCAAGCCTGCCAGCGCACTTGCCGCAAGGGCAAAAAGCGACTGAAAGCCCGTATAAAACCCGATGGCCGTGGCCGTCTCTTCGCCTTTCACCAGATTGCTGATCCACGCTTTGGAGATGCCCTCGCTGGCCGCTGCAAATATGCCGTAAAGCAAAAAAAGAAGAAAGTAAACGGGCAAGTGCACACCCGCCAGTGCCATGCCGAGATAGACTGCGGAATAAAGCAGAAGCCCGCCTGCAAAAACCCGCTTCAACCCCACCCTGTCGGCCAGGCTCCCCAGCGGAAATGCAAAAAGGGCGTACACAAGATTATAAAATATATATAGTCCCACCACCTCCGTATCGCCCAGGCCGGCATCCTTTGACTTCAGAATCAGAAACATATCCGAACTGTTTATCAAAGTAAAAAGCAGAAGGCCCGCGACCAGCTTGCGGTAAGCAGCCGGGCTCTTCTTCCAGTAAGCCACGAAAGAAAAAAAGTGCAGCGAAGCACTGCTCTTTTCAGGTGCACGGGGACGTTCCTTTTCCTTCAGGAGAAAAGTGCTGCCCACGGCCAGGAGCCCCGGCAAAAAAGCGATAAAAAAGAGATTGACATAATCCTTAGGAAAGAAATAAAGGTAAAGCAGCGCCAGTGACGGGCCAAGCACGGCTCCGAGCGTATCCATGGCCCGGTGAAAACCGAAAACAGCGCCTCGAGTGAGGGAAGTGGATTCTGCCGAGAGAATGGCATCGCGTGCACCGGTACGTACACCCTTCCCGAAGCGATCCATGGTGCGTGCCAGAAAAATGCCGGCAGGATGACGAAAAAGACCCAGGAGCGGCTTTGAGACGGCACTCAAAGCATACCCGAAGCGAACGAAAGGCACCCTGCGACCGAGAAAGTCGGAACGCTCGCCAAAGTAGCCTTTGCTCAATCCGGCAGCGGCTTCGGCCAGCCCCTCGAGCACACCGATGAGCAATACGGAGAAACCGATCTCGCGCAAATAAAGGGGCATGACGGGATAGAGCATCTCGCTGGCCATGTCCGTAAAAAGACTGACCATCCCCAGAAGCATGACGGTGCGGCTAATCTTCTTCAAGTCTTCAAATCTTTCGGCTAAAATAAAGGAAACGCGCCTGTCAGACGATGGCCCCGGCAATGACAGCCGTCATGAAAGCAGCTACCGTGCCGCCAATTAATGCGCGGATGCCAAAGCGGGCCAGTTGCTGCCGCTGATTGGGTGCCAGTGCTCCGATGCCCCCGATTTGTATGCCGATGGAGGCAAAATTGGCAAAACCGCAAAGTGCATAGGTGGCGATGATGATGGCTTTTTGCGAGCGGAAAGCCCCCTCCTGAATCAGTTGCTCCATGGACTGATAGGCAATAAACTCATTGATAATCGTCTTTTTTCCAAGGAGCTCACCCACAGAAAAGACATCCTGCCAGGGTGTCCCCAGCACCCAGGAAACCGGTGCCATGGCCGTGCCGAGGATGAAATCAAGCGAGAGGCCGTCAAAGCGGCCGGCCGTGATACCTGCAATCCAGTCATTGATACCGACCATGCCTCCGAAATTCATCAGGATGACATTGAGCATATAAATAAGTGCCGTAAAGGTCAGCAGCATGGCGCCCACATTGATGGCCAGTTTCAACCCATCCGTTGTACCGTTTGAGATGGCATCCAGGAAGTTGGCCCCGATCTTATCGCGGGGCACCATTACCGTTCTGTCAATATCTTTCCGGTCCTGCGGATAGAGAATTTTTGCCGCCACGATGGCAGCCGGTGCCGACATGATGCTGGCCGTCAGCAGGTGGGTTGCAAAAAACTGCATCTGCTCGGGGTCGTTGCCTCCGAGAAAACCCACATAGGCGGCAAAAACGCCCCCGGCAATGGTGGCCATTCCCCCTACCATCAGACAAAGCAACTCCGATTTTGTCATCTTTTCCAGATACGGTTTTACCACCAAAGGCGCCTCCGTCTGTCCTATAAAAATATTGGCGGCTGCCGCCAGGCTCTCGGCTCCCGAAAGACGCATCGTTTTGCTCATCATCCATGCAAAGACATAGACAATGCGTTGCATGATTCCGAGATAGTAGAGAATAGAAGAGAGTGCCGAGAAAAAGACAATCGTAGGCAGAATTTGAAAGGCAAAGATGGCACCGAAACTTGGATCATTGACAAGCGTTTCGCCAAAAAGGAAAGAGGCTCCAAACTTTGAAAAATCGAGTACCCATATGAAAAAGCTGGAAATGCCGGCAAAAATATCCTTGACAAAGGCCACCTTGAGCACAAGAAAAGCAAAGACAACCTGAATACTTATCCCGGTGATAACCAGACGCCAGTCAATCAGTTTTTTATTTGAGCTCATCAGATAAGTCACAAAGATGAGCACGACCATCCCGAGCAATCCGCGCCAGACATCCTCAAAAGTAATCTGCCCGATAACCACGCCTTTCAGCGGCTCAAACTCGAACACCTCGCTCCCGTCCAGCGATTTCAATACCAGTCTTTTCGGGGCAAATTCATCGATCAGAAAGCTCAGCACCCGAAATTCGGCCGGCATGCGCCCATCGGGGCCGAGTGTAGTGACCCCGGCCGAATCACTCAAGAGGATCAGACGGGGCGCGCCCGAAACGCGGCTATAAATGATGGAATCTATTCCCAGGGTCGTATCCTTTGCCGGCACGATGAATCGAAGGGTATCATCAATTTGCTGCCATGTGCCCGACAACACAAAGCCGTTGCGACCCCAGGTAAATGTCTGCCCCCGGTTGGTTTTTACAAGGGCCAGTTCATACTCCACGCTGCTGTCTGTCTCCTGCACATTGGATTGCACCAGTCGCCAGGTTCTGACGATTTCCCGGTCGAGGCCGCTGGCGTGCAGCCCCTGCCCGCCCATGCCGAGCAGAAAGAACAAAAAATAAAGTACGTTGAACGGGAGGGCTTTTTTAGTTTGTCGATCGTTTATTGATCTCGTCCCGGATCCTGGCTGCTTTTTCATAATCTTCCTGCTCAATGGCTTCGTTGAGCATCGTCTTCAGTTCATCAATAGATTTTGCGGTGTAGCGCGGGGGCTCTTTTTCTTCGGAACCGATGACGGAAGGGGGTTCCACATCACTGAGTTCACCCTCTTCAATTTCAATACCGGCCGTATCCATCACCGATTCGAAAGTGAATATAGGACATTTAAAGCGGGCTGCCAAAGCGATGGCATCCGAGGTGCGTGAATCGATATGATGAATTTCTCCCTCATGTTCGCAGACCAACCTGGCATAGAAGACCCCGTTGATCAGGTCGCTGATGATGACTTCCTTCAATTCGATTTTAAACTCGGTGAGTATGTTTTTCATCAGGTCGTGGGTAAGGGGGCGGGTCGGCTCAATCTCTTCAATGGCGATGGCAATGGCCTGTGCCTCAAATCCCCCTATGACAATGGGCAGGCGCCTCGAACCGTTCTTCTCGCCCAGCACCACCGCATAAGACTGCGATTGTGTAATGCTGTGCGATAGGGCGATAATCTCGAGTTCTATTTTCTTTTGCTCATTCACAGCCTAATTTTTTTCCTTAAACTTCTTCAGCGCTTCAATAAGTTTCGGAACGACCTCAAAGGCATCGCCCACAATGCAATAATCCGCATGTTTGAAGAAAGGTGCTTCGGGATCCTTGTTGATAACCACGATGGTCTTGCTCTGATTCACCCCTGCCAGGTGTTGGATGGCTCCCGATATGCCGATGGCCATGTAGAGGTTGGGCCTGATGGTTCCGCCCGTCTGCCCCACATGCTCGTGGTGAGGGCGCCAGCCGGCATCGGCCACCGGACGCGAGCAGGCCGTGGCAGCACCCAGGAGCCGGGCCAGTTCTTCGATCATGCCCCAATTCTCGGGGCCCTTCAGACCGCGGCCTCCCGAAACCACAATTTCCGCTTCTTCAAGCGGTATCTCGCCTTCTGCTTTTTCCACCTTTCTTACTTTGATTTTAAAATCGGAGTCGCTCAGCCCGGCATCAAATTCCTCTACCGCACCTTTGCCCGGCTTTTCTTCCAATTGGAAGGTGTTCGGGTTGAGCGCCAGCACCTTTATGCCGGTCTCTATTTTATAAAAGGCAAATGCCTTGCCCGAGAAAACAATTTTTTTGACGACAAAATCACCCTCGGTGGAAGGCATATCCACCACACCCGGCACATATCCCGCCTCCAGTTTGGCAGCTACAAGGGGCGCCACCGACTTGCCTGTGTAGTTGAATGAAAA
This sequence comes from Chitinophagales bacterium, assembly GCA_026981615.1. Classification (GTDB taxonomy): domain Bacteria; phylum Bacteroidota; class Bacteroidia; order Chitinophagales; family S012-47; genus S012-47. The sequence continues at coordinate 20,193 of JALSIH010000015.1, forward strand.
GACGAGCAGATCCGCATCGCTTATTTCGCGGGCTTTCAGAATCATTTTGCCGTAAGCTTGCGGATCCACATGCTCCAACTTCTCATTTTTTTCGACAAGTATGCGGTCGGCTCCATGGCGAGCCAGGGCATCCGTGTCGGCATTTCCATAGGTTACAACCACGGTTTCCGTACCGAGTTTTTCGGCCAGCATGCGTCCGTACATTACGGCTTCAAGTGCCGCTTTTTTATAAATCCCTCCTGCGTTTTCTGCAAATACCAGTACCGCCATTTTATATCACTTTAGCTTCGTTATGTAATAAGTCGATCAATTCTTCCGGATGCTCCGGATCGATGTACTTGCAGCCCGATTTGGCTGCGGGTTTTTCATATTTGACAATGCTTGTCAGGACGGGCGCATCTTTGGCTTCCACAACGGTCAGCGGCTTTGTTCGTGCCTGCATGATGCCCCGCATGCTTGGGATGCGGGCCTCGGCCATGCCTTTTTGAGCACTTACGACCAGCGGCAACGGGGCTTCCACTTCCTCCTCGCCTCCTTCAATTTCCCGTCTGAGAATTGCCGTACCGTTATCCCCGATGTCCAGTTTGCTGGCAAAAGATACAAAGGGCAAGTCGAGCATACCGGCCAGCATGCCGGCCAGTGCCGCACCGTTGTAGTCGATGGTTTCCTTTCCCGTCAGAATTAAATCAAATGACTCATTGCGGGCATATTCGGCTATCTGAAAGGCCGTATTGTAGGTATCCAGCGCTTCCATATCCACCCTGACGGCTTCATCCGCCCCGATGGCCAGCGCCTTGCGAATAATCTGTTCGTTTTCCTTCGGCCCCACATGGATGACCACTACCTTGCTGTCACCTCCCTTTTCTTCCTTTAATTCGATGGCACGCACCAGGGCATACCACTCGTCATACGGATTGATGATCCACTGAACACCGTTGCTGTCAAATCGGGTATCGTTGTCCGTAAAATTGATCTTGGAAGTCGTATCGGGCACTTTGCTTATACAAACCAGTATTTTCATATTTTAGAGCTGTTTGCCGGGTGATTTGAATGAGCACAAAATTAACCAAATAAAGGCAATAAGCGAAATGCGAAAAAGTGCTGCCGGCAGGCCCTGAAATTGAAAAAACGGCCGGTATTTCTTTCTTTGACCGGGCCCGAAACGGGAAAGACCCAAAAAAGAATGAACTTCGGGATGCGACCGGAAAGGGGATGCCGAAAGAATGCGGAAGTGCCGATGCCGGGCACTGAAAACGGGGAATATGAAGCGGAGCAGGCGGCAGGAATAATGGAAATATGAACAATGAAGAAGGACGGATGAAAGAAGAGAAACTGACACAGGCATTCGGGGAATTTATACGCTCGGAGAATCTCGTCAAAAGCCATGAACGGATTCTGGCTGCCGTCAGCGGAGGCCTCGATTCCGTGGTGATGCTTCATCTTCTGCAAGCGGCCGGCATTTATTTCGGCATCGCCCATTGCCACTTTGGCCTGCGCAGCGAAGCCGACCGGGAAGAAAACTTTGTACGTGAACTCGCGGAGAAACTAAATCGCCCCTTTTACGTGAAACACTTCGACACGGAGGCCTATGCCCGGAGCAAAGGTATTTCCATTCAAATGGCAGCCCGCGAGCTCCGCTATGCCTGGTTTGAATCGCTGCGTCAGAAAGAGAAATACCACAAGATTGCCCTGGCCCATCACCTCAACGACCAGGCCGAGACCATCCTGCTCAATCTCGCCAAGGTGACCGGCATCCGGGGCCTGCGCGGAATGAAAGCAATGAGCGGCCATCTCATACGCCCCCTCCTCTTTGCCGGCCGCGAAGAGCTGGAAGCCTATGCCCGGCAACATAAAATTGAATGGAAAGAGGACGAGAGCAACCGCTCGATTAAATATGAGCGCAACTTCATACGCCATCGCATCATTCCGCTTTTTAAGGAGTTGAATCCCCGCTTTATTGCCGGCATCGAAGAGACGGCCTCGCAGCTCCGCTTTGCCGAAACGCTTTTTCTTGAGCGCCTTCAACAGTACAGAAAGAAATTGACGGAGCACAGAAAAGACGGCATTTATATTCCGCTCAGGCGCCTTTTGCAATATCCGCAGCCCGCGGAACTGCTCTTCGAACTGCTTGCACCCTACGGCTTTCGGAAAGACCAGCTTGCAAATGCCTTCAAAGACCCGGAGAGCAAGGGCAGCAGATTCTTTATGAGCAAGGAATGGCGCCTGATACGCAGCCGGGATTTCCTCATACTCACCCCGGCCGACCCCTCGCTTGCGGTCTTCCGCCTGATTGACAAAAAGGAGAAAAGCATTCGCTTCGGGGATGCTGTTCTGAAAATCAGACATCTTGACAAGGCTTTGGAATGGCCCCCGAAAGGAGACCCCCGGAGGGTCTTTCTCAGCGCAAAAGAACTCGAATACCCCCTGATACTCCGGAACTGGAAAAAGGGCGACTATTTCTACCCTTTCGGCATGCACAAGCCCCACTCGGATAAAGTGGGAAAAAAGAAGGTAAGCGACTATTTGAATGACCTGAAACTCAACCCCGTGGAAAAAGAAAATATCCGGGTATTGCAAAGCGGACAACGCATTGCCTGGGTAGTCGGCCATCGAATCGACCACCGCTTCAGAGTGAAGAAGCGGGAAGAGCCTGTCACGGAGTTTCGCTGGATTCCTTCGGAGTGATTACTGCACCAGCACCCTTCGAATCAATCGGCCCCGCTCATTCTCTATTTTCAGCAGGTACACTCCGGCAGCCACCCCGTCAAGCGGAATTTGGAGCTGAGGTGATGAGCCGGACAAATGCTTTATCTGCTTGCCGCTGAGATCAAGGAGTTCAATCTGAACTTCACTCGCCACGGGATCGCTGAAAAGCACCTGCAAGACAGCGCCCTGCCGGACAGGGTTCGGAAATACGCTCACCATGATTGTCGGATTTTGATCCAGGCCTGTAGGCAGACTGACGGTAAATTCATTTGTCGTACTGAAGGGACCGCAGGTATTGCCTGCGGCTACAGGTCTTACCCGCCAATAGTACCTGACTCCGGGAATCAGTTCGGATGTAGCGAAAAGCGTGTCCTCCACCATGATATCGATCACATTCTGAGCCATGGAAAAGAAGCGCGACACCTGAACCTGATAGCCCATCGCCCGGGAAACCGGAGACCATTGAAAAACAGAAAGTGTTCCGTTTACATAAGGGTTGGAGGCATCGGGGCTCAATTGCTGCGGGGGCATCAGTGCTCCGTAGTACGGCACTTCCGATGCCACCATCCCCTGTTTTGAGCGATTGATATAATTGCGCATGGCTGCCTTTTGCTGTGTGCTGAAGCGTGTCTGGCATTCATCCGCACTGTATGACATAATCAGTGTTTCATCCGGAACAACGGTATCGCCCACCGGATCGAGCAAAACGCTACCGCTGTAAGGGCAGTCCCAGCGATCGGCCAGGTAATCGGCCGGAGTGTCGCAAAAACCATCGCCTGCCGTTTTACAATTCGAGCCATCGGCCCGCTCTTGTTCATATTCGGGAGGCGTGCCGTGCTCCCAGCCGTTGAATGTATGCGGAACACCGAGGTAGTGTCCCAACTCATGCGCCAGCGTAGTGCTCCCTTGAAGCATGCAACTTTTGGCTATAGCTACGGCATCGGCTGACGGATTAAAATACCCGCAATTATCTGCCGCATTTTGCACAAAAAAAACATTGATGCGATTGGCCACCTTATATTGCCTCATCATGCGGGTACCGTCTTTATAATTGTGCACGTAGTAGCTGCTGTTGTCAATATAGAGGGGTGGGCGCTCAAGATAAAACTGGATGCCGCTGCCGCCATATTGCTCATTGAGGGCACAAACAGACTCCAGCACCATGGATAAGTCTGCATAACCATTGCCTTCGTTGGTGCCGACAATGTGAAAGACCAGCGGCAGGTAATAGGTAATCTGAGGCTCGGCCAGCGCCCTTGTGCCGAGAGATCGCTGAAACTCTTTCAGGAGGGCCGTTCTTTCCTCACCGAGGGACATCGTGCCGCAATAATTGGCAGGAGTGCTCTGGGCAAATGACTGGAAGAAAATGAAAAATGCGGCTATCAGGGAGGAAATTGACTTCATAAATATCCTAACTATAAAATTTGCGCTAAAGTATTAAAATCATGCCTTCCTTTTTGCCATTAGCAGGATAAAAGCATCATGATAATGTCTAATTTTGCAGAGAAATAAATCGTTCAATACTAAAAGAAAGATTGCCATGAAAGTTTCAGTAATAGGCGCAGGAAATGTAGGTGCCACCTGCGCGGATGTTTTGGCACAGAAGGATATAATCAAAGAGATCGTCCTGCTTGATATCAAAGACGGAGTAGCCGAAGGAAAAGCCCTCGATATTTGGGAAACGGCTCCGATCAATTATTACAGCAGCAAGACCATTGGCGTTACCAATGACTATGGAGCCACATCCGGATCGGATGTAGTGGTGATTACAAGCGGCAGGCCGCGCAGCCCCGGAATGAGCCGCGATGACCTGATCAGCACCAATGCCGCCATTGTCAAATCCGTGACCGAAAATGTCATAAAGCACTCCCCCGAAGCCATCATCGTGGTGGTGGCCAACCCGCTGGATGTGATGACCTACACCGCCTATCTGACGGCAGGCATCGACAGCAGCAGGGTCTTCGGCATGGCCGGCATTCTCGACACGGCCCGCTACCGGGCCTTTCTGGCCGAGGCCCTTAACGTCTCGCCCAAAGATATTCAGGCCGTATTGATGGGCGGTCATGGCGACACCATGGTTCCTCTGCCGCGCTATACCACGGTTTCGGGCATACCCGTCACCGAGCTTATCGACAAAGAGACCCTGGATGCCATCGTGGAAAGGACGAAAAAAGGCGGTGGCGAGATCGTCAACCTCCTCGGAACTTCCGCATGGTATGCCCCCGGTGCTGCCGCTGCTCAGATGGTGGAAACCATCGTCAAGGACGAGCATCGCATCTTCCCCGTCTGCTCGTGGCTGACGGGCGAATACGGACTGGAAAACATTTATCTCGGGGTTCCTGTCAAACTCGGGAAAAACGGTATCGAGGAAATCATAGAACTGGAGCTCAACGAAGATGAGATGAAATTGCTGCGTGCGAGCGCAGCCCATGTAAAAGAAGTATTGCAGGTGCTGGACGATATGAAGATCGTTTAGTACGCTGTTCAGGTGTCTTATAGAAAAAGCCTTTGCCGCAGAGCGGCAAAGGCTTTTTTATTTCCTCCGATTCTTCTTTTCTTCCGCTCTAGTATTTTATCAACTTGCGGCTAAGCGATTCCCCGTTGGGCAGCTGCAGCTGAAGAAAATAAACCCCGGAAGCCCAGTCACCTGTTTCCAGATTCAATATGCTTCCTTCCTCTGCTGCCGGAATTTCATATCTGCCAATCAAGCGTCCCTTTGAAGTATATATACTCAAGTTGGCAGGGGCTGCAAGGCCCGACACACTTAGCTGCACCCTGGCACCGGCCGGATTGGGCCACACACGAAGAGAAGCCTCCTGCGGGTCTGCAAATGTGGCTTCCCTGATTCCGGAGTAAAAAGCAAAACCACTGACCTCGACAATCTTCAGGCGGTAGTACCAGGTGCCGGGTCCGATATCAAAATCGCTCCAGGAATAACTGCCGCTGCCCGTACCCATGTCGGCTTTGCGGAGGTGCACCCGTTCAAAATGCCGGCCATCAAGCGAACGCTCGAGTTCGAAATGATCCAAATCTTCCAGCCCTTCGATATCCCATTCGAGGCGGGCATGGTCCTCCATGGCGATGGCACGAAAACCGGTCAACACAACAGGCAGGAGATTGGTGGAAGGACCCGTAATAGTGAAATCATCAATGCTGACACCGGCATCCGTCACCGACCGGTCTGACCGGAAGAGAAAGCGAAAAGCCACATTGCTGTTGCCGGCCAGAGAAGAGATATCGAGGCTGTAATTGGTGAAAGCCGAAACGGAACCCGCAAAGTAGGGCTCTCCGTAAGGAAAGGCCGTGGAGCCGTTGCTGTTCGTATTCGGGAAGTTATAGAATGTATTGTCACCGATAAGATACCAGTTATCGCCTTTGTCCAGCGAATATTCCAGCCTGAAGCCGTCATACGCATCGGTAGACGAATACCACTCGGTGCTGTATTTGGCATAAAAACTCAGAGTATAAATACCGGCCACCGACATATTGAAATTGGGTGTCCAGAGCTGGGCATCGTTAAAGTTCTGATAATTGCTTGCCGTGAGCCCGGTAACCCAGGCATTGCTTCCGCTGTTCGTGCCGTTTTTTCCTGCCACGGTCGAGTTGCCTCTTTCGAAGCTTACTCCCGAGGTGCTGTTGGAGCCAAAGTAAGACGGATTGACTTCAAAGTTGCCTCCATCGGTCAATGCAAAAGGAATGAACTGATTGGGCAATATGCGGATATAATTGCTCTTCGTCTTTACAGCGGCCCCACCGTTGATCGTCAATGTGACGGTATAATCACCGGCCGTGCTGTAGCTGTGTGTCGGGTTCTGGGCCGTACTCGTATTCCCGTCTCCAAAATTCCAAAGCCAGGAAGTGGCTTTGTATGAATCATCGTAAAACTGTACGGCATTGCCGATATATCCCACGGTTTGCGCGGCCCCGAAATCGGCCGCAGCGGTGGTAAACACATCCGAAGAAAAGAGTCCGCGCCCATGCGTGGCCGCCACAACGAGATTGTCGCTGCTGCGGTATTGCAGCATGTCCGTACGTATATTGCCCATGCCGCTGTTGGACGCACCCCATACCGTAGAGGCTCCGTTCAGGTTGTCGGTGGACCATACACCTGCCTCCGTAGCCAGCAGCACCTGGCTGGTATTGTTCGGATTAAACAGGGCCCAGCGAACCGGCATGTCGGGCAGATTGCCTTCCACATCCGTCCAGCTGCTTCCTCCATTGCTGCTTTCCCACACACTTACTTCTCCGTAATTGGAATAAGTAATCAACACATGGTTGGCATCGGCCGGGTCAATCTCGATGCAGGAGAGGTAGGCAGAGGGCAAAGAGGCAGTCGTCACATTATTAACCGTGGGCGAAGCCGTGTTTGCATTGTCAACATAATAGACCGAACCGTCATCGGTGCCGAACCATACGCGGTTGGCCGTATTGGGATCGCAGGTGACGGCCGAAACCTGGCTCGAGAAACCGGCATTGACCGATGAAAAAGAAGTGCCCGTATGCGGATCGTTCCAGCGCAAATAATATCCGGGACTGTGAGAAGCATAAAGGATATTGGCGTCATTGTCAAAGTCGCCGGGATTGATAAACTTGCCTGTAGCTCCTGCATTGATTTGCGAAGAGAAGCTCAGTCCTCCGTCTGTAGAGCGGTAATAACGGTTGTACACGTAGGAAGTGTACCAGTAGTTGGAATCGCTCTGATCAATGTGACAGAAAGCACCGTCACCACCCGTCACTTCCTGCGTGTAGTTAATGCCTTCACTCAAATAGCGGTGCGAACCGTTGTCCTGTGCCCCTCCCAGAAATACGGAAGTATCTCTGCGGGGGTGCATGGCTGCGGCATAAAGCTGCAGGACATTGTAATTTTCGCTGCGATCGGAAATATCCGGAGAAGAAAGGGAGGCATTGCCGGAGAGATAGATGCCCCCGTCATTGCCGAAGAGCACCGTATCCGAACTGCCGGGCAGAAAACAGATGGCATGCTGGTCGGCATGCACTTCCTGATAGCCGCCACCGAACCAGTGAGATATTTCGGTCCATGACGAGCCGGAGTTTTCCGAAAGCCAGAGGTCGATTCCACCCAAAAAGATGCGCGAGCTGTCGTTGGGATCAAAGGCAGCAATCAGATCGTACCAGGCCTGCCCGCGTGTAAAATCATTGGCTCCCTGTGTGGGTACGGTTAAAGATGACCAGTTGGCCCCGGCATCGCTCGAAAGGTAAATGCCGAAGCAGTTGTTGTTCGTAGCATCCTGAAGAACGGCCAATACCCGGTTTGAATCGGAAGGTGCACAGGCAATTTCGATGCGTTCAAAGCCGCTGGCGGGGAATCCTCCTCCGTTGATTTTGGTCCATGTGAGGCCGTCATCCGTAGATTTATAAAGCCCGTCCGTATTGAAGATGCCCAAAGCGGCATATAAGTCACCATTTTCGGCCACCTCGATATCCGAAGCGCGGAAAATACCGGTCGAGGGCAAAACTCTTGTCCAGCTTGCTCCTCCATCGCTGGAGCGCATGATGCCGCCCCGGTTGGTGTAAATGCTCCGGCAGGCGGCCAGCACCGTCCCTGCCGAAGTAACTACAATTTTGTTGACATAATCAAAATCGCAATTGCCGGGCCCTGCGCAGGTGCTGGAGTTGCTGGTGACTGTGCTGGCAAGCTGGCTCCAGGTGTTGCCCCCGTCAGTTGATTTCCATATTCCGTCACCCCGCACGGCATCGGTATTGAAATATCCCTCGCCCGTGCCAAAATACATTACCTGTGTATTGGAGGGGTCGTAAGCCAAAGAGACCACAGCCATGTTGCTCAGTGTGGCATCTACGATTTGCCAGGCAGGACTGGCCTGATAGATATTTGCCGCTTTCCAGAGGCCACCGCTCACCGAGCCAGCGAAGACAGCAGAACGAGTGGGATCATTGGGGTCAAACAATAAAGCCCGTGTCCGGCCGCCCTGATTTTTCGGACCTCTTTCTATCCAGTTGACATTGGCTATGGCCGCCCGACTGTTCAGGGTCCTTCTTGCTATCTCGTACGCCTCTTTCAATCTTTCGCGCGGCACCACACCGAGCTCGCGGTCAACGGTCATTTCGAATTCCTGCTGCATGGCCAGGTCCATGCGATCATATTTGGACAAGCTTTCGGCTGGCAACAAAGGCAGCGCAGCACTTTTGGCAGAGGGCCGTTCAGTAGTGGCGAAGACCCAAATCAGTGCCGGAACAAGAACACTCAGGGTGATGAGCAGTAAAGGTAATCTCCTGTTCACATATATATTTTAAATTAATAAATAACCGTTCTCTTATCCAAAGGGCAAGAGTTATCCCAATATTTTCGGTGAGTGGCATTTTTTCCTCGATCACGGAAGTGAATTCCCCAGCTTGAGTCCGAATTTTCTTGCCGTTTTGCGGGCATCCTCATAACCTGCATCCGCATGACGGATCACTCCGATGGCGGGATCGTTGTGCAGCACCCTCGAAAGGCGCCTGGCGGCATCGGCAGTTCCATCGCAAACGATGACCATCCCGGCATGCAGGGAGTAGCCCATGCCCACACCCCCACCGTGGTGGAAGCTGACCCAGCTGGCTCCACCGGCCGTATTGGCCAAGGCATTCAGGATGGGCCAGTCGGCAACGGCATCCGAGCCATCGAGCATGGCTTCGGTCTCGCGATTGGGCGAAGCCACCGAGCCGGTATCAAGATGGTCGCGGCCAATCACAATGGGTGCCGAGAGCTCCCCGCTGCGTACCATCTCATTGAATGCCAGCCCTGCTTTTTCGCGGGCCCCCATGCCCAGCCAGCAAATGCGGCTCGGCAGCCCCTGAAAAGCAATTTTCTCTTCGGCCATATCGAGCCATCGCATGAGCGCCTTGTCTTCCGGAAAGAGCTCTCTCAGCTTATTGTCCGTCTTGAAGATGTCCTCCGGATCGCCCGACAAAGCAGCCCAACGGAACGGGCCCTTGCCTTCACAGAAAAGCGGACGAATATAAGCCGGCACGAAACCCGGAAAATCGAAGGCATTGGCAAGCCCCCGCTTGTCATGTGCCTGACCGCGGATATTGTTGCCGTAGTCAAAGACGATGGAACCGCGCTTTTGCAGGTCCAGCATGAGGCTTACGTGCCGGGCCATGGTATCGAGCGAAAGGCGGATGTATTCTTCCGGGTCCTTTTCTCTGAGAAGGCGTGCTTCTTCCACACTCATATTCACGGGGAAGTAGCCGTTCAACTCGTCATGGGCCGAAGTCTGGTCGGTAAGGGTATCCACTTCCACATTGCGCTCAATCAGCCGTTGCAAAAGATCGACTGCATTGGCTACCACGCCCACCGAGACGGCTTCTTTTTTCTCCTTTGCCTCCAGGGCCATGTCGATGGCTTCGTCAATGTCATGAGACATCTTGTCGAGGTACTTTGTCTCAATGCGCTTTTCTACCCGCCAGGCTTCCATTTCCGCAGCCAGACAAACCCCTTCGTTCATGGTAATGGCCAGCGGCTGGGCCCCTCCCATGCCACCGAGGCCGGCCGTCACGTTGAGTTTTCCTCTCAGACTGCCGTCAAAATGTTTCTTTGCCAGCGAAGCATACGTCTCATAGGTGCCCTGCACAATGCCCTGCGAGCCGATATAAATCCACGAGCCGGCTGTCATCTGTCCGTACATGATGAGTCCTTTGCGCTCGAGTTCTCTGAAATGCTCCCATGTAGCCCAACGGCCTACAAGGTTTGAATTGGCAATAAGCACCCGCGGGGCATCTTTGTGAGATCGGATAATGCCTACTGCTTTTCCGCTTTGTACGAGCAGGGTTTCATCGTCTTTGAGGTCCTTCAGGGCTTTTACGATTTGTTCGTAGGCTTCCCAGTTTCGGGCCGCCTTTCCGTTGCCTCCGTAGACCACCAGTTCTTCCGGCTTTTCGGCCACCTCGGGGTCGAGGTTGTTCATCAGCATACGCAGGGCAGCCTCCTGCACCCAGCCTCTTGTGTTGAGTTTGCTTCCCCTCGGGGCACGAATGGTCTTGACGGAATTTGCCATTTAAAATAGAATTTAAATCAAAATTAATAAACATGAAGATTCATTCATAAATAGATTTCCCTATAAAAAAGAGGCTGTCTCTTTTCGGAAACAGCCTCTGTTGAAAAATATTACCCGGAATCAGTGGATTCCTTTCATCGCTTTGTTGAGCACGGGGGAAAGGAGCAGGATAATAATACCGGTTCCCAGCATGGTCATCGAAATAAAGGGATAGAGTTCCAGGCCCATATCATATTTGGCGTTCATGCTGTGGAGGATGCTTTCGAGCACTCCGGCAAAGTAGTTGCCGGCTGCGAAACTGGCCATCCAGAGCCCCATCACCACGGAGACGAGCTTGGGAGGGGCCAGCTTGGTTATCATCGACAGGCCGATGGGTGAAAGCATAAGCTCACCGAGGGTAAGCACTACATAGACAACGACCAGCCAGAGGGGAGATACGAGGTGGCCTCCTGCAGCCTGATTGCTGGCCTGTGACATCAACCAGAAAGCTGCTGCACCAAACAACATCCCCAAAGCAAATTTGACGGGGGTTCTCGGGTTCAGTTTCATCTTATCGAGTTTCAGCCAGAGAACCGAAAAGATGGGGGCGAAAATCAGAATGGCAATGGGGTTTACATTTTGAAACCAGGTGGCCGGAATTTCCCAGGAGCCCAGAAGGCGGTTGGTATTTTCCTTGGCAAAGAGGTTCATGGTGCCACCGGCTTGCTCAAAGCCTGCCCAAAAAACGATATTAAAGAAGGCCAGCACTACAATCACGGCCATGCGGCTCCACTCTTCGGTGCCCTTTGTGCCTTTGAAAATGACAAATGCCAGGGCAGCGCCCAGCCCGAGGAACCCGACCGGAATCAGAATATCGGTAACGCTGTGTGGGATCAGGCCCCAAATAAAAACCAGGGCCAGTGTAATCAATACCAATCCGATGGAGTAAATAACTATGTTGCGCCAATCTTTGCCGTCAAGCACCATTTTATCCTCCGGGGCATTGGGTGGCAAGCCGTTTCTTTCAAGCGTATGCTCTCTTGTCTTCATCCACATTACACTGATGATCAGGCCGACACCGGCAGCGAAATATCCCCAGCCCCATTGGACATTCTCTCCAAGTCCTCCGGCAATGAATGGCCCGAGGATGGCACCAAGGTTGATTCCCATATAGAAGATATTGAATGCCGAATCCTTGCGCGGGTCGTTGTTGTCATAAAAATCTCCGACAATGGTTGAGATATTGGGTTTAAAGAAACCATTACCGAGAATCAGCATCCCCAGTCCGAAGTTGAACATGAACATACGGGAAGCCGGATCAAGGGAACCGGCCATGAATGCACTGGCTGCCAGCAGAAACTGCCCGACTGCCATCACCAGCCCACCGATATACACGGTTTTTCTTTTGCCCAAAAAACGGTCGGCTACCCATCCGCCCAGGATGGGAGTCAGATAAACCAGACCCGTGAAGATGGCATAAATTTCAAGAGCCGCTTTCCGGTCGAGGCCAAAACCGCCCTCCAGCAATTCAGCGGTTAAGTAAAGCACCAGCAGAGCCCGCATTCCGTAATAGCTAAAGCGTTCCCACATTTCTGTGGCGAACAGGGTATACAGTCCCTTCGGGTGAGAAATTTTACTCCTTGTCGGATTTAATTCGCTCATAGGTATCGTTTTTTATATGATTGGGTTAAATAAGTTTCCAAATATATTAAAATCAAGGCAATGTCTATTGAAGCATTTCAACGCCTCAGAGATTCTCAAGAATGAAGTCCGTCATCATGCGATAGAGATGATAATGGGTCTTCGATCCGCTGAGGCCATGGGCTTTGTTGGGGTAGACAAAAAGTTTAAAATCTTTGCCATTTTCGACAAGGCCCGATATCAGTTCGGCTGAATTTTGGAAGTGGACATTGTCATCGGCCAGGCCGTGCACCAGCAGGAAGGGGTCTTCCAGTCCGGCTGTGTAGTTGCCGGGCGAGCCGTCATCGTATCCGCTTTTATTTTCTTCATACGTGCGCATATAACGTTCGGTATATATGCTGTCATAGTATTTCCAATTGGATACCGGTGCTACAGCAATACCCATCGCAAAGAGCCGGGCCTCTCGAAAAAGCATGAGCGAAGACATATAGCCCCCGTAGCTCCATCCGAAGATGCCGATGCGCGAAGCATCCACATAGGAAAGACTTCCCAGAAAGCGGGCTGCCGCTGCCTGGTCTTCCACCTCGGCCTGCCCCATCTTCAGATAGGTGTATTTCTTTTGAAATTCCTGTCCGCGGGCCCCTGTCCCCCGGTTGTCTACCGACACCACGATGTATCCCTTCTGTGCCAGCATCTGAAACCAGCTCGTATTGCGGCCACCGTAGGCATCGCTCACGGTCTGGCTTCCCGGCCCTCCGTAGACATACATAAAAACCGGATATTTTTTCGCAGCGTCAAAGTCCGGAGGCCTGATCATCCAGGCATTCAGCTCAATGCCGTCATCCTGCTTAAAG
>JALSIH010000016.1 GCA_026981615.1 Chitinophagales bacterium
TGCCGCTCCAGATATTGTAGCGGTTGCCCAGGTCAAAGTCCAGGTCGATGATGTTCATCTTTCCGGCATTGCCGGCCACCGTCAGTGCCTGGTCAAAGTTGACATGGTCGTAGAGATACCATAGAAGAAAGCCGAAGGCAAAGAACATCCCCGTAAAGATGACGGCCATCTGCTGTTTGTGCGTCTGTGCAACGGCCTTCTGGCCACCGCTGACCGTATAGATGATGACCAATATGCCGATAAAAAGGATGGTAAGCCCGAGGCTCCAGCCCAGAATTTTGGAGAGGATGATGGCCGGTGCATAGATGGTGATGCCGGCAGCCAGTCCGCGCTGAATCAGAAAAAGCAGGGCCGTGAGTATGCGGGTATTCACCCCGAAGCGATCCTCGAGAAATTCATAGGCCGTAAACACCTTCAGGCGGTAAAACATGGGAATGAAAAAGACCGAAATAAGAATCATGGCCAACGGCAGACCGAAATAAAACTGAACGAAGCGCATGCCATCGTCAAAGGCCTGCCCCGGAGTGCTGAGAAAGGTAATGGCACTGGCCTGGGTAGCCATCACACTCAGGCCGATGGTCCACCAGCGGTCGGCATTGTCGCCCCGCAGATAGCCTTCGATATTTTTGCTGCCACGGCTTTTCAGTGTGCCGTAAACGACAATAAAAAGCAGTGTACCAAGCATGACGATCCAGTCCCAAAGAGCCATTTACTTTATATTGAGTATCGCAGGGTGAGGAAATAATAAATCAGAATCTGGAGGAGGAGAAAAAAGAGCAGGAAACGGTAAAATCCGCGCCAGCTTTTGAATATGGGCGGACGCTCTTCCTTCGTATTTTCCCCTGATTTCATCTCTCTGTTCATTTTCATAAGGCAAGAATATTGGCCAGCAGGCGATAAGCTCCGGGAACACCGGCCGGAAGCTGGCGAAAGAAGCCGATGCCCGTATACACAAAATGCCCTTTGCCCAGCGGGGCAATCAGCAGGCTGCCCTCCAGTGCCTTCTTTTCTCCGGGGTCGCGCATGCTGAAGACGGTTTCATATTCCCGGCCCCATTCGCTGGCAAAGTAAAGACCGCGCTCCTGCACCCAATTTTCAAAATCCCGTTCATTCAGCAAATTTGGCCGGGTCAATACCCGACTCGAAGGATTTGTCCGCAGCATTTCGGCCCGCTCATCCGTCACCCGGCCTTTCCCAAGCTTCAGCCCGTAAGGCGCAAAACCGGGCAAGAGCAGGCCCCAGGTGGTCTGATATTGCACCACGAGGGTTCCGCCCTCCTCTGCATATCGCAGCAGGCGCTCCCACTTCGGGATGAGCCATTTCTGTGTGTTCAGTGCCCGGATACCCAGCATCACGGCATCCAGGCGGCTCCAGTCCATATGGTTGAAATTGCTTTCGTCAATCATAACCACATGATAGCCCACCTGCTCAAGATATTCCGGCACATTGTCTCCGGCCCCCATGATATACCCGATGTTCATTTCCTTTTGGCCTTTGTCCAGGTCAATGCGGATCAGGCGGGCTGCCGATTCGGGGAAGAGCGATTGCTTCGGGATGTGCTCGTAGTCAATTTCTCGATAGGCCCGGTCATAGACCTTTCCGTTGACTCGCAGATGCAGTTCCATGGCGCCTTCCTCCGTGGCATTCAGGTTTTTGATTTTTATCTTCACGCTCCGCTCATCCCCGGTCTTTTCCAGAAAAAGAGACGGCTCCGGCAGTTCGTAGCTCCATCCTTCCGTCAGTTTGGGTTCAATTTGCACGGAGAGGCTGTCCTTCCAGGCGCGGATATTGAGATAAACTTCTTTCTCGTCAAGGGCCGGAGTAAAAATCAACTGCCGCGAATCGGCTGTGATCGTGGCCGGAGGCGCCACAACAAAAGGATCGCTCACCTCGCCCCGCACACGATCCACATAATTGTACACGAGGTCTTTGCTTATGCTGATTTGCTCACCGTCCAGCTCAAATACAAAGCGGACGGGCAGTGCAGGCGGATTGACGGGAAGGGTTCGAAGGAGCGGATTGCTGACACGGTACATGCCGATCCCGTCCATGGGCTCACGCAGCCAGTAGGGATGGCTATAGCGAAGACTTTGCGGCAATTTCATGGCTATCTTTTGCCGGTATATCCGGTTAAACGGAAGTTGCTCATCTACTTCTTCGACCTGTCCGTCAGGCAGTGCCCACTCTTTCAGATAAACGGAAACCGGCCTCCGGACAATGACCTGCAGGGAAATATCGAGGCTGTCGCCCGGAACAGCGGCCGGAGCCCCCGCATGGGCTGCAGGATAAACGGCTGCACACATGAGGATGAGGTTTTCGAGATCGGGGAGCTTGCGCGCCACCCAATACGCATCGCTGTGGGCATTCATCCAGCGATAGGCCTCCAGCAAAACGGGCAGGGAGGCTTCGGGACTTTCGGGGTCAAATTCTATCAATGCCTTTTCTAAGAGCTGCCGGAGCTCTTCCCCTTCGGGAATGCGCGACCAATCGCAGACGACACCGTCAAAGAGGTCTTTGTCGCGTATGCCTTCTTCGGCAGGGGCCTCCGAAACGAGGCTGTCGCCCGCCACATACTCAAACCATTCTTCGATGCGGCCCATCGTTTGCGCTGCACCGAATCCCTGGCTCTTGTGCTGGCTGCGGCTCATTCCGGCCACTTCGCCCATCGAGCGGCCCAGGTTGCTGTTGTAGGTTCCGAGGTCAATCATTACTTTTCCGCGGGGGTCAAACTTCTCTCCCGAACCGCGGTAAAACCAGGTCGATGTATTCCAGTAAAGGCGCTTTGCCTGCCAGGGCTCTACAAAGCCAAGCTGCCACGAATACGCTTCGGGGTCGGCTGCCAGGCGAAAAGCTTCTTCGGCCAGTATGGCCGAGGCGGCATGGTGTCCATGTGTGCGGTATCCGTAGCGGGCCGGGGGAAATCGCGTGACAATGACATCGGGGCGGTATTTTCGGATGACCCAGACCATGTCTTCGAGCACGGCATCGCGATCCCAGATTTCAAGTGTTTCTTCGGCCGACTTGCTGTAGCCGAAGTCATTGGCCCGTGTAAAGAACTGCTCGCCCCGGTCGATCTTGCGGGCGGCCAGCAACTCATTGGTGCGCAGCAGCCCCAGCATCGGGCCCTTTTCCGTGCCGATGAGGTTCTGGCCGCCATCGCCCCGGGTAAGACTCAAATAAGCGGCTTCCACCTTCCTGCTGTTGGCGGCCCAGGCAATGAAGCGGGTATTTTCATCATCGGGATGGGCTGCCACATAGAGCACCGAGGCGGGTACGAGCAGTTTTTCCATTTCCTGCCTTATTTCAGCAATGGAGGGGACTTGCGTATTTTGAGCCATCAACGGCCCGGATAATAGCAGGAAAAAAAGGGACCATAGGGTCATTCTCATATTTTCAATTTTGGAAAAAGACCCGTAAATATATCCAATGGAAAGCTCAGAAAGAAAAGTGGGGATGTCGAAGAAGGGCAAGCACATTTAGCAGAGAGCTATACGGTGCGTAGAGCTGGCGATGGCAGCTCTGATAAGAAAGCAAGCGGATTCGGCTTTTACCTGTAGCGGAATAAGGCTTATTGCTTTACAAAAAGCCGTGCATACACATTTCCGGAAGATTGAACCCGGAGGAAATACAAGCCGGACGGGAGTTTGCCGATGTCCTGAACGATTTCTCCCGATATGACTCCGGAGGAATTCCGGATAAGAAGACGTCCGCTGCCGGAATAAATTTCAATTTCGGCATTGGTGCTCCGGCCGGGCCGTGGCGGCAATGCAACGCGCAAGGTGCTGCCGGCAGGCTGGGGATAAATCTGCAGTTCCTCATCCGGGGCCTCCATTCCGGCTGCCGACAAAGCCGCAGGAGTCCATTTTGCAATAAAATGGGCCTCCGTATTACCGGCAATGCTAAAAGCCCCACCCGCATAAAGCCGGCCGTCTGCCGCAAGGTGCAATGCGTAACAGCTGGAATCGAGTCCGTCACCGAGGGCATTCCAGTTGCCGTTCCAATAAGCGATAAATGGCAATGACCCGGCAGTACCGCCATCGGGGCGGTTAAAACTGCCGCCCACATAAAGATGGTCCTCCGCGTCCGTTGCCAGCGCAAGTGGAAATCCTCCGGCAAGCCCCTGCCCCAGTGCCTGCCACTGCACACCGTCCCACATAGCAATGTTCCGGCTCGAAACAGCACCCGTCATAGAAAAGAATCCCCCTACATATAAATTATCCTTGCTGTCAAGCGCCAGGGCAGCCGCCACCCGGTATCCACCGGATAAGCCGCCATCCAGATCACTCCAAAGCGTGCCGTCCCACGAAGCAATACCGCTCACATTAATGCCTCCGGCATTTGAAAACCACCCTCCCGCATAGAGCAGGCCTTTGCTGTCCATGGCCAATACAATTCCGTCATCATTCATGCCCAACCCGAGGGGCGACCAGGTACTGCCGTCCCATTTTGCGATGCGCTTTGCCGGGATGCCGCCTGCCTTTTCAAATTGACCGGTGATGTAAAGCACATTGTTTGCATCAAACAGGATATCCGAACAACTGCTGTCCGTACCATTGCCCACAGGAAGCCAGTTGCCCGTCACCTTATCCCAACGGGCCACATAGGGTGTGCTGATGCTGAGCCCGTTGCTCTGAAAAGCGTTTTTGAAATTCCCGCAGACGTAGAGGTAACGATTGTTCTTATCCATTGCAATAGCCGAGACAGAGCCATCCAGCCCTTTGCCGAGGGTCAGCCACTCGCTCCCGTTCCAGCGGGCCACATAGTTCACCTCTTTTGAATCTCCAAAACTCGTAAGTGCACGGGTGAATTCCCCACCGGCATAAATGGTCCCGTTCTTGTCGCTGGTCAGTGCTCTGCAGTTACCGTTGAAACCGATTCCCAATGCCGACCAGGTGCCCTGGGCATGCAGAGAAAGAGAAGAAAGAGCAATTAGCAGGAAGCTGGTCAGGCATAAATTACGCATAGCGGTAGTTTTTTTCTAAATCAAAATATTCAGGCTGCCTCCGGGATCATTCTTTTAAAAAGCGGAATGAGCACCTTCTTTACAATCAACCATGTTAAAATATATATTTTGTTGATTTTTTAGAAAATATCACATCCATTTTTTTGTCATATCTAAATACAAAATGAGCACTGCAATGACGTTCAGATATAAAAAAGGGCTGCTTAATCAAAAACAGCCCTTCGTTTCATAAACGCTTCGTGTCGATTACAAAGTGCAATAACGTTCATGCCGGTACTCAATCTCTTCCAGCTCGCTGCAATTGCTGTTGATGTGTTCCATGAGATTGCAATGATCCGCATCCTTCTCCCGGCTTTCTCTTCCATGACCCATCATCGCATGATCGTTCATCATGTTATCGCAAGACTCCTGCATGCCGCAGTGGTGCAATTCGTCCATTTCTTCTTCCATATTTCGATACTCGTTCCCGCTTTCGTGAAAAAGCAGATCAAAGGCATGCAGGCGATTTTCATAATAGGCCTTTTCTTCCGCATTGCTGCTTTGGCCGGCCAGATCATAATAATATGTCACGGAATCGGCATAAAGAGAAAGATCGGCAAGAACATTATCGAGCTGCTGCAAAAGCACTCCGTCCGCTTCGTCCTGCAAGGCATGTGCTTTCAGCAATTTCTGCCTGCCGCAGGCACTGATTAAGACAAATAACCCGAGAATCAGCGGAATGGCGATCATCATTGATTTTCTCATAGTTCTATGTTTTTGTGTTTTTCCTTGTTTATCAACACTTAATCGGAATTACAAAGAATTCCGACTGCTTTTCCTCTTTACGCAAAATTGAGGCAGATCAAATGCCCATGCAATGATACAGATCACCCGGGCAGAAAAATTTGAACAGGCCGGCTAATCGACTGGCGGTCAGCATCCCGACAAGCTCCAAAGGAGCTTCGTCAGTGAGCGGAGATCGCATCGTTCGGAGTGTGTACCCGGGTGCTGACGCGGCCCCTGCGGGCCGTCAGCATCCCGACAAGCTCCAAAGGAGCTTCGTCAGTGAGCGGAGATCGCATCGTTCGGAGTGTGTACCCGGGTGCTGACGCGGCCCCTGCGGGCGATCGGCATCCCGACAAGCTCCAAAGGAGCTTCGTCAGTGAGCGGGAATCGCATCGTTCGGAGTGTGTACCCGGGTGCTGACGCGGCCCCTGCGGGGCGGTCAGCATCCCGACAAGCTCCAAAGGAGCTTCGTCAGTGAGCGGGAATCGCATCGTTCGGAGTGTGTACCCGGGTGCTGACGCGGCCCCTGCGGGCGATCGGCATCCCGACAAGCTCCAAGGGAGCTTCGTCAGTGAGCGGGAATCGCATCGTTCGGAGTGTGTACCCGGGTGCTGACGCGGCCCCTGCGGGGCGGTCAGCATCCCGACAAGCTCCAAAGGAGCTTCGTCAGTGAGCGGGAATCGCATCGTTCGGAGTGTGTACCCGGGTGCTGACGCGGCCCTTGCGGGGCGGTCAGCATCCCGACAAGCTCCAAGGGAGCTTCGTCAGTGAGCGGGAATCGCATCGTTCGGAGTGTGTACCCGGGTGCTGACG
>JALSIH010000017.1 GCA_026981615.1 Chitinophagales bacterium
ACGACTACATCCTTCAATATTCTCCATACGACAATATCCGCGATCAGGAATACCCGGCAGTGCTGGCCGCCACCGGATACCATGACTCACAGGTGCAATACTGGGAGCCCGCAAAGTGGGTAGCCCGCCTGCGTGACCACCAAAAAGGGGGTGCTCCCGTGCTCCTGCATGTCAATTTTGAAGCCGGCCACGGAGGGGCTTCGGGCCGCTATGAGGCCTATCGCGAAATAGCCTTATACTATGCTTTCCTGATCGGAGTGTACGAAGGAAAGATCGGGACTAAGGAAGACGACTGCTGAGAGAGAAGTGATCAAAGGCGTTTTTCCAGCTTTTGAATGGCTTCTTCCACCACCTTATTGTGTTTTAGCTTTTTGGCCTCGGCCAGGTGTGCGAGGGCTTTTTCTTTCTGCCCTTTTTTCAGAAAGATATCGGCAAGGCTTACGTGCGCCACGGCCCGGTCGTTGGCCAGCGACAAGCCGGCTTGCAGGGCCTGTTCAAAACTTTTTTGTGCGGCCCCGATTTTTCCGGCTGAACTCGACAGGTAAGCCTTACAGAAATAATAGTAAGCCCGATCTTCCTTGCGGAGTTTGTCGGCTGAAGGAATCTTCTTTAATTCGGCTTCACATTTCTCCGGATCGCCCCGGTAAAGATGTCGAAGAGCATGCTGAACCGGCCCGAAGCGGTAGAGGCCGTAGACCAGAAAAAGGGTAAAAAGAAGGGAAGCTCCGGCTGCCGCCCATTGCTCGGCCATGAAAAAAAGGAGGGTGGCTATCATCGCGGCAAGCACCGCGAGTACTTGCAGTCTTTTTTTGATCATCCGGCAAAAATAGAGAAGGACCTCATTTCATGTGCATTTTCCAACTTTTCTCCGGACTTCCGGTCAGGCTTTCCACGAGCCGGGATAACCGAAAAGAATTTTTACCACATCTCCGGCTCCGCGGGCTTTCTTCAAATCTTTAAGAATGGCTTTCCACTCATGAAAGTTGAGATATACCGGATTGTAGGAATTGGGGGGAGTGGTTATGCCATAGTCCACCTGCTCTTCCTCTTTCTGGAAAGTGCCGAAAATGCGGTCCCAGATAATGAAGGTAGAACCGTAATTCTTGTCAATGTACTTCGGATTTCGTCCGTGGTGAACCCGGTGGTGCGAAGGCGTCACAAATACATATTCGATGGGTGCCGGCAGTTTCCGGATCAGCTCCGTGTGGATCCAAAACTGATAGAGCACCTCCAATTGGTTGGCAATGAAAAATATGACGGGATGAAAGCCCAGCATAATGGCCGGGATGTAAAAAATGAACTTGATGTGCTGCGTCCACGAGAGGCGAAAGGAAACCGAAAAATTATAATTTTCGGAGCTGTGGTGTGTCACATGTGTGGCCCAAAACATTCTCCACTCGTGCCCCCAGCGATGGGCCCAGTAGCGCAGAAAATCGATCACCACAAATGCCAGCACCAGCGACCACCAGGTGTATGGGATGCGCAGGGGCGAGAGGTTGTAAAAGACAATAAACAACCCGAGCATGCCGGCTTTGATGAGCAGATCGACCAACAGATTCCCCACACCGATGGCTGCACTGCTTAAGAAATCTTTTCCGTCATAAAGCTTCTTTTTCTTGTAATTCCCGATGATCCATTCGAGGAGAACCAGGGAAAGCATGACCGGGATGGCGTATAAAATAATGGGGGGAAAGTCTAAATCCTTAATGGTCTGCATACTTAATTGATCAAATACCATAACTTCAAATCGCGTTTAAGATTTTTGCAGATAAGCCTTCTTCTTTGATGACAAATCTACAAAGTGTAGTTGTTCATTCATTACAAACACATTCGTTAAGACATGAATAAACGTATAATCTGGATATTTCTTTTCCTGATATGGGGGGGCGAACTTCTATCCCAACCAAGATATCTGAACTTTGGTGCCGGCACGGCCTATAATCTTTTTGATGATGAAGGGCTATCAGACTTGCCCTATGAGGGTTTTGGTTCCTATTTGACGGCTGCATTGGAGTGGGATAGCCCATCGGCATGGCATCGGCTGGGGCTGAATGCTCAGCTCGGATATTTATCGCCCGTGCAGGGTCCGGGAACGGGCATCCACACTCTTATTGATGCCGGATATGCCCATCTCTTCAATACGCGGCTGATGCCTGAGCCCTGGCGCCTGAGTATCGGCCCCGAAGCATCTGTGTACATCAACCAGGTGTTTCAAACTTCCTATTCCAACAATGTGATTCATCCCTTTTGGGATATTAATCTCGCGCTGGCTGCCCGGGCCCTCCGGCCCTTTTATCTTTTTAAGCGAAAGTGGGAACTGGCGCTGCGGGCCACCCTTCCGCTGCTTGGTCTGGCCATGCGTCCCGATTATGCCTATCTGGCACCAAGGGGTTTTTACATCTTTCCCGATAAGCCCCTTCAGGCCATTCGCGAAAGCAGCATGCCGGTCTATCCGCCCGGGTGGCTGCGGGTGAAAACGGGAGTGGAACTCAGCTACCTCCTGAAAAACGGCAACCGGCTCGGGGCCGGCTACGACTGGTACTACAGCAGCATCAAAAGCCGCCCTTCCTGGCGCATAAACAGCGCACGGGCTGCCGGACACGGATTGTACCTTTTTCTGAAATTCAATTTTTAAATCATGCGCATACTGATTTTTGCCGCCACACTCATTTTGCTCATAAGCGGGTCTTCATGCGAACGCTTGCTGATCGACCGGCATCCGGATGACGGCCCCGTGGCCTGCTTTGACAGCATGTGGCATAGCATTGACCGCAAATACAGTTATTTTGACCTGAAGAATATTGACTGGAATGTCGTATACGATACTTTCAGGGTCAAAGTGAATGATGAGACGGACGCGCGCCAGCTTTTCGAGGTGCTGGCCGATCTGCTTTTCACCCTTCGTGACGGGCATGTCAATCTGATCACGTCTTTTGATATCAGCCGCAACTGGACCTGGTATCTTAATTCTCCGCCCAATTTCGATTGGAACGTGATTGAAAGGAACTACCTCGGAGCGCACTATGAAATCACGGGTGCCCTGCGCAATACCTGGCTTCCCGATACCATCGGCTATATCTACTACGGCAGTTTTACGAACAATATTTCGGATGGTGCCATCGACTATGTGATACGTAAATTCATGAATGCCAAAGGCATCATCATTGATGTGCGCAACAATGGCGGGGGCCTCACCTTAAATGCCGACAAGCTGGCGGGCCGTTTTACACGGAACAGGGTTTTGTACGGATATGAGCGCTTCAAAACCGGTCCCGGTCATCAGGATTTCAGCGACTATTACGAGCGCTATATCGAAGCGGCCGGTGACACACAATTCACGGGAAAGGTCGTGGTGCTGACCAACCGCAGTTCCTACAGTGCCACAAATCTTTTTACCTTGCAAATGAAAGCATTGCCCAATGTGACCATCGTTGGCGATACCACAGGGGGCGGTGGGGGCTTGCCCTACTATGCCCAACTTCCCAACGGCTGGACCTACCGTTTTTCGAGCACCCAGCTCTTTGACAAGCAGAAGAAGCATGTGGAACTGGGTATTGCCCCCGATGTATATGAGTTTCTGCGGGCGGGCAGCCTGCTTTCGGGACGGGACGATATCATAGAAAGAGCCAGACAAATTATTAAACAATGAAAAAGACGGTACTCATTACCGGAGCTGCCGGAAACCTCGGCAGAGCGGTCACAAAGAAATTTCTCGAAGAAGGCTACCGGGTGGAAGCCACGGCCCGGAACAGGGAAGAAGCAGACTTGCTCGGCACCCTCGGGGAAGTGAATGCCACAGTGCTGAATCTGATGGACGAAGGGGCAACCCGAGATTTTGTCGAATCATTGCAGAAACGGCTGCCTTCGCTGCGTTCGGCCGTGCTGCTGGTCGGTGGCTTTGCCATGGGGTCGATGGAAGAAACCGGTGCCGCGGCTTTGATGAAAATGTACAGGCTGAATTTCGAAACAGCCTATTTCATGTGCAGGCCTTTGCTCTCGTGGATGAAGAGGTCGGCATTTGGCCGCCTGGTGCTGGTGGGTGCCAGGCCGGCACTCGACCCGGCTGCCGGCAAGAATATGGCGGCTTATGCCCTCTCCAAGTCCCTCATTTTCAGATTGGCCGAAATCATCAACGAAGAGGGCAAAGGATACGATGTGACGGCATCCGTGATCGTACCCTCAATTATTGATACCCCGCCCAACCGGGCCGCCATGCCCGATGCCGATTTTTCGAAATGGGTGACACCCGAATCCATCGCGGAGAACATTGCATTTATTTGCAGCGACCGCGCCCGCGACCAGCGCGAGGCCATCATCAAAATGTATGGAAACAGTTAATTGAAAAAGCGCCAGCTCACCCCGAAGGTGAAGGAAACGGGATATTGCGGGTAGTCCTTCACCCATTCATAACTGTCGATATACGGATAAAGCTGATCGGCATTGCTAATCCGTACAAAGATCCGTGCACTCTTTATTTTCATGCTGGCATAAGGCTCGATGACCGGATAGGAGGAAGCGATATAGCTCCTCTGGACAGCGAATTGGTTGAATACGGGAAAATAGAGCGGCACCCGAAAGGGGCTGTGGTATCGCAGCTCGACTCCGACCTGTGTGGGAACCCCGGCTTCGAAAAGCGCGAGGTCAAAATAGGCTTTGCTTCGGACAATGAGGCGGGGCAGGGTCAGCGGAGCATTGTCCGGAAATATTTGGAGCCAGACCCGGTTGTCAAGTCGAAAATGACCCCATCGAAGCTTATGTGCAGCTGATATCTGCCAGACGGAGAAACTCCCCGGATATTGACGGGGATTGCCCTGTTCGTCAAAATAAAGGTAGGCATCGCTCTGTGTCAGGCGGGCGGAAGCCTCCAGATGCAGCGGGGCGAAGCGCAGAAAGAAGCGCAAACTGCGGGTTCTGCTTTTTTCAAATTCTGCTTCTTTGTCCCAGTAATAGTTATTGGAGAGGTAGGAGCGGTAAATCAAAGGCACGGCACTTTTTATAAGTTCCGCCTCCAGCCCCAGCTGCACTTTCTTCGACTCCGGAGTTAGGAAGGATGCACTTAAGCGCCAGTCGCCCGCAGCGGCTCCCAGCGTGTAAAGTTCCCCTTTCCCCTCAAAGCGGTACCCCTTTCGGAAGACAATATTTGCAATTCCGTGCGTGCTCAGGTCCGTAAAGAGATATCTCCTGTTTTGCTGGAGGAAGTCGTTTCTTTCGATGGATTCGAAAATCGAAAATTGCCGGAGCGACCCGGAGTCCTGCGATTGATACTTCCATCCGGCACGTGTCTCCCAGTGCTTCCATCTGCTCAGGTCGTGTGTGCTGTCGGCAGAAAGCAGAAAGCGCGGATAATCGTCTTCTTTCGGAGCCTGATCAATGTATTCGTATTTCCCTGTGCGTGCACTGATGTCGAAAAAGAGTTCGTGACCCCCTCCCTCATAGCGCTTCGCAGCGGCACTGTCGGCCGGATTGCGCACACCGAAAAGGAAGCGGTGCTGCACGTAGATTTCGTGGTTTAGCTCGCGGTTGCCGGCATTGAGGCGTGTGATTGCATCCTGCGGGGCCCGGGCAAGCCGGAATACCTGATCTACAGGGTTGAGGAGGCTGTCGAGGCCACCGTTCTGGCTTGCTTTTACGTCATTGAGGAGATAGCCGGCCAGGGTGATCTGCCGGCCATCGTTCCATTTGTAGCGAAAGTAAAGATTGAGGCTGTTGTCGCGATGGGTCTGGTTATTAAAAAAACCGTTGTCGGCTATGGCATTGAAATCAAATCCGAGGTCAAAATCGGGGTGTGTGCCCAGTCCGAAAGCCACTTTAAAGAGCTGCATCCCGTAGATGCCCTGGGCATAGTAGAGGTCGCTGAGCGGAAATGCGGGATTGTAAAATCGCAGCGCATCCCGTTTTTTCCGGTACAGGTCGAAGGCGCTCCAGCCGGTGCGAATTCCGGGCTGTAAGGGAGTGCTGAACAGGAGGGGATAGGCGGCACTTCCGGCAGGGCCGAGGTGTCCGTAGGGTGCCCCGCTGCGCTCGCCCGGCATGAATACCGAAAAATCATTGAGAGAAGTATCGATGCCCTTTTTCTCCTGCTGAAAAAAGTAATCGTAGTATCGCACTTCGGCCGCACTGCCCCGGGAGATGCCCTTGCTGCTGTCCGCCTGCTGTGCCCGAGCCGGGCATGCAAGGAGGAAGAAGAGCAGAAAGGGCGTGATACGCATTATTGTTTCGAAATAAGTTCTTTAATCAGCGTGGTCACCTTCGGTGCTGCTTCATCGGCCACTTTGACCACTTCTTCATGGGTGGTTACCCGGATAATCTCGGGCGGATAGCCCATGTCCGTTGCAACCGAAACGGCAAAAACGTCCAGGTTCATATGCCGGGCCACGATTACTTCGGGCACGGTAGACATGCCCACGGCATCGCCACCGATGATGTGCATATAGGTGTATTCGGCCGGTGTTTCCAGTGTGGGGCCGGGCACAGCGACATACACGCCCGTGTGGCAT
>JALSIH010000018.1 GCA_026981615.1 Chitinophagales bacterium
TGAAATCAAAAAGGCCTTCGGCATTGCCTGAGTGAGAAAGACGGGGCAGACGGTGATCGGGGGGCTTCTGCTCTTAGTGCTTGCCGCCTATTTTTTTATGCCTTTCAGCCGCTGGAACGGGCTGGCCTCGGCCTCGCTGCTGGCAGCACATCTCTTTTATTTAATAAAAGCATTTCGTTTTCCTGCAAAAAGGCCCAAACGCGTGCGGGTCGAAATGGCCGTCTATGCCGTCCTCCTTATGATACTGCTGCCGGTACCGGCCTCCCGCGGCATTCCTTTATTTGCCTGGGTTTTTCTGGGCGGCAACATCCTCAATCTCTGGGTGCGGGTTTTTTATCCTCCGCCAGGGAAGAAGGAGCCGGGCAAGGGCTTATAACGTTTCGGCATCGGCCCAGTCACCGTGGGCCCTGATCAGTGCAATGAGTTCTTCCAGCGCATCGGATTCGGGGATGTTGCGCTTGATGACTTCCTGCCCTTTGTAAAGAGTGATTTTTCCCGGGCCACTGCCTACGTAGCCGTAGTCGGCATCGGCCATTTCTCCTGGGCCGTTTACAATGCAGCCCATGATTCCGATTTTCACGCCTTTCAGATGCCGGGTGGCTTTCCGTATTCTGGCCGTGGTCTCCTCCAGGTCGAAAAGCGTGCGTCCGCAACTGGGACAGCTGATGTATTCTGTACGGGTAATGCGCGTGCGCGATGCCTGCAAAATACCGAAAGCCACATTGTTGATTTTTTCTGAATCCACATTCCGGGCATTCAGCCACAGTCCATCGCCCATCCCGTCCAAAAGCAAAGCACCCGCATCCGTGGCACTGAAAAGAGTAAACTGCTCCGGGCTTTCGTGCAGATATTCCCGCCTGATCAACACGGGCACCGCTATCTTTTGATCCATCAATCGAATAAAGGCCCTGCGCATCTCGGGCATGGCAGCACGGTTGCTGCTTTCGAGCACAAGCACGGCCGTCCGGTCCTTCTTCAACGCTTCCAAAAGGCTTTCACTCATATCATGAATATTCAGGGAAATAAAATTCATAAGATCCGATCGCATCGCTGAGCCGGGATATTCCTCCGCCCGGAAGAGAGGGAAGCTGCCTTTCTCTCCGGGGCTCCATGCACCGGCATTCACTATGGTGCGCAGGGTTCCGGGCAAGGCATACTGAGGAGTCCGGTCTCCGGTAAAAATAAAGTCTGCAGCATTGTCGCGAATCTGCCACTTATCGAGCAGCAGATCATAATGATAACCGATGGCTTTCAGAAGCAGGGGGTTGCCCATGTCCGCATCTCTCATATCCGCCACTACCACAGGCACCTGCCCGCCCCCTATATTGCTCACTTTCCGGCTCTCGCGCCTGCGATAGACGTAGGGGTCGTAGGGCAGTGAGTCGATGCTTTCTATCGGATCGTGGCCGGCCCTTCCGGCATAGCGATTGACCAGCTCCCGGGCTACCGGTATTTCGGCCTCGGGCTTCTCGGTGAGCGAAACGCGGATGGTATCACCCAGTCCGTCCTCCAGCAATGCCCCTATGCCCATGGCCGATTTGATGCGGGCATCCTCCCCGTCTCCCGCCTCGGTAACTCCGAGGTGCAGAGGATAATTCATGCCGTTTTCTTTCATTGTTTTTACCAGCAGCCTGTAGGCCTGCACCATCACCTGCGGGTTGCTGGCTTTCATCGAGAGCACGATATCATGGAAACCCTCCTCTTCGCAGATTCGCAAAAACTCCATGGCACTTTCCACCATCCCCAGCGGGGTGTCTCCGTAGCGGCTCATAATCCGGTCGCTGAGCGATCCGTGATTGGTGCCGATGCGCATGGCCGTGCCGTTGGCTTTGCAAAGGCGAACAAGGGGCAGAAATTTCTTCTTTATTCGTTCGAGCTCGGCAGCATAGGCCTCGTCACTGTAATCGTGGGTTTCAAACTTCTTTTTATCCGCGTAGTTGCCCGGGTTGACGCGCACTTTCTCTACAATGCCGGCTGCAATCTCGGCCGCATTGGGCGTAAAATGAATGTCGGCAATAAGCGGCTGATCGTATCCCGCCTCGCGCAGCTTCGACTTAATATCGGCCAGATTTTCGGCATCGCGCTTGCTCGGGGCCGTTATCCGCACGTATTCCGATCCGGCCTCAAAGAGGCGGATGCTTTGTGCTACGGTGGCCTCGCTGTCTCGTGTGGCCGTGGTGGTCATCGACTGTATGCGTATGGGATTGGACCCGCCCAGGGGCAAATTGCCGATGGCCACTTCGCGGGTGGGCCATCGCCTGTACCCGGTCAGGCTTTCGCAATATAAAGTGCCGGAACTTTGATCCTTATTTTTCATGGTGATTTCGCTGTGAAGTTAAAAGCAAAGCACGGATTTGCATGCACATGGTTTAAATATCGCCCTGCAAAGGCCTGAGCACGATTTCTTCGACCACGGTGCGGGAGGAGCTGGCATAAAACTGCCAAAGAATATCGGCAATGTCTTCGGGGGGCATAAAACGCTCCGGGGGCAGGTCACTGCCTGCCCAGCTGTCGGTGAGCACGGCCCCCGGCATGACGGCCGATACCCGCACCTTTCCCTTCAACTCTTCACGCAATCCGCGGGAAAAGCCCAGCATGGCGTGCTTGCTGACGGCATAAAGATTACCGCCCGGATAGGCCTTCAGGCTGGCTGTTGAGCAGATATTGACTATGTAGCTTTTTCCGTTTTCCGGCATTGCTTTGTGCAGATGGCGCGTCAGATGATAAGCGGCATAGAGGTTTACCTCCATCATTCGTTCGAGGGCTCCTTCCCCGGCATCCAGTATATTTTCGGGAGCAAAGGTGCCGACATTGTTGACCAGCACATCGCAGCCGCTCCATTCATCAAGTACCCTCCCGGCAAAGGACAGCAGCTCTCCGGGCCGTGCTGCATCCACCTTCCCGCTTATCACCTGCGGGGCCCCCGCTGCCTCCAGTTCGCCTTTCACCTTTTCGAGCTCGTCCTTGTGCCTCGAAAAGAACGCCACGGCAAAATTTTCCCTTGCAAATCGCAAGGCAATCGCCCGCCCTATTCCCTTGCTTCCTCCGCTCACCACAATTCTTTTCATAGTATTTCTCCTTTCCTGCAAATTTACGATTGCTGCTAAACTTTTAACTTTGAACCGGATTGGAAGGAATTTCATTCCGGAGCATGAAAGGGCTGAAAAAAACCGCTATCATTGCAATGAAAAGCATGGAAAAGATATGAGCATTTTCACTTCCATTGGCCGCTACATGATTCTCATGAGCCACATTTTTTCGAGACCGGAAAACGGGCGCATGTATTATAAGGAAGTCATGCGGCAGATGAATGCCATCGGGGTGGGCTCCATTCCCATTGTGGCCCTCATTTCCTTTTTCATCGGGGCGGTTACGGCTGTACAAACGGCCTTTCAATTTGTCGGCTCTTTCATTCCGCCCTATTATGTGGGCTATGTCGTGCGCGACACCATGCTGCTCGAGCTTTCATCCACCATCACCTGCCTCGTACTGGCGGGCAAGGTGGGCTCCAACCTGGCATCGGAGCTGGGCACCATGCGCATCACCGAGCAGATCGATGCCCTCGAGATCATGGGAATCAACACAGGTTCTTTTTTGATCGGCCCCAAGGTCATTGCCGCAGTCGTTACCATCCCATTGCTGGTCGTGCTTTCGGCTGCCCTCGGCATCCTGGGCGGATATATGGCCGTGGCCACTTCCAACACCATCAAAGTATCGGAGTATCTGCGGGGGCTGCATGCTTTCTTTGATCCCTATTATGTAACCATCATGCTCATCAAGGCCCTGGTCTTCGGCTTCCTGCTGACATCCATCTCCAGCTTCTACGGATACTACGTAGAGGGAGGCGCCTATGAATTGGGCAAATCGAGCACCCGGGCGGTGGTCATCAGTTCGGTAGCCATATTGCTGGCCGATTATGTACTGGCATTCTTACTGACATGATAAAACTTGACAACGTACGTAAATCATTTGACGGAGAAGAGGTGCTTCATGGCATTGATGCCACTTTTGAAGCGGGCAAGTGCAATCTCGTCATCGGAAAGTCGGGGTCGGGAAAGACCGTGCTTGTCAAGTGCATCGTGGGGCTCTTCAAGGTGAGTGCCGGGCACATTTACTACAACGATACCGATATTACCCGGGCCAGCAAAAAAGAAATGAGAAGCCTGCGCCAGGAAATAGGGATGCTTTTTCAGGGCGGGGCATTGTTTGACAGCAAGACGGTAGAGGAAAATGTGCGTTTTCCGCTTGACATGTTTACCAACAGAAGCGAAAAAGAAAAACGCATGCGCGTGGACGAAGTGCTCGAGCGGGTCAACCTGCAGGGGCAAAATCTGAAGATGCCCTCGGAAATAAGCGGGGGGATGAAAAAAAGGGTGGGCATTGCCCGGGCCATCGTGATGAACCCGAAATATCTTTTTTGCGATGAACCCAACTCGGGCCTCGACCCGCAAACCTCCCTCGTGATCGACCATCTGATCTATGAAATCACCAAAGAATACAATATCACTACGGTGGTCAATACCCACGACATGAACTCGGTGATGGAAATCGGAGAGAATATCATCTTTCTGCACGAAGGCTGTGTGGAGTGGAGCGGCAACCATGAAAATGTACTCACTTCGGACAACCGGCTCCTCGAAGATTTCATCTTTGCCTCTTCCTTCCTCAAAAGAGCAAAAGAAGCATTAGTTCAGGACAAATAAATTGCTTGTCTCCGTGCTTCCGTTTAACTTTGCCGCGGAATTCGGCAAACAGAATCTTCATTTTTAAAAAGATTGCAATGAGCATATTAGTGGGAAATGAAACGCGCCTCATCGTGCAGGGCATCACGGGAAAAGAAGGGACTTTTCATACCGGCCAGATGATTGAATACGGCACGAATGTCGTAGGTGGCGTAACACCCGGCAAAGGCGGACAGCGCATCCTCGACCTGCCGGTTTTCAATACGGTGGATGAAGCCGTCAAAGCTACGGATGCCAACACATCCGTCATTTTTGTGCCTCCGGCCTTTGCGGCCGATGCCATCATGGAGGCCAGCGATGCGGGCATCGGGCTTGTGATCTGCATCACCGAGGGCATCCCCGCGCAGGATATGGTCAAAGTCAAGGAATACCTTCTCAACCGTCCCACGCGCCTCATCGGGCCCAATTGCCCGGGCGTGATCTCTCCGGGAAAAGCCAAAGTGGGCATTATGCCCGGATTCATCCATCGCGAAGGCAGCATCGGTATTGTATCGAAAAGCGGAACACTCACCTATGAGGCCGTGGATCAGGTGACCAAAGCCGGACTGGGGCAGAGCAGCTGCATCGGCATCGGTGGCGACCCGCTCATCGGCACTTCCATGAAAGAGGCCGTGGAGTTGCTCATGAATGACGAGGATACCGAAGGAATCATCATGATCGGTGAGATCGGAGGAAATATGGAAGCCGAAGCCGCCCGCTGGATCAGCGAAAATAAAAGCAAACCGGTTGTCGGCTTCATAGCCGGACGAACCGCGCCTCCCGGCCGCAGAATGGGCCATGCCGGAGCCATCGTAGGCGGCAAAGACGATACGGCCGATGCGAAGATGAAAATCATGCGCGAATGCGGCATTCATGTGGTCGAAAGCCCTGCCGATATCGGAGCCACCATGGCAGCAGTATTGAAAAAGGCCTGAGAAAAAATGCCGGGGATGAAAGGAACAAAGAGAAAAGCCCGCATTGCCGGGCTTTTTTTATCGGAGCACTCGATGCCGCGGACAGGTGACAAGATGATCATTTACCAGGCCGGCCGCCTGCATAAATGCATAGCCGGTGCTGCTGCCGCAGAAGGTAAAACCCCGGGCCTTCAGCTCCCGGGCCATGCGATCGGACACTTCGCTGCGGGCCGGCAGCTCTGACATGGACGTCCATTGATTTTGTATCACCCTGTCCCCCGTAAATTGCCATATAAAATCGGAAAAAGAGCCCTGCGCATCCCGGATGCGAAGAAAGGCACGTGCATTCTTGACGGCTCCCGCTATTTTCAGTCGATGGCGCACGATGCCGGCATCCTGGCGAAGCACTTCCAGCCGCGCATCGTCATAGCGGGCTATTTTCTCTGCATCGAAGAAGTCAAAGGCCCTTCGGAAGTTTTCGCGTTTGTGCAGGATGATCTTCCAGCTCAGTCCGGCCTGAAAAGCTTCCAGCATCAAATACTCGAAGAGCCCGCGATCGTCAAAGACCGGCACCCCCCACTCCCGGTCGTGATAGGCTTCCATCTGCGGATCGCCCAGGCACCAGGAGCAACGCGGGTCAACGCCCGGCATCAGGTAAAACCCAATTTAACCCGGCTCTGCGTATTACTGAACCTGCAGGGCATAGGTCCGGCTTGTGAGGTTATTGACATTGTCCGCCACCGTGAGCACCAGATTGTAGTGCCCCGCTTCTGCCGGAGCTGCGATGGTGTTTGCAAAGGCCTTCTTGTTCCCCGATAAAGACATATCCAGCACGCTCACCCGCTC
>JALSIH010000019.1 GCA_026981615.1 Chitinophagales bacterium
TTCTTCCTGTGCCCTTTTCATGGGATCGCAGAAGGCTCCTTTTAAAATAGAAGACGCCAGCAGCCGGAAATGGTATGCCGGGGTAGCCGGAGGAGGCATGGGCATCAACTATCAGTTTGTCTTGAAGGTGAAAGGCGCACCCGACTTTCGGGTAGATACGGTTTGGATTGGCAAGCGGCCTTTTCGTCCTCAGCTGATGCCGATGGAAGAAGAGGGCTATTATAAGCTGGCCATGAGCTACAACAAACGGCCTGAAAACATTCAGGATCCGCAAAGCGAATGGAGATGGCACGAAACACCGGCTGAAGCAGCCAATCCGCCTGAATTTGAAGGAAGTGCCATGTTGATCTACCGCGTTGACGGAATACGGAAGGTGGCCGTTTATAAGAAAGAAATACAGGAAGCCGAACCCCTCAATTATCCCTGATTTTTCAGTATTTCGAGTGTGGCTTCTTTGTCGGCATCCATCTGCCGGGCGAGCGCGGCCTTGTCCTCAAAATACATGTCGCCCCGTATTCTTTCCAGTACCTCAATGCGGATAAAACGGCCATAAATCTGCTCATTAAAATCGAAGATGTTTACCTCTATGGAGCGTTCCTGTCCGGCAAAGGTGGGTCTTTTTCCAATGTAGAGCATTCCGCCTTTCTCCCCGTTGCCGGGCCGCACTTTTACGGCATACACACCGAAGGGGGGGATGAGTTTGTGCGTATCGGATATAAAAATATTGGCCGTAGGGTAGCCGAGCTTCTTTCCGATCTGCTGCCCCTTGATCACTGTACCCGAGAGCGGATAGGGATGTCCCAGCAGCTTCCTGGCCAGGCGGATATCCCCTTCGTACACCGCTTTTCGGATTTTGCTCGAACTGACGGCTATCTCTTCGACCTCCTGTTTTGAGATTTCCACTACTTCGTAATGATAACGCTCCGCATATTTGCGCAGGGTTTCGATGTTTCCTTTGCGGTCTTTCCCGAAATGATGATTGTAGCCGATGACAATCACCCGGGGTCTGACAGGAGCAACCAGCACATCGCGGATATAGACATCGGGCTCCGTCTGGCTGAATGCTTTTGAAAAGGGAACTATGATCAAATGGTCGATGCCGAAGCGGTCGAGCAGGGCGATTTTTTCGTCCAGCGTGGTCAGCAGCTTAAGGGTTTTGTCATCGGGGTTGATAACCAGCCGCGGATGGGGGTGAAAAGTGAGAAGAACACTCTCCCCCCTGATTGCTGCGGCTCGTTTATGCAGGTCATTGATGATGCGCTGATGGCCGCAATGCACTCCGTCAAAAGTGCCGATGGTCAATACGGCATTTTTAATTTCAGGCAATCGGTCTAATGAGCGGTGTACTTGCATAGAGGGCAAAATTAAGATATGGACGGCCGATGTTCCGGATTGGGTTTTTCGAGAAGCGAAGCCATATCCTCGATGCGGTAGGCCTCTTCCACGCGAAAAGAGCCGACAGCCGTTCTTCTCAACGATGCCAGGTAGGCTCCCACCTTCAGCAAAGTGCCCAGATCGTGTGCCAGCGATCGGATGTAAGTGCCTTTGCCGCAGTGCACCCTGAAGCGAATGTCGGGCATTTCTATTGATAGAATGTCAAAGCGGTAAACCTGCACTTTGCGTGCCGCCACTTCTACTTTTTTGCCTTTTCGTGCCGATTTATAAAGGGCCTTTCCGTCTTTTTTAATGGCCGAGTAGGCCGGAGGTACCTGCATGATCTCTCCGGTCAGGGCCGCCACGGCTTCCCTGATCATCTCTTCCGTGAGAGCCGAGAGATCGCTTTCCGGGCCCGGTTCGGTTTCCAAATCGTAAGAGGGCGTGGAGGCACCCAGCCGGATCGTCCCTTCATACTCTTTGTCCAGTCCCGTCAGGCTTTCCAGTGTCTTTGTTTTTTTGCCGCTGGCCAGAACAAGAAGCCCGGTGGCCAGCGGATCCAGTGTTCCGCTGTGTCCTACTTTTACCTTCTTTCCGACATAGCGCTTGATCAGGTTGCGAACTTTGTTTACCACATCAAAGGAAGTCCAGCCGGGGGGCTTGTCGATGAGCAAAATCTCGCCCGCTTCGAAATCGAAATCACGTGGGTCTTCTTTTTTCACCCAATCCATGAGCCTGCAATTGCAATGATGCCGATGGCAAAACAATAGTAGGCAAAATAGCTTATCCTGCCTTTCTTTACAATGGAGATCATCCACGAACAGGCGGCCAGACCGGTGAGGAAGGCGGCCAAAAAACCGGCAAAGAGGGCGGTGCTGCTGATGCCCGGGCTGCCGGCTGCGGAGAGTTCCATAATGTCTTTCAGATCGAGGAGCATGATGCCGAGGATGGGCGGGATGACCATGAGAAAAGAAAACTCAGCCGCTTTTTCGCGATTTACCCCGAGGAGCAGAGCCGTGGAGATGGTGGCCCCGGAGCGGGAGATGCCCGGAATGACCGCCAGTGCCTGCGAGATGCCGATCAGCAGTGCCCCCGGAGAACTGATCTTTCGCTGGCCCTTGCGTACCTTTGATGTTAGCAGCAGCAGGCCCCCGGTGATCAGCAGCATGAATCCGACCAGCATGGTTCGTCCCCGGAAAAGGGCTTCCACTTCGTCTTTGAAAAAAAGACCGGCAATGGCGACCGGAATCATGGATATGAGCACATGGCTGACAAAGCGGCTCGAATCATTCCACTCAGGGCGCAAGCCGTTGATTATCTTTCCGATTGACTTTCGAAATACAATCAATGTACTCAATACCGTAGCAAAATGCACGACCACGGTAAATGTCAGATTGTCGGCCGAGCCCGTACGGAGAAGTGCTTCGCCCAATACGATGTGACCACTGCTGCTGACCGGTAAAAACTCGGTGAGCCCTTGCACAATGCCCAGAATCACGGCCTCAATCCAGGTCATGCCTGTTCGTGCGTATCTTTAAATTGAGCCTTGTAGAAGATGGCAACAACTTCTACCAGAAATCCCAGAAGTATGAGAATGGGTGCGATGGTAATGCGCATCGGGTGATATACTTCGGCCGGATCGAAATGATTGCCGCGTTGCTCACCGCCACCGATAAAAATGTAGCCGAGAATCAGCAGCAGGGCACCGATGCCCATGAGAATGTAATTTAAGCGTGTAAACCGGGGCCCTTCGTGCCGCACATTCAGGTTCTTAGTATGCGTCAGGGTGCCCGTTCCTCCGCTCTTCCGGGATGCTTTTGCATCGGGTTTCTTAACCATAAATAAAATGCTTTGTTGCAAATGCAAATATACGGATACTCCGAAGATTTGACCTGATAACGGACGCATCAATTGATTTCCTCAATAGAGGTCTTCGAGTTTCATTTTCAGGTATTTGCTCACGGCCCTTCTCGTGCTGAAGACGTTGATAACTATGCCCGTCACTACCAGAGCAGCGAAAAGAATCCCCCAGTCGCGAAAGTTTTGCAGGCGTTTGAGTTCGGGCACTTCGCGGTAGGCCAGGCTCATAAAGGCAATGAGGCCGAGTATGGCGAGCATGGAGCTGAGCAGGCCGTTGATTACCGAGCGTGCCAGATAAGGCTTTACAATGAAGGCCCGTGTGGCCCCTATCATTTGCATGTTTTTAATCAAAAAGCGATTGGAATACATGGCCAGGCGTACGGTGCTGTCAATCATGAGCACCGAAATAAGCAGGAGCAATATACATATGGCCAGGAGCACAAAACCGAGCAGGCGGATGTTTTTGTCAAGGCTGCCCACAAGGGCTTCATTGACTCCGAGCTCGCGATAGT
Source organism: Chitinophagales bacterium (assembly GCA_026981615.1). GTDB lineage: Bacteria > Bacteroidota > Bacteroidia > Chitinophagales > S012-47 > S012-47. The sequence goes on from JALSIH010000019.1 coordinate 3,747, forward strand.
AGTCTGAAAAATTTTCTTGCAGTGTCTCTTTGATTTGGGCGATGCTGTCGGCATTCGCATAGGCGGAATGCAAATAAAAGTCGATGTGTGCCGGCAGCGGATTGTAGCCGATGAGGTCTTCAAAGTCGTCTTCCGCATCGCTGTTCATCAAAAAGCGCTTTTTCGCTTCTTCCTTGCTTACGTATTCGCTCGACTTGACGAAGGGCTCCGCCTCGAGGTGTCTTTGAATAAGCAGTACATCGGCCTGCTTTATATTATCACGGAGGTAGAGCGATATCTTGATCTGTTCTTTGACCGTTTTGCTCAGTGCCCGGAATTGCAGTACAATCATGCCTGCCAATCCGAGCAAAAACAACATGAGCGCGACCATCAAAATGGATGTAATGTAGCTTGGTTTTCCCTTTTTTGTTCTTTTTTTTCCGGCCTGCTCCATATCACTTCATAAAAGTACCGGTTAAAAATAGAGGCTGCCGGATCGCCCTGTGCAGTCCGCCATCCCCGCAAGGCTGTGGAAAAGATTGATATTGTGTCCTCTGTGCCTCAATCGGGATTTCCCGGGTCCCTCTGCGGCATCTTTCGAGTATGGAGGGCTAAGGAGCTGCCGTAATCTTGATTTTTCAGCTTAATTTTGCGCCTTACTACAAAGCGCGGTGTACTATGGATTACAATTTTGCGGAGATTGAAGCCCGGTGGCAGGCATACTGGCAGGAGAACGACATATACCGGGTTCGGGAAGATGCATCAAAAGCGAAATATTATGTGCTGGACATGTTTCCATATCCCTCCGGGGCGGGATTGCACGTAGGGCATCCTCTGGGCTATATTGCTACGGATATTTTCAGCCGCTACCGGAGCATGAAGGGCGACAATGTGCTGCATCCCATGGGTTTCGATGCCTTTGGCCTGCCGGCCGAGCAGTATGCCATCGAGACAGGACAGCACCCCGCCAAGACCACGGAAGAAAATATTGCCACCTACAAGAAGCAGCTGCGTAAAATCGGGTTCAACTACGACTGGAGTCGTGAAATTCGCACCTGCGATCCGAAATATTACAAATGGACACAATGGATATTTTTGCAGCTTTTCAAGAGCTGGTACGACAAAAAAGAAGAGCGGGCACGACCCATTGACGAGCTCATCCCAATTTTTGAAAAAGAAGGAAACCGGAGCGTGGAAGCCGCCAGTCATTCAAAAGAAATTTTCAGTGCTGCCGAGTGGAATGCCCTGAGCGACAGGGAAAAAGCACTCCGTCTGCTTGACTACCGCCTGGCCTATCTGGCCTACAGCGAGGTCAACTGGTGCCCGGCACTGGGTACGGTGCTCGCCAATGACGAAGTAAAGGACGGACGCAGCGAAAGAGGCGGGCATCCGGTGCAACGAAAGAAAATGCGGCAGTGGTTTTTGCGCATTACCGCCTATGCCGATCGCCTGCTCTACGGCCTCGATTCGCTGGACTGGCCGGAGTCATTGAAAGAGATGCAGCGCAACTGGATCGGACGCTCGGAGGGGGCCAGTGTCTTTTTCGATATTGAGGGCCTCAGTGAAAAACTGGAAATATATACCACCCGCCCCGATACCATTTTCGGGGCCACCTTCATGGTGCTGGCACCCGAACACCCCCTCCTGGATCGATTGACCGCGGCATCGCAGCGCGAAGAAGTGAATCGCTATGTCGAATATGTAAAAAAACGCAGCGACATTGAACGTCAGCAGGAGAAGAAAGTGAGCGGTGTCTTCACGGGCTCTTATGCACTTCATCCCTTTACGGGCAAGCGAATGCCCGTCTATATTTCCGAGTACGTGCTCATTGCCTATGGCACGGGTGCCATCATGGCGGTTCCTTCGGATGATGAACGCGATCAGCGCTTTGCACAGAAGTACGGGCTTCCCGTCATTGAAGTTGTTGACCGGAGCGATTACCCGGATGCAAAAATAGAAGACAAGACAGGGCGCATGATCAACAGCGATTTTCTGAACGGTCTCGAAGTCAAAGAAGCCATTCGTGTGGTGATCGACAGGCTGGAAGCCACCGGTCGGGGCGTAAGAACGGTCAACTACAAGATGCGCGATGCGGGATTCAGCCGCCAGCGGTATTGGGGAGAGCCTTTCCCGATTGTCTATTATGATGATGTGCCCTATCCCTTGGACGAGAGCGAGCTCCCCCTCGTGCTTCCCGAAATTGACAGCTATCTGCCCACAGAAGACGGGCGGGCACCGCTGGCACGAAACCGCGAGTGGGTAGAATTGCCCGATGGCGGTATTCGCGAGACGGATACCATGCCCGGATATGCCGGAAGCAGCTGGTATTTTCTTCGCTACATGGATCCCCACAATGACGAACGTCTGGCTTCTGAAGAAGCCATCGCCTACTGGCGCGATGTCGATTTCTATATGGGCGGTGCAGAACATGCCGTGGGACATCTGATGTATGCCCGGTTTTGGCATAAGTTTCTTTATGATCTGGGCATTGTCCCAACGGATGAGCCTTTTCGAAAGCTGATTAACCAGGGAATGATTCAGGGGCAGAGTAAGATTATTTACCGGGTAAAAGACGAGAACAAATTTGTCTCACGGGGCTTGAAAGATCAATACGATACCACACCCATCCGGGTGAATGTCAACTTTGTGGATCATGATGAGCTGGACCTCGGGCAGCTCCGGGATTGGCGTTCCGAGTTTAAGGAGGCTGAGTTTGAATGTGAGGGCGGGA
>JALSIH010000020.1 GCA_026981615.1 Chitinophagales bacterium
TGATGGCTTCAATTTTTGAAAACTGCTTGTCGTCAATGTCGAGGTCTTTCACCTGCTTGCCCACGCCCGGTATCATGCCCAGCAGGTCTTTGATGTTGCCCATCTTTTTTATCTGCTTGAGCTGATCCAGAAAGTCGTTGAAATCAAATTTGTTCTTCCGGATTTTCTTCTGGAGTTTCCGGGCTTTTTCTTCGTCATACTGCTCCTGGGCTTTTTCCACGAAAGAGACAATGTCGCCCATGCCGAGGATGCGCTGTGCCATCCGGTCGGGGTGGAAGATGTCAATGGTGTCGAGTTTTTCGCCCCGGCTGACGAATTTGATGGGCTTGCCTACGGTATATTTGATCGACAGGGCGGCCCCACCGCGTGTGTCGCCATCGAGTTTGGTGAGCACCACTCCGTCAAAATCGAGGCGCTCGTTGAAAGCGCGGGCCGTATTTACGGCATCCTGGCCCGTCATGGCATCCACCACGAAAAGGGTCTCGTTGGGATTAACGGCCTTTTTGATGGACGAAATTTCTTCCATCAGCTTTTCGTCAATGGCGAGGCGCCCGGCCGTATCCACGATCACCAGATTGAATCCGTTGGCGCGGGCATACTGAATGGCCCGTTTGGCGATGTCCACCGGGTCTTTGCTCTCTTTGTCGCTGAAGACCTCCACCCCGGTCTGCTCGCCCAGCACGTGGAGCTGGTCGATGGCGGCCGGCCGGTACACGTCCGCAGCCACCAGCAGCACCTTTCTGGATTTCTTGTTTTTCAGGTAATTGGCAAGTTTGGCGGCAAAGGTGGTCTTACCCGAGCCCTGCAAACCCGAGAGCAGCACCACGGCCGGATGGCCCGTAATGTTGAAGTCGGCAGCCGTTCCGCCCATCAGTTCGCTGAGCTGGTCCTGTACGATCTTGACCATCAGCTGCCCCGGTGATACGGCCTGCAGCACTTTCTCACCAAGGGCTTTTTCCTTCACGCGGTCGGTAAATTCTTTGGCGATCTTATAGTTCACATCGGCATCGACCAGTGCCCTGCGGATTTCCTTGACCGTAGTGGCCACATTGATCTCTGTAATTCTTCCCTGGCCTTTGAGCTGCTTAAACGCTCCTTCCAGCCTGTCTGATAATGATTCGAACATAGCTTTACTGTCTGATTTTTAGCTCTGCAAATTTATGGGTAAAATGTCAGAATGAGCAGTATCCGGGCCCCGCTCTTTTAAGTGCTCTGCATGCTTGAACTTCCGGGTTGCCCGGATTGGTCATCTTGAGTATTGCACTCCCGAAGGGAGGGCATGTATCATTCCGATGCTCATTTCATTCGATCGGAATGTTCAAAAGGATAAGACAAATCTGTTTTTGAGTATTTCTATCTTATCACTGCAAAAGCTGTCACTCTGAGTAGTCCCGATCAAGTGCAACGAGAGTCGGGACGTATCGAAGAGTGCTTGAACTTCTCAGTTTCTTGCTATTTGTCTTATCCTTTGGGATATTCCCCTCTGCGTTCACCGCACAAATAAAGCGTTTGTAAAGGACTTCAGGCTCTTTTGCTCTGCGCACACTGCAGAAAAGTTTTTCCTACTCGTTTTTCTCGATGAGCGATCCGCAGGCAAGCGGGGAAACAGAACGGTGGACGGGAAGAGAATGACAAAAGTATGAAATAGACTGTTTTTTGTTTTCTACAGAAACATTTTAATTTTATAAGAAACTATTTTATCATGTATAAAAAATATACCGTAACGGACCTTTTAAATGCTTCAATTGCCATACACTTTTCATTGCTTTTAATTTTCATTGTCAAATTCAATTATGTAAGTATGGCCCAGCCGGCTTGTCTGGCCATCGGGAATAGCGCATATGAGTCGGGGAATACAATCATAGAAATTGACAACGGAGATATTGTAGCCGCAGGCAATGCGGGGAATGCTTCGGAAATGAACATATGCCGCCTGGACTCAAGTATGAATCTGATATGGTCCAAATTATTAAAGAGCAGCAATGGCCAGGCATTGAGAATATTTAAAATTTTAAAAAGTACGGACGCTAATATATTGGTTCTTGGATCTAAGGGAACTAATAATCCCGTTCTTGCCAAAATTGATTATGACGGAAATGCGGTTTGGCTGAATGAACTCAACCCAAATACAAGTGTGCTGCTCACGGATATGTTTCAATCTCCGGTCAGTAGTCTCATTACCCTTGTCGGCTATTATAATAACAATGACGGGTGGGGTTTCTTGATTGTGAAAATAAATAATGACGGCACATTGGTCTCTGCCAAAGGTTACAAGCCGGCTGACGGCAGTGCATATGGGAAAGGGCTTATTCGTACTCCGGAGGGAGGTTACCTGTATGTAGGGAGCAGCAATGATGGAGCGTTGATGTTTAAAATTGGGACAGTCGGGAACTTTCAATGGGGAAAAAGGATAAATGCTGAAGTTGGTGCCTTCCGTACTTTCACCGGTATCTCGTATGCCGAAAATGGCGGATACTATATTACGGGAATACACCGGCCGAATGGAAATACGGACAATGATGGTTTTCTTTTAAAACTGGATAATACGTATGGAGTTTTATGGGGAAAAAAGGTCAAGGGATATGAATTGGCAGCTCCCGTATTATCATCAGACAATTCGCTTTATTGTGCTGCAATAGGTGAGCGGATGCATATTCTTAAGTGGAATGCTACAGGCGGAGTTTTGTGGGAAAGGCGGATGAAGGAACAAAGTATTAGTGCATACGACAAAGAAATAAAATATCCCATAGGAATGGCACTGACCCCCAATCTCGTTGCTGGCGAAGACCTGCTGATTGCAAGCGGTACTAATCTTGGCAGTGGTGGCAATGATATGTTGATTTCCAAGATTCGAGAGAATGGAGGCAACTGTTCCCTTTGCTTCGATCAGGAGAACACAACATTTGAAATTAGCGATTTAGGTAACGCATTTACCTCCATCAACGTATCATTAAACAATGTACTTTCCATCTTTTCTCCCAAGTCATACACCTCTATACAAGCAGCAACGGGAGGGCCTGCAAGCTACATTTGTAATGTATACACCGGGTTGGAAGATGGGCCGGGACTGTCATCCTTTCCGCTCAGGATATCATACAACAACGGATATCCGGTGTTTTTAAATTTGCAGGACCGTCTGCTTCAGTTGGAGATATTTGACTTGTCAGGAAAAAAGGTATATGAATTCCAACTGGGGCCCTTTTCTACCTTTGAAACGGATGCTTTGGCCCCCACGCTCTATTTTGTCAGGGAAAAGAATAAAAAGGGTGCTTTAAAATTTATAGGCAGCCGCAACTAGTCCCTCCTGAATAACTATACAACATACAGATATATAAATCAATATGTTAAGATGTTTATGCTATAGGATGTCCGAAATTGCAAGAGAGTGGTGAAATTTATGGCAAAAGCTTGCAAATTATGATGGGAAAATCAAAAGCTCAGACGCAAAGAGACCTGTTTCATCCACTGCTCAGCGATTTTATCGATATGCGCCACGAACCGGTATTGTTGGCCAAAAAAATAGATTGAAAATATTTTTAGCGCGAGTTTTCGGCAAGCTACTCGCATACGGGGCAACCCTCCATGCCCGTGCGCCTGATGGTGTCAAGCCTGATGCTGAAGCACCTTTACAACCTGGGCGATGAGACCCTGTGTGAAGCCTGGAAAATGAACCCCTACATGCAATACTTCCCTGGCGAGGCGTACTTTCAGCATCGCTTTCTCTGCGATCCGAGCGACTTCGTTCATTTCAGAAAACGCATTGGCAAGAAAGGAGTAGAGAAGATATTCAGCTACACGGCAAAGATGCGGAAGAGAAGCAGCAACTTTCGGATACGACCGTTCAGGAGAACAAGATCAGCTATCCTACCGATGCGAAACTTGCAAAGAAGATCATAGACAAATGCAATAAGATAGCACGAAAGCACAACAAAAACCCCCATCTAAAGCATTAGCTCCGCTTCGAAAAAAAAGAATTATATGCTACTGCACTCCTCTACATCAGTAAAAATCTATTTTTAAGACAACGGCCCTGCATCCTGCTTTCGGCTTGTCGGTGCTCGTCCCTCAATCTTTTTCCGGTAGGAGCGAAAGCGTTTCGTGACTTTTCCGCCCAGGCGTTCCATCTCGGCTCGGATTTTATGATTGTCTTCCAGCTCGAGGTGGCTGTCGATCCACTCCATGCCGGCCTCGCGGGCCGAGTCGATCAGCTGCGTGGCCAGCAGCACATCGATGCCCCGGCCGCGGTGCTCTTCGCGGATGGCTCCGATCATCAGGTCGAGCTGCCGGGTCTTTTTCATGTGTTTTTTCAGCGTAAAAATGCCGAAGGGCAGCAGGCGCCCCCGGGCCTGGCGGATGCCGGTGCTCGGGCTCGGAATGGCGATGACCACCCCGACCACTTCGTCCTTGCAGAGCACGATCTTCACAAAGCGGGGATCGAGCACGGGCCAGTATTGCCGTGCCAGGCTTTTCATCTCCGCCTCGCTCATGCGGGCAAAGCCGTACAAGGGCTCGAAACTTTCGTTGATCAATCGAAAAACAGGGAGGATATACGGGCGTATTTCCCGCTTTTTGCGAAAATCAAGGACCCGGTATTTGCCGCTGCGCATCACCCTTTTGCAGACACGCGGATACAGATCGGGCAGGGCCCCGGGAATCGGAAATTTGTATTCTACCCAGTGAATGTGGGGCTTGTATCCGGCTGCTTCAATAAGGGCGGGCAGATATTCGAAATTGCAGGGTGCCGCAATGAGGGGCAGCTCGTCAAATCCCTCGATGAGGGCCCCCTGTGGGTCTTTGTCCGAGAATCCGTAGGGGCCGTTGACGTGGGTCATGCCGCGGGCGGCTGCCCATTCTTCCACGTAGGCGATGAGGGCACCTGCCACTTCCCGGCTCTCTATGCAGTCGAGGTTGAAAAAACGGGCATCGCGCTGCTTCCATTCCCTGTTGAAGGCGTGGTGGATAATTCCCATAATGCGCCCGCAGAGCACACCGTCACGGTAGGCAAGGGCGAGGGTCGTGTCGCAGTGGGCATGGGCTCGGTTTTTTTTCGGATGATAAAATTTCCACTCGTCCATATAAACCGGGGGCAGCCAGTTGCGGTGTTCCCGGTGCAGCTTTTCGGGCAGATAGATAAATTTTCTCAGCTGCCTGCGGCTCGTCACTTCTACAATTTCAATGGCCATCTTTTGCGAATTTGGCCCAATGTCATAAAAAATACAGAAAAGGGGCCGGGCAAATCGAAGCGAAGCTATGGAAAAGAAACCCTCTTTTTCCCCGGGTCAGGCATTTCTCTTTTTTTCAATCCTGCGGTTTCAGGGGCTTTTTCAGGAGATAAGGGCAAGGCATTCATCGGCTTTCTGGCGGTTGTATTCAAATGCCAGATTCTTGTAGTTGACCATATCCACGATGGTGCCGATAAAGCAGAGCCCGGCCGTCAGGAAATAGAGAATGCCCATCCCCACCTGTCCGATATAAAAGCGGTGAATGCCCGACACACCGAGCAGTCCGATGGCTGCCAGCAACAGAATGAGCTGGGGATCGACTCTCCGGCTTTGATAGAGGCTGATAAATTGCCTGAATTCTTCATCGTTCATCCCGGCCGTTATGTTCTTCAGATATTCCATTTCCTGCATATCGGCAGAGGGAATCAGGAGGTAGAGGTCTCGTGTCATAATTGAATGGGTTTAATTTTTAAGGTAAGCTGTATGATCCGGTGAAAAATGACGGCCGGAGCAAAGAGCGCAAGCGGATGGCTGTGCAAAGCTGCCGCCCAATGGCCCTGAAGCGCAAAGGTGATGCCGTGGCCCAGTCCGCAACCGGGGCACCAGGTGATGCCGGCCCGTGCCAGCGGACAAAGGGTATAGTGGCTTTGTGCAGGGTCGCTCAGTGCGAGCGCCAGCAAGGCCGACACCCAGAAAATCAACTCGGGCAGGGAACTGCGGAGCACGGGGCCTCCGAAACGAATGGACATAGCGTTGATTTTCATGGCATACTAAAAGTAAGGATTATTCACAAAGAAGACAAGAAGGTCTCTTGCGGATGGGGTGAAATTGCAACTTTACTTTCCCGCGGTCAGGGTATGTTCCTCGACCGCACTGCCTCAATCAAGCTGTAGTAATTACGGTGAAATGCTTCCTTACTAATTAGAAAATTTTGAAATTTTTGCTCTCCGGGCCTTCAGCGTCCGTCTTTTCCGGGCTCTTTGTTGTCCTCAAAGTTCAAATAAAGCGTCCTGCTTTTCTCAAAGGAGAGGTTTTTCCACCGGATACCGTAAAGCAGCTCCGCATATTTTCGGCTTTTGCAGCTTCCGGGATGAAAGAGGGCCTGCACGGCCACGGTGCTTCCACTGGGGTCCACCTCTATGCGAAAGCTCTCCTTCTGCC
>JALSIH010000021.1 GCA_026981615.1 Chitinophagales bacterium
TGCCGATATCGTAAAGTTTGCCAAAGGGCTGCCCACACGCGATCAGAATGTGGAGCTTATGGAGCGGGCGCGTGAATTTATTGAAGAGACCAAAGCGAAGGAAGAGGAGGCCGCGTCATGATGAATGAATGGAGTCATATCACCTTTATGTATCCATGGGTGCTCGCGGGGCTTTTCCTTATTCCGCTGCTGGTGCTGTGGTATGCCTGGCGCTATCTGAAGCGTCTGCCGCTTCTGCGGGTCTCGGGGGGCGGAGAGCTGGCCAGGGAATTGCGCAGCTTCCGGACCATCGCCTATCATTCGCTTTTTGGGTTGAGAATGCTGGCTCTGGGAGCCGTCATTATTGCCCTGGCCCGGCCGGTCTTGCCGCAATATGAAAGCGAAGTGGAAACCAGGGGCATCAACATTGTGCTGGCACTGGATGTGTCGTCCAGCATGCTGGCCCGCGACTTTAGCCCCGACCGCCTGGAAGCGGCCAAAGAACTGGCCAAAGAGTTTATCTCCGAGCGCGACAACGACCGCATCGGACTGGTGGTTTTTGCCGGAGAAGCGTTTACCCAGTGTCCCGTGACCATCGACCACAAGGTCTTGCTCCATCTTTTGGATGAAATCAAAACAGGCATGCTGGAAGACGGAACGGCCATCGGTTCGGGATTGGGAACGGCCGTCAACCGCCTCAAGGACAGCGAAGGCAACAGCAAGGTGGTCATTCTGCTGACGGACGGGGTAAACAATTCGGGAGAAATAGACCCGGTGACCGCTGCCGAGCTGGCCGTCAATTATGGTATCCGGGTCTATACCATCGGGGTAGGCTCTGCGGGCAAAGCATTGTCGCCCGTGGCCAAACGGCCTGACGGAACGCTGGTCTTCGATTATGTGAAAGTGGAAATTGATGAGGATTTGCTGAAGCAAATAGCCAATATGACCGGTGGGCAGTACTTCAGGGCTACCAACAAGGAAAGCCTTCGCGAGATATACCGGGAAATCGATCGCATGGAAAAATCGAGGGTGCAGGTAAGTACCATTCCCCGACCCATCGACAAGTTTCATGCCTTGCTTTGGCTGGCAATCCTCTTTCTCGGCATTGAACATTTGCTTCGTTTTTCATGGTTAAGAACTTTTACGAGCTAATGGAAGAGTTGAGATTTGAACATATGGAGTACCTGGGCCTTCTGGCTATCGTACCGCTGCTGCTATTGCTTTTCGCAATGGCATTGTATCTGCGGCAGCGCGAGTGGAAGGCTTTTGGTGATCTGCCGCTTCTTCGTCAGCTGGCACCCGAATTTTCGAAAGGCCGGCTCTGGCTCAAAATGACAATGTCCATGCTGGCATTTGTCTTTCTCATTTTGGCATTGGCCAATCCCCTGATCGGCAAGGAAAAAACAAAAGCAAAAAAACGGGGCATCGATGTGATGGTGGCTATTGACGTATCCAAGAGTATGATGGCCGAAGATGTGGCCCCGAGCAGGCTCTTGCGCGCCAGGCAGTTTGTCAGCAATATGCTCGACAAAATGAAAGGCAATCGTGTAGGACTGATTGTATTTGCCGGACATGCTTACCTGCAAATGCCGCTGACGGCCGATCACAGCGCGGCAAAACTTTTTCTCCGCTCGGTGAGTCCCGATATTGTACCTGCGCAGGGCACGGCCATTGCCGATGCCATCCGCATTGCCCGCGAGGCCTTTGAGAAAGAAGAGAATAGATACAAAGCCCTGATCATCATCACCGATGGCGAGGACCACGAAGGAGATGTGGAAGAGGCTGTGAAAAATGCAAGAGCAGAGGGCATCGTGATTTACACCATCGGTGTGGGCAGCAGCGAAGGCGCCCCCATTCCCGACTACTCGGGGCGCTATCTGCGGGGCTACAAGAAGGATGAAAACGGCAATATCATACTCAGCAAACTGAATCAGGAAATATTGAGCGAAATCGCCCTGCTGGGAGGAGGCAATTACTATCAGCTGGCCGGCAGCAACAATCCCCTGCCTGATTTGCTCAAAAGCCTGGATTCGCTGGATAAAAAAGAACTGGAAGAAGTTTCGCTCGACAATTATGTTTCTTACTATCAGTTTCCGCTCACCCTCGGATTGATCTTTCTCTTCTTTGAGTTATTGCTTTCGCCCCGCAGGGCAAGATGGTGGAGAAAATTAAATTTGTTTGAATGATGCGCAATGCGATGCTCATATTATTGCTTTTTCTGGCGGCCCATTCGCTGAGGGCCCAGGATGCACAGCAACTCATCAGGGAAGGCAACCGGGCCGTGGAAGCCGGCAAAACGGATGAGGCCCTGGCCTTTTATGAAGAAGCGGCCGGCCTGGGTGCCGATAAATATGCCGCATACTTTAATATGGGCAATGTATATTATGATGCAAAAAAATGGAAAGAGGCCGAACAGGCATATCTCAATGCACTGAGTGCTGCCCGCAATAAAACGGACAAAGCCCGTATATGGCACAATCTGGGCAACACCTATCTTGCACAGGATCAATACAGGGAGGCGGTAAAAGCCTACAAAGAAGCACTGAAACTCAGGCCGGATGACGAGGATACGCGATACAACCTGGCCTATGCCCTCAGCAAATGGAAGAAAGAAGAAGAGCAGAAGCAAAAGAATAAGAACAATCAGCAAAAACAGGATCAAAAAGAAAATCAGAAGGACAAGAATCAGGAGCAGAAGGAGAATCAAGAGCGGGATCAGAAAAACAAATCGCAGGAAAACAAGGAAAATCAGAAGCAAAAGGACAAGCAGAACCAGGGAGAGCAAGAAGAAAAAGAAGGCAATAAGGGAGAAAAGAATGAAGATAAACCGGGCGGAGCCGGCAAGCAGGAGGAGCAGCAGAAAGAGGAAATAGAAGAGGGTGGCCGGCAAGCCGTTCGGATAGACCCGAAACAAGCCGAGCGGCTCTTGAAAGCACTCGAAAGGCAGGAAGGAAAAATACAGGAAGAAATGTGGAAGAAAAAAGCGGGAAGAACCCGCAAAAGAAAAAGCGAAAAAGACTGGTGATGAGGAGTATTTTGGTCATAGGGCTGCTGCTGATAAGTCTGGGCGCTGCGCGGGGCCAGCAAGCCGACCTGCGGGCAGAGGTGAACAAAAACACCGTGGAAGAGGGAGAGTTGCTGCGCTATACCCTCACCATTGAAAACGGGGAGGAGCGGAACCTTACTCCGCCCGCATTCCGCGATTTTCAGGTAATCAGCAGCAGCCGCTCATCACAAATGAGCGTGCAGATTGTCAACGGTCGCCAGGAAATAAAGAAAACACTGAAGATCACGTATCTCCTTCGTCCGTCCGGCATGGGCGATAAGGTCATCGAAGCGGCTGAACTCCAAAGCAACAACGGGACGCTGCGTACGCAGCCCATTCGTATAAAAGTGGTGAAATCAGGCACCCTTCCGAAACGAAAAGCCCCGGGCGGGGCCGATGTGGGCGGCTTCCCGAAGAAAGACATTTTTTTAAGGGCCTCGCTGAGCAAGAAGGAAGCGTACCGGGGCGAGCAGCTGCTTTTGTCCTACACGCTTTATTTCCGCTCCGGCATCAGCAATTATGAAATGCCGGCCAGCCAGCTGAACGGCTTTTGGAGCAAAGAGGTGGAAATAAAAAAGCCGGAGGTTAAAACACAAAATATCAATGGTGTCAATTACCGCACGGCCGTAGTGCGCAAATTGATTCTTTTTCCGCAAAAAAGCGGAGAGCTGCTAATTGACCCTGCCCGGATGACCGTGGATGTACAATACAGCTTTTTCGATACCCGGAGAATAAAGCTTGCGAGCAATGCCGTGAAGCTAAAAGTAAAAGACCTGCCCCCGGGAGCTCCTCCGGAGTTTAACGGGGCCGTGGGAAATTTCAAAATCGAATCTACCCTGAGCTCGGAGGAGGCAGCCGTAAATGAACCTCTCACCCTTCGCCTGAAAATCAGCGGTACGGGAAATATTCAGCTGATTGACCTGCCCGAGCCCCAATTGCCGGATGACTTTGAAGTGTATGATCCCAAAATTAACGAGTACATAAGCACCCGGGGCGATGTACTGAGCGGAACAAAAAGCTATGAATACCTGCTGGTGCCGCGGCAGCGGGGAACCTACAAGCTGGATTCTTTGCTTTTTGCCTGGTTTGATCCGGCCACAGGCCAATACAAAACGGCACACACCCGCTCCTACGAGATACGGGTAAGCGGTGAAGCCAATAAGAGCGCGGGCGGGAAAAATGCCGTCAGCGGACTTTCAAAAGAGGACATCGAGCTGCTCGATCAGGACATTCGCTACATTCATACGGAGACGAAACTGAAACGCAGCGGGCTCTCTTATTTTGCCTCCACGCGGTATTACGTCCTCATGCTGGCTCCTGTCCTGCTTTTTTTCCTTCTTCTTTTGATTCGCAGGCAAAAGATGAAAGCGGCCGGCAGTGCCGAGATGAACCGTCAGAAAAAAGCCGCACGCAAAGCCCTGAAAAAACTGGATGGCCTGGCTAAAAAAGAGCTGAACGACAAAGATTACTTTGAAGCCATACCCAATATCCTTTGGGATTACCTCGGTGAACGCATCCGGCTCGACCGATCAGAACAAACGCAGGAGGGAATTCGCAGAAAGTTCGAAAGCCTGGGAGCGGATATCGCAAGAGCCGAAGAACTGGAATCCCTTCTGGACAATTGCCGGGCAGCCGTGTATGCTCCATCGCAGGCGGGCTTGTCGCGCAGCGAAATGCTCGAAAGGGCAAAGCAATGGATTCATCGATTTGAAAAGGAGTTGCAGGCATGAAAAATAGCATTTTAATACTCATTCTGTTTTGGATGGCGGGTGCCGGATGGCTCAAAGCTGAAAACCCGAATGCTCTTTTCGCAAAAGCAAACAGCTACTACAGCTCCGGGGCATTTGATTCGGCAGCTGTTTATTACGATTCCATCCTGCACCTGGGATATGAGTCTGCGGAACTCTATTTCAATGCAGGAAATGCCCGCTATCGCCTGGGGGATATCGCAGCAGCCATTTACGATTATGAGAAAGCGCTTAAATTAAACCCGCGTTTCGAAGATGCGCGCTTCAATCTGCAACTGGCCCGCCTGCGTACGGTTGATAAAATGGAAGCTCCGAAGCGAAGTGTAATCAGTGTGTGGTGGCGCGACTTGCTCCGCAGCCGCTCGGCCGACCAGTGGGCTGTGATTTCTACCGTGATGATCTGGATTGCTTTTTTCATGGCGCTGCTCTATCTCTTTGCCGGCAGGCGGAACTTGCGTGTCATTGCCTTCTTCTCCTCCTTGTTTTTTCTTTTTCTGACCCTTTTTGTGCTCTTCCTGAACATTGAAAATTACCGGATCAACCAAAACAGCCGCGAGGCCATTGTCTTTGCGCCCAATGCATATGTAAAAAGCGAGCCGGGCCACTCCGCTACCGATTTGTTTATCATCCACGAAGGCACCAAGGTGAAAGTGCTCGATGCGGCCGGTCAGTGGTACCGGATACAGCTGAGTGACGATAAGCAGGGCTGGATACCGGCAGAAGCGGTCAGGGTGATCTGAGGGATTGAAGCAGATTTGTGCCGGCACTCCGGTCGCTTATTCAGCCCCGGAATCAATTATATTTGCCTCTCAAGAATTTGTCATGTCCGGAAACATACTTGAACACATTAGGAAGCGAAAGGCGCAGGGTTTGAAAAGTCTTGCCGTCCTCATCGACCCGGATAAGTTTAATGAGGTCATTTTTTTGAACTACCTGCAAGGCGAAGCGCACGATTTGCCGGATTATTTTTTTGTCGGAGGCAGCCACCTTTCCTCCGGGCAGATGAAAGAAACGGTAGCATTCTTGAAGACTTACAGCTCCGTTCCGGTGATACTTTTTCCGGGTCCGGGCTCGGAAATAACTGCCCGGGCCGATGCCCTTCTTTTTCTTTCCCTTATTTCAGGCCGCAATCCCGATTTGCTCATCGGGAGGCAGGTAGAGGCGGCCCCTTTGCTTAAGAAGAGTGCTTTGGAAGTAATCTCTACGGCCTATCTCCTCATCGAAAGCGGCAAACTGACCACCGCCCACTATATGTCACAAAGCATTCCCATACCGGCCGACAAAAGTGACCTGGCGCTGTCAACGGCCTGGGCGGGCGAGTATATGGGAATGTCGCTCACCTATCTGGATGCCGGCAGCGGTGCCGGACGCCATGTGCCCTTTGCCATGATTCGTGAGATAAGCAAAAAAACGAAGAACCCCCTGATCATTGGTGGCGGCATTTGCAGTGCAGCGCTTGCCGGGCAGATTGCAGCGGCCGGTGCCGATATCGTTGTGGTGGGCAATGCGGTGGAAAAAGACCCCCGGCTGATGGCCGAACTGAAGGAAGCTTTAAGGGCTTGCTCGAGGAAGAACACGGAAAAAATAAAAGAAAAGCTTTGAAAGGACGGGTCATGCGATCGACAGGAAGCTGGTATACCGTCAAGCTGGAAGAAGACGGTCAACGGGTGAATTGTCGCCTGAAAGGAAAATTTAAACAAGACAGGGAACGCTTTACCAATCCCATAGCAGTGGGCGATCGTGTGGAAGTGGACATCGAGCCGGGGCAAAAGACGGGAATAATCGGTAAAATATATCCGAGAGAAAATTATCTGCTGCGCATGTCAACCCGTATGCGCCATGGCAGGCATATCATTGCTGCGAACCTCGACCGGGCGGTTTTGGTGGCAACCGTGCGTTTCCCGAAAGTGAAACCGGGGTTTTTGGATCGCTTTCTGCTTTCCTGCGAGGCCTATCATGTGCCGGCTGTGCTGGTATTCAACAAAAAAGATTTATACGGCAGCGAAGACCTTGACCGATATAAATCGCTCAGGGATATTTACGAACCGCTGGGATATCCCTGCATGCTCGTGAGCGCAGTCAGCAAAGAGGGCCTCGGAGATTTAAAAAAATTGCTGCAGGGCAGCACTGCGCTTATGGCCGGCCACTCGGGGGTCGGAAAATCTACACTGATCAATACCCTGTATCCCTACTTCGAACTGAAGACGGGAGAACTCTCCAGACAGACGGGCAAGGGGAAACACACGACTACTTTTGCCGAAATGTTCGAAATAAAAGAAGGGGGATATGTGATAGACACACCGGGTGTAAAGGAGATGAGCATAGCGGATCTGGAGCCCGAAGAAGTGGCGGGATATTTTCCGGAAATGAGGGCAAGGATGCACGAATGCCGTTTTAGCAACTGCATGCACATCAACGAACCGGGTTGTGCAGTGATCGAAGCGGTTCAGGAAGGGAAGATCGCATTTTCGAGGTATGAAAATTACCTTCACATTGTTTTTGATTTGCAGGAATTAAAAAAATGGTAAAATGAGAGCGGTCATACAAAGGGTGCGTTTTGCACGTGTGAGCAGCGAAGGAAAGCTCATTGCTGAAATCGGGCCCGGATTGCTGATTTTGCTCGGCATTGAAGAAGCCGATGAACAGGAAGACCTACAATGGCTCGCCCGCAAAGCAGCGGCACTCCGAATTTTTGCGGATGAAAAAGAAAGGATGAACCTTTGTGTGAAAGACCTGGATGAAGGAAATATATTGCTGGTAAGTCAATTTACATTGCATGCCTCCACCAAAAAAGGAAACCGGCCCTCCTTTATCCGTGCGGCTGCACCCGACAGGGCAGAGCCTCTCTATAAACGTATGATACGGGCCTTGTCGGAAGAGCTGGGACGGGAGATAAAAAGCGGCAAATTTGGCGCGCACATGCAAATAGAACTGCTCAATGACGGACCGGTAACCATTGTAATTGATACAAAAAACAAGGAATGAAAAAAAACTGGATGGAACCCGGTTTGATTGCTTTTACCCTCTTCAGCATCGGGCTTCAGTATTTCCGTGTCGAAATGGCCGAACGCCTGCTGGTGCTCTCGTGCTCGGCCCTGGCGCTGTATTATCTGCTTTCGGGTGCACTCGTGCTTTTTACCAAGCAGGTGACCCGGAGCATGCGCATGCTCTATTTCTTCGGGCTTTGGAGCATTTCAATCGGGCTCGTAGGGGTGATTTACACCTTTCGCTTCTGGCCCAATGGCAGAAACCTGCTGATGCTGGGTTTTTCATTTGGCACTGCGGTGATGATGATTCTGCTCCTTTACCGGATGATGGTCAAAAAAAATGACCGCTCGATTCGCAGGCAACTGGCTCCGCTGTATACCCGCTTGCTGATATATCCGGTCCTTTTTCTCAGCCTGCAGCTGACTCCGTTTGATCCGCTTTTTCATTCATTCAACAAATACCGCGACCACGAGGAGTACAGGGAAATATTAAAGCAAACAATAGACAACCCCGCAGATACGATTTTGCAGAAAAAATTGATCAGGATTGAAAAAAAGCTTGGAAATGACCATTGATGAATTACAAAAAAGAGTGGACGACTGGATCAAAGCCCACGGAGTTCGCTATTTTGACGAGCTCACCAATATGGCGCTGCTCAGCGAAGAAGTGGGCGAAGTGGCCCGGATCATTGCTCGCAAATATGGAGAGCAGTCATTTAAGGAGGGGGAGGAAGAAGTTGAGTTGGCCGATGAGCTGGCGGATGTATTGTTTGTCTTAATCTGTCTTTCCAATCAGACCGGTGTCAGGCTCAGCGAAGCCATCGAAAAAAATCTGCAGAAAAAGACTCAGCGGGACGGAGCCCGGCACAAAATGAATAAAAAACTGAATTTATGAAGCAAGGACTCGCAGCGATTCTCCTCTTGTTTTTTACGGCATTTCTGCTTCGGGCCCAGAGCGGCTGGCTGACACCTTTTGAGGAAAGTGGCGGAAAAGAATCGGCAAGCTACCGGCAGAGCAATGATTTTTACAGGAGGCTGGCCGAAGTCTATCCGGATAAGGTGAAGGTGCTGCAATACGGAGAAGCGGATATAGGCAAACCCATTCGTCTGGTGATCGTTTCGAAAGACGGATACTTCAGCCCGGAAGAGGCCCGGAAGAACGGAAAACTGGTATTTATGATCATGAATGGCATACACCCGGGCGAGTCATGCGGGGTGGATGCCTCGATGATGCTGGTCAGGGATTTGGTGACGGGTCATTCGGAAGAAGATTTGCTCGAGCACGTGGTGTTTTGCATTATACCGGTTTACAATGTGGGCGGCTCTTTGAACCGAAGCTGCTGTACAAGAGCCAATCAGCTGGGGCCGGCAGAGCAGGGATTCAGGGGCAATGCGCGCAACCTGGACCTGAACCGTGACTTTGCCAAGGCCGAAGCCCGGAATACACACACTTTCATGCGCATGTATCAAAGCTGGAAACCGGAGCTCTTTCTGGATACACATACATCTGACGGTGCCGACTATCAATATGTGATGACCCTCATCTCCACACAGAAAGACAAGCTTCATCCCTTAATGGCCGAATATCTGAGCAATGACCTGGATCCCGCACTTTACCAGTCGATGCAGGAAAAAGGCTTTGAGATGACACCCTATGTTTTTTCAATGAAACGTACGCCTGAAAGCGGAATCCGTGCATTTATCGAAACACCCCGCTATTCCACGGGATATACCGCACTTTTCAATACCATCGGCTTTGTTTCGGAGGCCCACATGCTGAAAAGCTTTGATCAAAGAGTACGGGGAACCTATGCGCTGATCCGGAGCATTGCCGAGGAAGCAGGCAAAGATGCGGAGGAAATTATCGCCCGCAAAAAGAAAGCCGACCGGGAAGTCGGTCGGCAGGAGCAGTTTGACCTGAACTGGGAGCCGGATACACTGCACTACCGAATGATCGACTTCAAAGGATATGAAGCGGGCTACAGAAAAAGCCGCGTGACGGGATTGATGCAGCTCTATTACGACCAAAGCAAACCTTTTACACGGCCTGTTCGCTACTACGATCGCTACCGTGCCACCGATTCCGTACGCAAACCGGTGGCCTATATTATTCCGCAAGCCTGGCGCGAGGTCATTGACCTCTTGAAATTAAACGGGGTCAGGCTCTACCGGCTCGATAAGGATACAGTACTTTCTCTGCACTGCTATTACATCAGAGATGTAAAAACGCTTGACTTTGCCTGGGAGGGGCACTATGCCCATACCGATTTGCGTGTGGAAGAAGAAGTGCAGGAAATTCCACTTTATATGGGTGATTATATCGTGTTTCCCGATCAGGAAAGCAACCGTTACATTGTAGAGATGCTCGAGCCCCGGGCAGTGGATTCATGGTTTCGTTGGAATTTTTTCGATGAAATATTGATGCAGAAGGAATACTTCAGCGATTATGTTTTTGATATCAGCGCAGAGGAAATTTTGAGAAATGACGAAGTGCTGCGAATGCAGTTTGAAGCGAAAAAAGCGCAGGATGAAGATTTTGCCCGGAGCAAGCGGAAGCAGTTGCAGTTTATTTACAGGCATTCTCCTTACTACGAAAAAAGTCATCAGCGCTATCCGGTCTACCGTTTGACGGAAATAATGACGCTTCCATTGATGAACTAGGTGCCTGGGCTTTTATCTTTGGCTTGGTGAAAAAGGTGATTTTGCTACTTCTTTTTGCAGGAAGGTTTCTTTCCGTTTTCTCGCAGGCAAGGCTCGAGGCGGGCGCCTTGTACGGTTTGCCTCGTTACGATGATTTTTTTCGCTACGAATTTGAAAGCCGCCTGGGCTGTCAGCTGGGCTTTTCCTTTCAGCGTCCCGATGGCATCGTCATTGGTGCCAATGTGGATATATTGAGTTTCAGGCCCTATTCGGCAAATTTTGCCGGCATCAGGGAAGCGGCATACCGGGGATATAATATTCAGGTTTCCTATGCCGGGAAAAAACAGGGGATGGTTCGCCTGGAACCTTTTGCAGCAGCGGGATACGGAAACATGAATTACAATCTTGGGGCGCTGAAAAGCCAGGCCATGCTGCTGAAGCTGGGAGCTGTCTTCATCTGGAAACCGGAGGATGCTTACGGACTTACGATCAGCATATCCTGGCTGGGTTATTTTGATAAATTCGGGAAAGACCTGAATGCAGGCGACAGCCGGAATTTACAAGTGATCTTGATTTCAGCCGGCTTTTTTATCTGGCCGTAAGGCCGGGCAGGCGGCTATTTTAACGATACAAAGGGCGTTTTGCATACTTCGGCTGCCAGGTCTTTGTTTCTTACCCGAATGAAGATTTCCGTTCCCGGAGCGGCAAATTCTTTTTCTACATAACCCAAACCGATGCCCTCTTTCAGGAGGGGCGACATGGTGCCCGATGTGACCAGTCCGATTTTATTTCCTCCGGAGTCAACAATGCCATAATCATGCCTCGGAATGCCTTTGGCTTTCATTTTAAAGCCCACCAGTTTACGCTTGATGCCTTCTTTTTTAATTTGTTCCAGCTTTTTGCGGCCTACAAAGTCGTTGCCTTCCACAAACTTTGTAATCCATCCCAGACCGGCCTCGAGGGGGTTGCTGTGGTCATCAATGTCGTTGCCGTAAAGACAATAGCCTGCTTCGAGGCGCAAAGTATCACG
This sequence comes from Chitinophagales bacterium, assembly GCA_026981615.1. Classification (GTDB taxonomy): domain Bacteria; phylum Bacteroidota; class Bacteroidia; order Chitinophagales; family S012-47; genus S012-47. Next base: position 11,431 of record JALSIH010000021.1, read on the forward strand.
GGCACCCAAGCCGATGGGCTTGATACCGAACTCTTCGCCTGCCATCATAATGGAATCCCAAATTTTCCCGGCTGCAGAGGGAGAAAAGTAAAGTTCAAAACCTCCGGAGCCGGTGTAGCCGGTAGCTGAGATAAGGACATCATCGATGCCTGCCATGCGCCCTTTGGTAAAGTGATAGAAGGGGATGTCCGATAACTTGATCTCGCTTAGCTTCTGCAGTGTCTCTATTGCCTTTGGCCCCTGAACGGCAAGAAGCGCATAGTCATCCGACAAGTTCTGCATTTGGACATCGAATTGATTTTGAGAGACGATCCAGTTCCAGTCTTTTTCAATATTCGAGGCATTTACCACGAGCAGATAATCCCGGTCGGCCAATTGATATATGATGAGATCATCAACAATGCCGGCATTTTCATTGGGCATGCAATTGTACTGTGCGCGGCCGGGAGTCAGTCTGCTGATATCGTTGGAGCTCACCTTCTGTACCAGCCGTTCAGCCTCTTTCCCTTTTATCCGGAATTCGCCCATATGCGAAACATCAAATACCCCGACAGCGGACCTTACCGTCAGATGTTCGTCATTAATTCCGGAATAAGAAATGGGCATTTCATATCCGGCAAAAGGAGCCATTCGAGCACCCAGTGCCAGGTGTTTCTTGTAGAAAGGTGTGCGTTTCATTTGCCAGAGCTTGTTTGAGACGCAAAACTAAACATTCTCAAAAAGTAAAAAATCAAAAAATGGAGCGGGTAATCGGAAGCTGTGCAAGAAGTTTTTAAAAATATATTTTTATACATAAATTCATTGACGGAAGAGAATGTCAACGTGCCAATAAATCCCGTAAATAAAGGATTTGAAGCGATCTGTAAGAGGAAAAGAGAGGCGGGGACAAGGCAAAGTGTCTTATAAAGTGGTTAATAAAAGGGGGCGGTGGAATTAAATTTAGAACAATGGTTCATAATATATTTTCATTTTTTTAATTTTGGCTCTGATTGTACAGTGATGATTGCGTATTTTGGAGTGTTGAACGAATCCGGCCTTCAATAAAAAATTGATAAGGTGTGAGGTTCTCAAAAACTTTGATGTGTAGCAAGGGTTCATGAATAAATTTTTATTGTGAAACGCCTTCTACGCATGAATTTTTTGATATATTTAACACCCGAAATGTGGAAAAATTATTGTAGCTATTTATAAAATCATTACCTAAAAGGCAAAGATATGATCATTAGAAATTTACTCAAAAAAACAGCATTATTCCTTGTATTTGTGTTGTTTGCATCTCTTTCTGTACAAGCACAATCGGCTAACCCGGACGGTGGAAATACGCAAGACCCCGCGGACGTGCAGGCGGCCAAACAAGCGGGTATTGATCAAAATATTGCGCCTGTGTTGGAGCTGGGGGCTGCTGTCAGCACCAACAACGGGGGTCAGAACACAAATAATGGCTCAGCCGCAACGAATCTGAATGCGGCCCAGAAAAGTGACCTGCAAGCCACCATCGACAATTTTGAAAAAATGCTTCTTGATCCCAACCTTTCCCAGGAGATGAGAACAGCTGTAGAAAACAAACTGACGATATATAAAGCCCTGCTTCAGGGTCAGTAAGATCAATTATTCAACAGTAGTAGATATAATTAAACGACTAAACCTAAAATCTCACAAAAAATAGCGACATGAGGGAGATATTTTACAAAAGCCTTTCAATTCTGGCACTTACATTGGTCCTTACTTCGTCTGCCGCATATGCGCAGCCGGTAATTGACACCTTGTTGTTTGAGGACTTTAACAATTGTAGCGCTAGTGCACCGACAGGATGGACTGATACAATTGTGGAGGGCCCAATCGGTTGGGTGTACAACAAAAACGGGCAGGCAGGCGGAAGCCTGAATGGTACTTGTGCCATGGTGTTCGATGATTTCTTTGCAGCACCAAACCCTCCAAACTGGGCGTATGTCACTACTTCCAATTTTGATGCAACAGGTTTGAACAATGTGCAGCTTGTATTTGATTACAATATGACGGAAACGCAAAACAGTGGAGGTAATGTGCCGCCTATTGCTGCTTTTTTCCGCATTTATGTATGGAACGGGTACAAATGGATGGAAATTTACGAAGAAGATGATGACAAGCCGAGTGCCAGCAACTTTGGCTTTTTTACACGTACACTCGATCTGATGCCTTATGTCAATCCGGATATGCGTCTTCGTTTTGAATATGAAGACAACGGATGGTCAGACGGTGTTTCGGTTGACAATATACTTGTGAGAGGCGAAATTCCTTTTCAATATGATGCCAGAGTGTTGAGAGGGTATGATACGGTTGAGTATACTCAAATCCCTTATGCGCAAACTCCTCATAATGTAAAAGCCATCGGAGAAAACTACGGTACGGACCCCTTGACCGGAGTGGTGATTACAACGACTATTTCAGAACCCCTTTCAGGTACCGTGCTGACCGAAAGTTCCGCACCCATGAACCTGAACCCGGGAGAAACCTTCGAATTCCAGTGGCCGGGTGGTGGCTTCGTTCATCCTTTCCCGGGAACGTGGATTATTCAGCACAGCATTACCATGAACGAACCCGATGCCTGGATGGGCAACAACTCGGTGGTTCCTTGGAGACAAGGTTTCTCAAATGACATTTACGCACGTGATGACAGCAACTACGTGAATGGTATCGGATTTGGCGGTGCACCGGGAGAACTGGCTCAGATTTTTCATAATCGCTATGAAACAATACTCACCAATATTCAATTCCAACTCGGAAATACGGCTACACAAGCTTATCCGACCGTGGGGGATCCTTTCCAGGTGAAAGTGTACAAGTGCGTAAATAATGTCCCTGACTCCCTGGTTTACGAATCTCCTATTTACAAGGTGCAGGGAAGTGCAGCCATTTGGTATGATATCCCCATCGCTGAAGGAGGAATTATTCTTCAGCCCGACACCTATGCCATTGCTTTGGCGCAAGTGGGCAACAACAATATTTCCCTGGCATTCAGTAATACGCTTTTCTTCAAAAGACGCATATTGTTTAATGCCGGTGGGGCATGGACTCCGGTCGAATTCGCAAATTTCAGAATTGCATATTCCCTGCGCGGGCAGTTTGGATGTATGAGATTGAATCCCGGCAAGGACTCCACTATTTGCAGTGACCAGTCCTATATGCTTGGCGGCAATCCGACAGCTTCCGGTGTAAGCGGGCCGGTTACCTATTCATGGGCTCCTGCTGCGGATCTGGATGATCCCACATCAGCCAACCCTCTTTTCACCCCGAGCGATACCGGTGAATTTGTTTTCACGGTTACCGCTTCGGATACGGCAGGATGTGTGCAGTCGTCTACCGTAACTGTACGGGTGAATCCCGCACCACAGGCCGGTATTGCCGGACTTCAAACGGACTACTGTATTTATGACGATCCGGATACAATTGATATTCAGCCTGCCGGTGGTGAAGTTTCGGGCCCCGGAGTGGTTGTCATTGATTCCACCAGATGTTTGGATCAGATTGGTGGCAGTGGCGGATTCCTTGAAACAACATTTAGTACCAACAACGGTCAGTCAGGTAACATGTTTGACATTGTTGCCAAGAAGAAAATTGCCATTGTAGATTTTGATATCAATGTGGACGGTGGTACATGGAACGTGGAAGTTTATACCAAAGCCGGCTCGCATGTGGGCTCGGAAACAAATGCAAGTGCATGGACGCTGGTTGCTACAACGACCGTGGCCGGTGCAGGCCTTGACAATCCGACCCCTCTTGAATTGCAAAACATGTCGGTAACGATTGACGCGGGTGCCACACAGGCATTTTACGTGACGGTTACCAATGGTACGGGAATGAATTACTTTAATGGTTCTGCAGTTGGAAATGTATTTGCAGAAGACGATGCCATCCAGTTCCTCGAAGGTACGGGCAATGCCTATCCCTTCGGTGCGGTATTCCAACCGCGTGTTTGGAGTGGTAATATTTATTACGCCAACCCGATCTGCGGTTCTGCCGTACCCGGAAACACCTTGTTTGATCCTGCCCTCGCAGGCTTGGGTGAGCATCAAATTGTGTATTGCTATACCAATGATTTCGGATGTACGGCTTGTGATACTTTCACAGTGAATGTGCATCCCCGTCCGGATGCTACCATTAATCCGGCCGGGCCTGTTTGTTTGAATGAAACAATCATGATGACTGCAGTTACTCCTTTCGGTACCTGGAGCGGTAATGGAATTGTGGATCCGGCTGCCGGAACGTTTAGCGGTGCGGCTGCTGGTGTGGGAGACCATACAGTTTACTATGATGTGATTGATGCCAGAGGATGTTACAACAGAGATTCTATCGTTGTAACTGTTAATGACATCCCGACTGTGGATGCAGGTGCCGACATGACCGTATGTGCCGGTTCAGCCGTTCAGATCGGTGGAAACCCGACCGCAACTGCCGGAGTAAGCAACAATGGCTTTATTGATAATTATTCATGGTCACCGGCTACAGGATTAAGCTCTTCGGTAGATCCTAACCCGATGGCCAGTCCTGCCGCTACAACAACATACACAGTTACTGTTACGGATAATAACGGATGTTCAGCCAGTGATGAAATGACAGTGGAAGTGCGTGAAGCGCCTACGGCTGATGCCGGAGATAACGTGGTAAGTTGCGATGGCCAGCCGGTATATATCGGTGGTTCGCCTTCTGCAAGCGGAGGAACACCTCCTTATACTTATTCATGGAGTCCGGCTGCAAGTCTTGATGACGCTACTTTGGCGAGTCCGCTTGCCAATCCATCAGTGACAACCTCTTATACCTTGACGGTGACAGACGCAAACGGTTGCACGGATATGGATCAGGTGATTGTAAGTGTTAAACCTTCGCCTGTAGCCGATGCCGGAAATGACGTGACGGTATGTAGTGATGTGAGCATCTCTTTGGGTGGCGCTCCGACCGGAAACGGTGGAACTGCACCTTATACATACAGCTGGTCGCCTGCAGACGGACTGAACAGCACAGCGGTTGCAAATCCAAGCTTCTCGTATAACAACACAAATGCAAATCCGATTACAAAAACTTACTCGGTCACGGTTACAGACGCCAGCGGATGTACTTCTACCGATGTAGTTAATGTGATTGTCAGGCCAGCAGTCTTTGTGGATGCCGGAGCAGATGATGAAATATGTGTGGGTAATGCAACTAAGATTGGCGGGTTGGCTCCTGCTACAAACGGTATACCTCCTTACAGCTATTCATGGAGCCCGACTGTCGGATTGATTACCCCCAATATGGCCAATCCGACCGTTACTCCGACTTCTTCTACCATCTATACCCTGACAGTAACGGATGGTGTAGGTTGTGTGGGTGAAGATATGGTTGAGGTAATTGTAAATCCATTGCCGGTCGTAGATGCCGGAGCCGATCAAACGATTTGTAGAGGATCCACGGTTATAATTGGCGGACAACCTACCGCTGACGGTGGAAAAGCACCCTACGATTATTCCTGGTCTCCTTATATCGGATTGAATGATGAAACACTGCCGAATCCATTGGCAGGACCTAATTCAGAAACCAACTTTACGGTTACGGTTACGGATTCAAAAGGATGTGTGGGAAGTGATGCCATGACAGTATTTGTGAATGAAACCCCTGTGGCTCATGCCGGTGTTGATAAGGAAATTTGTATTGGTGAAAGCATTATGATCGGAGCCGCTCCTGCTGCTTCAAATGGTGTAGGGCCTTATCAGTATACCTGGTCACCGCTCCAAACACTTGATGACGAGCAAGTGGAGAATCCAATTGCTTCGCCTACTGTAACAACGCGTTACGTATTGACAGTTACGGACCAAAATAATTGTACGGATTCGGATTCAATGATCGTTACCGTGAATCCGTTGCCGGATGTATCTATTGTCGGCTTGGCAACTGATTTCTGCTATGATGACAGTATACAGATGCTGATGGGTGACCCTGCGGGCGGAGTCTTCATAGGTAACGGTGTTTTTGGTTCCACCTTTGTGCCTGCGGCTGCCGGTGTTGGCAAACATGATATTAAGTATATCTATACGGATGAAAAAGGTTGTACTGACTCTACATTCCAGATTGTGGATGTGCATCCGTTGCCAGTTATAGATGCAGGTCCGGATAAGTTTGTATATCTCAGTAAAAACACCGTGCTGGATGCTACGGCTGACGGAGATTACAGCTATGCATGGGATCCCACAACCAGTCTGGATGATCCTTTGGCCCTGAATCCAAATGTAATTGGCTTGACGCAAACCACGACCTTTCAGGTTACGGCTACAAATCAATGGGGTTGTACAAATAGTGATGTCGTGACGGTTGTGGTGGATGTCAATCTGCCGATTAATCCTCCGAATCTCTTCACACCGAATGGAGATGGTGTGAATGATACCTGGTTTATCGAAGAATTGGCTTTCTTCCCGAATAATAACCTGAAGGTATATAACCGATACGGTCAATTAGTTTATGAAGCCGATAATGTTGGTCAGAATGCCTGGGATGGATCTGACTTGCCTGAAGGATCCTATTATTGGGTATTGACACTGAACATTCAAGGGAATAATGTGCACAGGGGCACGGTAACAATTAAAAGATAAGTAACTTTTAAAAAGAATCTGATTAAAACATAAAACATGAGAAAACTATTATTGGCTTTTGCTCTCCTGTTCTTGCTTGGCTCTGTAATGCAAGCCCAACAAGATCCTTTGAGAAGTAATTATCGTTTTAACTACTTACTAATTAACCCTGCTGCGGCCGGTAGCAATGGCCAATGGACGGGACGGGTTGCTGTGCGCAGTGATTTTTCAAGACTTCCCGGTTCTGCGGTTACTTCAAATGCCAGTGTACACGGAATACTGGGTGAAAACAGCGGGGTGGGTATCAACCTTATCTCAGATGTAATTAATGTCGAACAAAATGTTGGCATTCAATTAAACTATGCTTATCATATCGACATGGATAGAAATAATCTGTCTATCGGCTTGGGAGCTCGATATGTTGACTATAGACTGAACGAGGAAATGGTTGATATTTATACTCCTGAACCATTAAATGGTTTTACAGGTGGTCTTGGTGATCTCTCATTGGGTGTAATGCATTACAGTAAAAAACATTTTGTGGGAATTAGTGTTCCACAGTTGGTGCAAATCACGGGCGCAGAAGTGAATGAATTGGTTCCTCACATTTATCTTTCAGGAGGTTATATCTTTGACTTGGGTAGCGTAAGTCTTGAACCGATGCTATTGGCCAGATTTATTCCGAATGCAAAAACTCTACTCGATATTAATTTGCGGGCATGGTTTGTGGACAATCAGTTGATGTTGGGGGCCGGATGGAGAGGCCCCAACGGCTCCCAATTTGCCGGGTCGGGCATTACCCTCATGACTGGCTTTAATGTAAATAATAAGTGGCAGTTTACTTACTCCTATGATATGATGAGCGGAGACTTCCAATCCCTTACATGGGGATCGCACGAAGTTGGCTTTGGCTTTACATTCGGTAAACAGAAGTTTGACAATGTCTTCGGTGTAAGAACGAGCAACGAAGAAGAACCTGCAATGGAAGATGCTCCGGCCCAATAAATAAAATCAGATTTTGCTAAACCCCCGGTATATTTATCGGGGGTTTTTTATTGCTTTCTGTCAAAAAGACTTAGTTGAAGAGATTTAACAATAAAACTCTTTCGATGAAGGTCGCTGAAACCATATATCTTTATGGCCTCAATGTGAGCAGGTGTTGCATAGCCTTTATTGTGTGACCAGTCATAAACGCTGTATTTCTTAATTCTTGACAATTCCGCCATGAAACGATCACGAGCGACCTTGGCAAGGATGGATGCTGCTGCAATGGGCGCATATATGGCATCGCCATTGACTTTGCATTCATATGGAATTCTGGAGTCCTTTTTAAAAGAATTGCCGTCAACAAGAAGGATTTCCGGCCGGGGTTCCAGACTTAATGCTGCCTGATACATGGCTTCATGGCTGGCATTCAATATGTTTATGCTATCAATGACCTGATGGCTCTTGAATACTATTTTCCATGATATTGCGGTAGCCGTAATTTCCTTGTAAAGGCTTTCCCGCAAATCGGCTTTAAGCAATTTGCTGTCATTTAATTTTTTGTAATATCGCCCTTTGGGTAAAATGACAGACGCTGCGACAACAGGTCCGGCCAATGAACCCCTGCCGGCTTCATCAGTACCTGCTATTAACTGATATGGATCATACTTATAAATCAAGTTAAATCTATTATTAAGAAAATCTCTTTGATTACTTTTATGAGGTCATGCGGGAAGTACTCAAAATAACAAATCTTAGCAAAAGTTACGGGAGAATTAAGGCTGTCAGACAATTGTCACTTACCGTCTTTCAAGGACAGGTATTGGGACTGTTGGGCCCCAACGGAAGCGGAAAAACAACAACGCTAAGTATGATACTCGATGTAGTGAAGGCAGAGGAAGGTGAATATAAATGGTTTGGTGGGATTCCCGCCACTGTGGCAAGAAAGCGAATTGGGACCTTGCTTGAAAAACCGAATTTCTACCCGTATTTATCAGCGCTAAAAAATCTTGAAATTACATGCATGATAAAGGGGAAAGGCAAAGAAAATATAGAAGAGGTACTGAAGCAGGTGGGCCTCTATCAACGAAGAAATTCAAATGTAAAAGGTTTTAGTACGGGAATGAAGCAACGCCTGGCTATTGCTGCTGCGCTTGTTTCGGATCCGGAGGTTTTAATATTGGATGAACCTACCAATGGCCTGGACCCCAATGGAATTGCAGATATGCGTAATTTGATCCGTGCTATTGCTTCAAAAGGTAAGACCATTTTACTGGCTAGCCACTTGCTGGATGAGGTTGAAAAGGTTTGCACGGATGTGGCGGTTATGAAGAATGGAAAATTGCTTGAAATCAGGTCACTAACAAAGCATGAGGGGGGAAGCCTCAGGGTTATTGAACTTGCCGGTGGTGAGGATAGCGATCTTCGAAGTGTACTAAGGGAAATGAAAGAAATCAGAATAGTGCAAAGTTCGAACTCGATGTGGGTAGTGGAAACGAAAGTGACTGCTCAGGAAATTAATCGGATGTTTGCCGAACAAGGTATTTATTTAACCCATCTGAGGGAAAGAAGAAAAACACTTGAAGAGGAATTTCTAGAATTGACCAATCAATGAATAAATTGTTGAAAATTGAGTATGCAAAGGTTTCGGGTTATGCCGCATTTAAAATATTGATGCTCGGATATTTCCTGGCGGCAGCCACATTGTTTTTGTCCCTGCACAATTTCAGTTTCGGGCCGTTTCAGATATTCGGGCAGGAGACCCTGAAATTTCCTTATGTCTGGCAAAATGTGGCTTTCGTTGGAAAGTTCTTAAATCTCGGACTCGGAATCGTAATTATTCTATTGATTGGGAATGAATTTTCTTTTGGCACGGCAAAGCAAAATCTGATTGACGGTCTGAGTCGCAGACAACTGGTAATATCCAAATATCTTCTGCTTCTTGTGATTGCCCTTGGCGCCACTGTTTTTATGTTCTTCGTTGCGTTGATTATGGGTTGGGCCAATAGTGTTACCATTACGGGTGACCTGATCTTTAAGAATGTCGCTTTTATGCTGAGTTATTTTCTGCATGCATTCGGGCTTATGTCTATGGCTGCATTTATTGCTTACCTCTTTCGGAAAACTGCAATAGCCACCATGTTCTTTCTGGCCTATGCCGTTTTTATGGAAGCGATATTGCGTTTGAGTATTGATGCTGATTTCACAAGGTATTTTCCATCCAAAGCACTAAGTAATTTGATTTCCACTCCGTATGCTGACTTGGTTTCCGGGATGGATTTGCAGCTGCAGAATGTAGCCTGGAATGAATACATGCTTCCGGCTCTGTTTTATGCCCTTCTCTTTTTTCTTCTCTCCATGCAGGTCGTCAAGAAACGAAGCCTTTAGGCTTTCCTTGTTAATAAAGGTTAATCCCGGGAAACTTTAAGGGTTTTAATAGTTTCCTGAGTTTCCTGTTTATAAATTTGCTGTACAATTTTTATCGTGAACAGCATTGAACAAGTTTCGCATCTATTCTTAAAGTATGGTCTCAAAAGTGTAACCATGGATGATATTGCCCGTGAGCTGGGCATATCGAAGAAAACCGTCTATGAAAAATTCGGAAGCAAGGAAGACCTGATTTATAAAGTCATATCTCATCACCTGAAGAGGGCGCAGGCGTTAATTGAAAAAGCCGAGGATCAATCGGAAAATGCAATAGAGTGCTGGCTTGCCATTGCAAACGATCATATCAAGCTGCAACGAGACTTTCATTCATCCATTCTCTTTGATTTGCAAAAATATTATCCAAAGGGTTGGATGATCTTCAAGGAGCATATTGACGGGTTTCTCAGGGATCACATTATAAAGAAAATCAGGCGGGGGATGGAAGAAGGCCTGTTCAGAAAGAACCTGATACCCGAGGTGGTGGCTTTTCATCAACTCGCAAAGGTGGAAGTCTACAGCGACCCTTCCGTATTTAAAAAGCTGGGATATGATATCACGACCGTCTACAATGAGATCATAAAGTTGCAATTGTATGCGATTGTTTCTGAACAGGGCCGAGAGTATCTGAATAAAAAATACAGCTATGAGGATTAAAGTTGCCTTTACCCTGATAGGCCTTTGCGCCTCGATGCTGCTGCAGGCACAGGAGAAGACATTTTCTCTGGATGAAGCGGTGGCATATGCCTACGAACATAACAGAGACATGAAGAATGCTTATTACGAAATAAGCAAGGCGTCTCAGGATGTAAAAAAGCAGGTGGCCTCAGGGCTGCCGCAAATCAATGCCCAGGTACAATATCAGAATTTTCTCGCTTTGCCCGTCAGCCTGATTCCGGCTGAATTCTTTGGCGGGCAACCCGGTGAATTTGCAGAAGTACAGTTTGGTACCAGCAACAATCTGAATGCTAGTATCACCGGTACGCAGATGATTTTTAACGGAAATTATTTCGTGGGGCTCAAAGCGGCCGAAATGTACAAGGATCTTTCGCAAAAGCAGTATGAGGCCTCCAAATTTGAAGTCAGGGCGACTGTTGCCAAGGCATATTACGGAGTTTTGATTACACGAAAGAGCATAGAGATATTGGAGCAGAATCTGAAGACACTGGAAGACATCCACCGGGAAACCCGGGCAATGTTTGAAGAAGGTTTTGTTGAAGAAATTGAGGTCGACCGGCTCTATTTATCGCTCAGCACATTGCGGCAGCAACTGGAAACATTGAAGCGCCAGGAAAAACTTTCACTGGGGCTTTTGAAATTTCAAATGGGCTATCCGTACGAAGATGAAATTGTCTTAAGCGACAGCATTTCTGACTTTGCCTCTGCAGATTTAACCCTGCTTGAGAGTTCGGCCGCTTTTGAGCATACCTTACAAAATGATATTCTCAACCAAAGCATTTCGCTAACAGGACTGAACATAAAAAACCTGAAAGCGGGCTATCTGCCCCGGGCGGATCTTTTTATTTCGGCTACGGAAAATGCGCAACGCAATGAGTTTAACTTTTTTGACAAGAACCAACCTTGGTACGAGACGGCTGTATGGGGTGTTACCTTGAACATTCCGATTTGGGACAGCTTCCTAAAGCGTGCCGGCATTCAAAAAGAAGAGATCAATCAGCGGCAGATGATTAACAAACGGGACCAGGCGGCCGAGGCCTACAAAATGCAGATAGAGCAGCGAAAAGCCGATTACCTGGATGCCGGTGAACAGCTGGAAAATGCGCGCAGCAATATGGAATTGGCCGGGAAAATATTTGACATCAGTGTAAAAAAATATGAGGAAGGGGTGGGCTCAAGTCTGGAGGTAGACAATGCACGCAGCACATACTTTAACAGCAGCAGCATGTACATCAATGCGCTCTACAGAATGTTGCTGGCCAAGGTTGAACTTGAAAAGTTACTTGAAATAAAATGAGCAAAATGAAAATAAAAGCAATTCTTACTTTATTGTCCTTTCTCTTTTTGCTGGGGCTGGCTGCCTGTCAGCAAAGCAAGGAACCCCAAACCCTCGAAGGCAAGAAAAAGCAATTGGCTCGATATCAAAAGGAATTGATAAAAATCAAGCAGAAGGTCAGAGAACTGGAAGAAGAGATAGATAACATGTCTGCAGATGAAGGTGAGCGCAAAGCAGCCGTTACCGTGAAAGTAAAAGAGATAAGCGTACAGGACTTTAAGCACTTTATTCAAATTCCGGGCAATGTAGAGAGCGATGACTATGTCAAGGTGAGCTCGGAGGTTCCGGGCCGGATTACGGCCCTTTATGTGGAAGTGGGCGATAAAGTGGTGAAGGGTCAGGAGCTGGCCCGCATCGATGATAAAATGGTGCGGAGGCAATTGGATGAACTTGCAACAGCTTACGAGCTGGCAGCACGGACTTTTGAAAAACAAGCCCGTCTGTGGAAGCAGGGCATCGGCTCGGAAATGCAATACCTGCAGGCGAAGAATGCAAAAGAATCATTGGAAAGAAAAATGGCCACACTAAAGGCGCAGCTTGACAAGTACATCATCAAATCGCCCATTACCGGCAGGGTCGATGATTTGATGGTAAAATCCGGTGAAATGCTTTCTCCCGGTTTTCCGATTCTGACCGTGATCAACGTGGCCGATATTAAAGTGGTGGGCGAAGTTTCTGAACGCTATGTAGGGAAATTCAGGAAAGGTGACTCGGTAGTCGTTGATTTTCCGGTTATCGGCCTGCAAGTACACACGACCATTGATGCGCTGGGTCAGGCCATAGACAAAGACAACCGAACATTTAAAGTGATAATAAAAATTCACAATCCGAATGGAGCGCTAAAACCCAATCTGCTGGCCAATATCCGCCTCTTTGATTTCAGACAAAAGAAAGCACTGCTTGTTCCCACACGGGTTGTCTTTTTTCAGGATGAAGGGACCTATCTCTACACGGTACGAATAGAGAACGGAGACACCACCGCACACAAGGAAACGGTAAAGCTGGAATACAGCGATGAGAAGCATTCACTGGTAAAAGAAGGGATCGAAGCCGGAGCCCTTCTGATAGTGGAAGGCTACGACAAAGTAAGCGAAGGGCAAAAAATTAAACCGCTTTACGAAAACCCGAAGCAATGACGAAAAAGGAAAGAATAAAAGAATTCTGGCTATCCAATCTGGCACTCAGGAATTCGACCAGTGTTTTTGTGATGCTTTTTATCATCATGATAGCGGGTTGGATGTCCTACACGGCCATACCCAAGGAGAGTTTTCCCGAAGTAAAGCAACCTACCATATTTGTCGGGGTCAGTTATCCGGGCAATTCGCCCATTGATATGGAAAACCTGGTGACGCGTCCGCTTGAGAAGGAAATAAAAAAGCTGTCGGGCATCAGCAAGATGAGTTCCACCTCTATTCAGGATTACAGTACGATTGTTGTTGAGTTCGAATATGATGTCGATCCGCGTGACGGCCTTTATGACGTGAAAGATGCCGTGGACAAGGCCAGGAAAGACCTGCCCAACGACCTGCCGGCCGATCCAAACATTTTTGAGCTCGATTTCTCCGAGTTTCCTGTGATGAACGTCAATCTCTATGGTGATTTCAGCTTTGAAGAGCTGAAGCACTATGCCGAATATTTGCAGGATGAAATCGAAAATCTGAGTGAAATATCGGGGGTGGATATCCGCGGTTTGCCCGAAAAGGAAGTGAAAGTGATTGTGGACCTCAACAAAATGGCTGCTTTGCGTGTCAGTTTTAATGATATCGAAAATGCCATTTCTTCGGAGAATGTGACGCTTTCCGGAGGGAATATCCTGAGCATAGACGGGGATGTGGCCAGCCGGAGAACCATACGGATCACCGGTGAGTTTAGCGATTTCCGGAAGATGGAGGGAATCATCGTTAAACATGAACACCAGAAAATTGTTACACTGGGGGATATTGCACAAGTGGAGTTTGGAAATATGGAGCCCACCAGTTTTGCCCGGCTGGATGGTAAAAACGTGGTAAGCCTCGATATAAAAAAGAAAAGCAAGGAAAATCTGATCAATGCTTCCGGGTCGATAAAGAAAATCATTGCCGAAGCGCGCAGGAAAGTATTGCCCAAAGATTTGCACGTCATCATAACCAATGATCAATCCAAGTTTACCGTCAATCTGGTGAAGAATCTCGAAAACAGCATCATATCCGGAATTCTTCTCGTAGTGCTGGTACTTCTTTTCTTTATGGGCATCCGAAATGCTTCCATCGTTGGTACGGCCATACCCTTGTCCATGTTTCTCGGAATTACAATTCTTTACTACACGGGAAATACCCTGAGTATGATTGTGCTCTTTTCTTTGATATTGGCCCTTGGGATGCTGGTGGACAACGGCATAGTGGTGGTAGAGAACATCTACAGGCTCTACAGCGAAGGCTACAGCAAGGCGAAAGCTTCGAGAGCAGGGGCCGGGGAGGTGGCCATGCCCATCATTTCTTCCACAGTTACTACCGTGCTGGCTTTCGTTCCACTGCTTTTCTGGAAATCCATGATCGGAGAGTTTTTCAAATTTTTACCCCTTACATTGATCATTGTGCTAGCTTCCTCCCTCTTTGTCGGGCTGGTGGTCAACCCGGTTTTAACTTCGAAATTCATAAAAATTGAAGATTACCGCTTCAGCAAAGGGTCTGCGCGTTTTTGGATATGGACGGTGATCACTCTGCTTCTGGGGGTTTTTCTTTCGGCAAGCAAATACGCTCCGTTACCCGGTGGGCTGCTGATAGCACTGTTTGCATTTCGTGTGCTTTATCGTTTTTTGCTCAAACCGGCTGCTCGCTTCTTCCAGGAGCGTTTTATGATTTGGCTGGTCAAAGTGTATACGCGTTCGCTGAAATTTGCATTGTCGGGCATTCGCCCGCTTTTGTTTTTCGTTGGCGTGATTGCCCTTTTGATTTTCTCCCTCATGTTTTTTGCTCAGAAAACGCCCAAAGTGACGTTTTTCCCTGACAACAATCCCAACTATGTCAATGTGTTTATTGAAATGCCTGACGGAACCGACATTGAATACACAAACAAAGTCACCAAGGAAATTGAAAAACGGGTAAATGAGGTGATCCGCCCCTATCAACCCATTGTGGAGGCCGTGGTGGCGCAGGTGGGCGAGGGAACAGGCGACCCCGCGAGGGGTTTTCAGCAGGGCAGCTCTCCCAACAAGGCCCGGGTTACGGTTTCTTTTCTCGAATACCGGGAGCGGATAAAACTCATGGACGTTTCAACAAGTGTTGTAATGCAAAAGATATCCGAAGCCGTTCGTGATATTCCGGAAGTGAAGAACATTTCGGTTGAAAAAAACGCCATGGGCCCCCCTGTCGGCAAACCCATCAGCATCGAAGTGAGCGGAGAGGACTATGCCGAACTCCTGCGTCTTTCTGATGAGATGATTCGCTTTCTTGAATCGGCCAACGTACCGGGCGTGGAGCAGCTGAAAACCGATGTGGAAGTCAACAAACCCGAACTGATAGTAGATATCGACCGGGAAGCGGCCCGCAGATACGGCTTGTCCACTGCCGGCATAGCAATGGCCATTCGTACGGCTCTTTTCGGAAAGGAGGTTGACAAGTATAAAATCGGGGAAGACGATTATCCCATCAATGTCAGACTCAAAGACGAGCAACGCTATCAGCTGGGCACGCTGCTCAACATGCCCATCACATTCAGAGACCCCGCATCGGGCCGCATCAAGCAGGTGCCCATTTCATCGGTCGTCACCATTCACAACAGCTCGACCCTCGGAACAGTCAAGCGGAAAGATCAAAACCGGGTGATCACCATTTACTCCAACGTGATAGAAGGCTATAATGCCAATGATATTGTGGCACAATACAAAGCGTTGCTGTCCGAATATGACATGCCCAAAGGATACGAATATAAGTTTACGGGAGAGCAGGAAGAGCAGGCCAAGTCATTGGCTTTTCTGGAGGAAGCAATGATGATTGCCGTATTTCTTATTTTCCTTGTCATTGTGTCGCAATTCAACTCTTTCGTCAGCCCGTTGATCATCATGTTTTCGGTTATCCTCAGCACCATCGGGGTTTTTCTGGGCTTTGCCATATTCCAGATCGACATCAGCATTTTGATGGTGGGTATCGGCATTATCTCCCTGGCAGGTATCGTGGTAAACAATGCCATTGTACTCATTGACTTCATCAAGCTCTCGAGGGAGCGCAGGCGCGAAGAGCTGGGACTGGCCGATGGAGAACTCCTGCCCTTTCACGAAATAAAGGACTCCATCATCAAGGCCGGCCAAATCAGGCTTCGCCCCGTGTTGCTGACTGCCATTACCACGGTTTTGGGGCTGATTCCGCTGGCCATTGGTTTTAATATTGACTTCTACGGCCTGCTGACGGCTCTGAAACCGGACATTTATTTCGGAGGGGATAGTGCCTTATTCTGGGGGCCCATGTCATGGACGGTCATTTTCGGATTGTCATTTGCCACATTCCTGACCCTCATCATTGTGCCGGTCATGTATTTGCTTGTTGATATGGCGACAATCCGGATGAAACGACTGGGTGATAAAGTGCTCTGATTATAAATGTTTCCAGCCCTGTGCTTCCAGAGGGTATACCTGCCCCGATGGCGTTTTAAGTGTATATCCCGAAGCGGCTTTTGTGGTATAGCCGATGATCGAAAAGTCGGGGTGCTTTTCGATCTTGTCCTTCCACTCGGGCGGGAAGGTGAAGAGCAGTTCATAATCTTCTCCTCCGTTGAGCACGGCCGTGGATGTGGGTATGTTAAATTTCATAGCCCGGGCCCGGGCTTCTTCAGATACGGGAAATTGCCCCTCATAGAGCACACATCCCACCCCGCTTTGCCTGCATATATGAATGACATCGGATGAGAGCCCGTCCGATATGTCGATCATGGCATTGGGCTTGAATTTCAGGTCTTCAAAATATTCGATTACATCTTTGCGGGCTTCGGGCAGCAACTGACGACCCACGAGGTATTTTTCCCCTTCCAGATCGGGTTGAATTCCGGGGTTTTCCATAAATATCTGCTTTTCCCGTTCCAGAATCTGAAGTCCGAGAAAGGCAGCGCCCAGGTCTCCGCTTACAGCGATCAGGTCTCCCTGCCCGGCACCGTTGCGATATACGACCTGATCCTTTGCGGCATGGCCTATGGCCGTGATGTTTATGATGAAGCCCTTGTTTGAAGCCGAGGTATCTCCTCCTACCAGGTCTACATCGTATTTGTCGCAGGCGGCCAGGATGCCTTCATAGAACATCTCCATTGCCTCTACCGAGAAGCGGTTGGAGATGGCCAGCGAAACCGTGATCTGCTCCGGAATGGCATTCATGGCGTAGATGTCTGAAAGATTAACCACCACAGCCTTGTAACCCAGGTGCTGCAAGGGATGGTAGCTCAGGTCAAAGTGAATGCCCTCCACGAGCATGTCCGTGCTTACGACTTTTACCTCCCGGTCCCCGGCAGCTATCACTGCGGCATCATCGCCCACACCTCTGAGGCTGCTTTTGTTGCGCAGTACGGCATTTTTGGTCAGGTGCTCAATCAAAGCAAATTCACCATATTCGGCTATCTCTGTTCTTTTCTCTTTTTTATTTTCTTCTGCCATGGCGCAAATTTACTGAATTTGCCGGCTGCCCCCCTTTTTTGGGCTTGATATAAAACAAAGCGTGACGGGATTCCTTAATTTAGTGCTTTCAAATAAAAATGCCCTGTATGATGATGTATAAGCAGGTCATAATGAAAAACTTAAAGCTTCAAATCAACACCTTACAAACCAATTTTTTATGAGAAAATGGATTATTGCATGCACGGGTATTCTGACCCTGTCTTTTCTTTCTTCCTGCGGCTCCACGGCCAAGCTCAGCTTTAACCCCAAGGTAGGCGAAAGCTATCATTATATGAGCAATACCGAGATGGACATGGCTATGATGAGCATGAACATTGAGATGAATGTGAAAACGTACTTTGCTCTTAATGTGATGGAGAAAGCGGATACCACATTTCATATTAAAATGAGCTATGACAGCCTCATGATCTCCCAATCCAATCCGATGAGCGGCAAGATCGAATACAACAGCAACACCTATGATGAAGGCAGTGCGGATCAAAGCACAAAAATGATTGCAGGCACTCTGGAAGAGCTGAAAAACAAAGAATTTGATGCGTGGGTCAGCAGCAGCGGGCACCTGATTAAACTGGAGGGAGCCGACAATCTGGGAGATGCCGGAGGCATGATGCAGGGAACCGACCCTTCCGGAATCATTAAAAGTGTGGTCATTGCGTTTCCCGGGGGGGAGCTGAAAGAAGGACAAAACTGGACGGTGAAGCAAAGTTCCGGTTCCATAGGCATAGAGTCTACCGTTACCTACACGATCAAAAGCATCGGTTCCGATGAGATTGTTCTGGACATGAGCACCTCTATCCCTGAAAATCAGGAAATGGAAAGCAACGGGGTGTCTATGACCATCTCCAACTTCAGTTCAACAGGTGAAGTTACGGTAGAGCGAAAAACAGGCATGTTGCTGGAAATGCATACAAAGCAGTCAATGGATATGCAGATGAATATGCAGGGCATGGACATGACGGCCACTACGGAGTCAACTACCGAAATAAAACGTCTTGACTAAGCCCTTATAAATTGTATTCCAGATTATTGCTCCTCTTTTTTCCTCTTTTGCTGAGTGCCGGTTCATGCCGGGTGTGGCGTGCTCCGCGCGTTCCGTTTGATGCCTCTTCGACTCCTCCTGCACCGGATTATGCACAGCCCGGCAATTGGGCGGCCACACCCTTTGCCCGCGACAATGCCGATACCCTTCCGGCCGGAAGCGGATTGATTGACCGCCAGAAGAGCGCCCGGGCCGATGTCTTTTACATTCATCCTACCACCTATCACGGGCCTCGTTGGAATGCTGCGGTCGAAGATGCTAAGACAAGAGAGAAAACCACTTCTAAGGCGCTTCTTTTTCAGGCCGCCACTTTCAATGCGGCCGGAAGGGTCTTTGCCCCGTTCTATCGCCAGATGACGTATTACGGTTTCTTCGGAAAAGACAGTGCATCGCGCAGGCAGGCAGTCCGGCTGGCCTACTCCGATGTGCGGGCTGCTTTCCTCTACTATTTGAAACACTGGAACAAAGGCCGCCCCCTGATCATCGCGGGGCACAGCCAGGGCGCCATGCTCGGGCAAATGCTCCTGAAAGAGTTTTTCAATCCGCAGGAAGCACTGAACAAAAAGCTGATCGTTGCCTATTTGCCCGGATGGCCCGTAAATGAAACGGAAACGGGAGGGGTGCCTCCCTGCCGTACGGCAGAGGATATCCGTTGCTTCGTTTCCTGGAATACCTTCTCTGACAGAGGCCGCCTGCGAGCAGGGTCGTTCTACGATAAAGGGGATTGCGTAAATCCGGTGAGCTGGGAACTTGAAGGGGGCCGAACGCCCCTTGCAGAGCACAAAGGAGCGCTGGACGGAAAATTTAAAAAAATATACCCGGAGATCATTTCGGCCGTTTGTGAAGACCATGTACTGCGCATTTCAACGGACAAGCTGCCCTTTCCCTATAAATATACCAGGGTCTTTCATGTGGCCGATATCAATCTCTTTTGGATGGACATTCGCCTCAATGCCGCTTTGCGCAGCAAAGTTTTTCAGAAGGCAAATAATTAATTTTGATAATCAAGCAAAAAGAATATGAAAACAGCATTCAAATCAATCGCAGGGCTGGCCTTGCTCTTCCTCCTTTTTTCGTGCAGCAAAGAGTCGGGCGGCAGCAATGAAAAAGTGCAACTGCTCTTTCAACCCCAAGAGGGCCGGGAAATCATTTCAAACATGGATATTCATTCCGAAACGAAGATGCTCGGGATGAGCATTCCGCTCGATATGAATGTGGAATACGGCATGATTCCCACCGAAGTCTCGGATACGGCCGTGCTCGTGCAATTCACCTACAATCGTATTTATATGAAAATGCAAAATCCGATGACCGGTGCCGTGGAGTATGACTCTGAGAAACCCGAAGAAGCCAAAGGAATCGGTGCCGATAAAATGGTGGAAATATACAGCGGTATCATCGGAGAGTCTTTTACCGTAAAGTTTGATCGATATGGAAATGTGATAGAGATGAAGGATCAGTCATCGGAGATGGGGCAGGTCATGGGGGCATTCAGCAATGCAACCGATATCAAGCAATATATCCAGAATGTGGTCCCCGTTTTTCCCGAAGAAGCCGTTGGAAGAGGCGATAGCTGGACACGAAAAATTATTACGGATGATGAAAGCGGCCTGAGTGTCGAGACGAAATACACGGTGAAGCGAGTCGATGAAAATGAAGTGGTGCTGGAACTGGAAGGTAAAGTATATCCAAGTGCCGGAGACTCAACGAATGTGATGATTGAGATCTCCGGTCTGCTGGACGGTGAGTTGAACATTGACCGAAAGAGCGGCTGGACCCGTCATGGATTGATTGTGCAGGATTTGCAGATGAAAGTGACCCAGGGGCTGAAAAGTGTGAACGGTACGGCCAGCAACCGCATTGAAATCACCACAAAGTAATCTTGAGTCAAGAAGGCGCATATTGAAAGTAAACAGGCGTTCATTTTTTATTATCGGGCTGGTCACGCTCTTTGGCCTGGGCGGGCTGGGGCTGACCCTCATCCACATATTCGTGCCGGGTGGCATAGTCGGTGTGCTGAGTTTTGGCGCCCCGCTTCCTTATCAACTCTTTCGCGGGGCTTTCTTTGGCTTGATTGCCGGTCTCAATTTGCTCTGGCTCATCAATACCCCGATCCTTGATGAGGCACGAATTTTTTTTACCAAGTTGCTTGATGATGCGCAAC
>JALSIH010000022.1 GCA_026981615.1 Chitinophagales bacterium
CTTCATAGACCTGCGGCTGATAAACGCTGTCGTCCAGCAGGAAGTGGCGGTCCCAGGTGGCATGATACACCCGCTGGCCATTGCTGTCGAGCCAGATGTACTTGCCCGATTTCATGGTTTCGTGATAGTAGCGAAAGAGGCTGTCGTGCTCCACCAGAAGGTAGCGCCTGCCGCTGCTATCATAGTAACTCCAGGTGCCGCGGGTGATGCCTTTGCTGTAAATTTCTTCCGAAAGCAATTGCCCTTCTGGGGTCCATTGCCGGAAGGTATCATCCGGGAAACCTTCGCTGTAGCGGCCTTTCATGAGCAACTGACCGTTGTCATAATAATGGAAATAATTGCCTTCGAGCACCGAGGCAATGCTGTCCCAGGCATAAATGGCAATGACTTCGGGCTGTCCGGAAAGAAAATAGCTGATTTCCGTATCGCTTTTGTTGCCGTGGATATAGTGCGTCACCTTCGAAATCACACTGTCATTGTAATACTCGATGACGTTACCGTGGAGGCGTCCTTCCTTATCCATCGGAATCTCGTTTTTTCTGCTGCAGGCACTGAGGAGCAGAAGAAGGGCGCTCAGCAAAATCGTTTTCTCTCGTCTCACAGCCGCAGTATCTTGAGGATGTAGTCAGATTTCCCTTCCGTGCAGATGCGGATAAGATAAAGACCTGCGGGGATCGCATCGAGGCGGAAGGCCTCCTGCGAGCTTTGCACAGTGCTCTGCAATATCATCTTCCCCCGGGTATCCAACACTTCAATGCGGCTGCCGGCTGCGTTTTCGATATGAAGAAGACGCCCGGCCGGGTTGGGATAGATTTGTACTTCGTCTTGTGGCTGAGCGGCAAGCCCCAGCGGACGAACGCCCGAAAAGAGGTGAAATTCCCCATCGGCATTGCCCGTAAGTAGATCGTTTGCCTTGTCTCCGTTGAGATCGTAAAAGACCGGGCGCAGGCCGGCTCCCAGCGCAGTGAGATGACCCGGATCCTTTCCGAAAAAGTCGAATAGACCGGTGATGAATTCGATATAGGCGTAAAAATGACCGGTATCCTGCTCGCAAATCAACAATCTGAATTGTAAGTTGAGGCGATCGCGGTCGAAGGCCAGGGCGGCCGCTGCTCCGACTCCCTTCAGTCCGAAAGGATTTTTGAGCGGGGCCGAAAAAGCAGGATTCCCGGCATCACCCGTGTTTTCGAAATAGTAGATATTGCCATCGGCCGCTGCCAGAAAGAGGTCGAAATCACCGTCCAGATCGAGGTCGGCAAATTCGGGGATGTTGACTCCCTGAGGGGGGACAATGGAAAAGGGGGCTTGAACGGGAGATGCAAAGTTCGGAACGGCAGGGCTGCCGGTATTCTCAAAATAATAAAGGCCGTTGCTGCTGCCGCAAAAGAGATCGAAGTCCCCGTCATCGTCCAGGTCCACCAAGGCCGGGTTGCTGTTTCCCGGCAGGGCACTGAGTCCGAAAGGATTGATTTCGTTGCCTGCAAAAAAGGGAGTCTTTGCGCTTCCTTTGTTCTGAAAATAGGCGAAATCACCACTGCCGAATCCGGAGAGCACGTCCCCGTCCCCGTCCCCATCGAGGTCGGCTACGGCCGGACTGTTGAAACTTCCGGTCGCCCCCAGGCCGAAAGGGTTGCTTACGGGAGGATCAAAACCTTGTGCCTGCAGCCGGGGGAAGGCCGTAAGAAGGAGGAGCGAAAGAGAAAATGCCTGCAGGAACGGATTTGTTTTTATCATTGCTTTCTATTGTGTGCCATCTAAAATTACACTTTATTCCCGAGATTCGTCAATCTCGATTCCCATCTGTTTCATGAGCAGGGTGGCATTCAGGGAATGACAGATGCCGGGATGCTTCTTATAGTCGAATGAAAGGCGGCCCCCGCGGATATCCACTTCAAAGCTGAAATTGCGCACTCCGTCCATTTTTCCGGCTTTTTCGGCCAGCTCGAGGTCGTGGGTGGATATCAGTCCGCAGCCACCGGCTTTTACGAGCTGCCCGAGCAGTGCTACCGAGCCCTTGTGGCGGTCCGTGGAGTTGGTGCCTTTCAGTATTTCGTCAATTAAAAAGAAGACATTGTCGTGCCTGCGGCTTTCGTCCAGGATGAGTTTGAGGCGCAGCAACTCGGCATAGAAGGAGGAAATATTGGCATCGAGGGCATCGGCATTGCGCATGCTGCTGATGAGGCGGGTAGGAGAGAGCCGGGCGGCAGAGGCCATGACGGGCGCTCCGGCCTGGGCCAGCACGATATTGATGCCGATGCTGCGAAGATAGGTTGACTTGCCGGCCATGTTGGAGCCGGTGATGAGCTCCAGCCTGCCACGCCCTTGCATGGAGAGGTCATTGCGCACGCACTTTTCCCCGGGGATTAGCGGATGTCCGGCATCTTTCATTTCCATTTGGTATTCGCCCTCGCAGATGAGGGGAAAGGTGAAAGAAGGCCGGTTGCAGAGAAGATTGCCGAGCGAAGCGAGGGCTTCGAGCCGGGCGGCAGATAGAAAATACTTGTCGAGGCAGGGGCCGTAGCGCTTCAGCCATTTGCGGGTTTTCAGCATGAGGCCGAGGTCGCGGAGCAGAAGGCCGTTGCCGAAGAGATAAACCAGGGCATTGAGCCGCGAATCGAAAGCAGCCGAGAGCCGGCTCAGTTTCTGCACGGCCGGGGCGGCTTCATCGCCCAGGGTTTGCTGTATCTCGAGCAGCATGCGGCTTTGGAATTTGCTTCGCGAGACGGCCCGGAAGATGCCTTCGAAACGCTTCAGGGTGCGGGCGTGGCCGTTGCAGGCCGCCTGCGAAAGTGCTATTTCTTTTGAAAAAGGTTTCAGGATAAGAAAACTGCCCAGAAAGAGCCCGAGGGGAATCCATCCGTTGAGATTTCCGGCCATGCTCCATGCGATGGCAGCGAGGGTGAGCAGGGAATATCCGTAGCGAAGAGTCATTATCAGCAGAGGGGAGCCTTTGCCTCCGGTCTCCTCTTTCCCCCATTTTGCCAGCTGCGAGAGTTCTTTGAGGCTGCGGTCTGTCTTTTCGGCATGGTAGAGCAGGTCTTGCCGGAGCCCGGTCATGGCGCTGATTTCGGCTACGGCTTCCTGGCGGAGTTTGATTTCGGCAGCGCTCGCAGGGCTTTGCAGCCAGGCGGCCAGCATATGGCGCCCGTGGGGTGTCCGGGCCCGGCAGAGGAAGGCATAAAGCGAATGCCGCCCGAAGAGGTCGAGGTCGGCACTGTAGGGGTGATCCGGGTTGGCAAAATCCCGGCCCTCGTCCAGGGGCAGGTAATCGCCCGAGAGCCTTCGGGTTTCTTCGGCATTGATATCTGCCAGGCGGGCCGCCCGTTTCCGGGCGTCCGACAATTTCTCGTGCTGACGAACAAAGAAGCCGAGCAGCCCCACCACGGGCAAAACGGCCGCGGCCCCGGCCAGCGGCTGCCGCCCGAAAAGATAAATGAGCAGTGCGCTGAGCGAAAGAAAAAGCAGGGCCCGAAGCCAGCTCAGATGCGCATAGCGCTTTTTAAGTCTTGCCGCTTCAGTCTCAAAGGCAAGCTTTCGCTGCTCGTAAAGCGCTGCCGCACTCACTCCGCCAGCAGTTTGCGGAGGTCATTGGCCGTCTCGTCAAAAGAAGGAGGGAGGGCCTGCACGTAGGCGATTTTTCCGCTTTTCGAGATCATGGCAAAGTGGGGGATGGCCGCAATGCCGAACTTCCGTTTTGCTTCGGCCGTCAGCCGGGAATCCAGAAAGTAATGATACCCGGGCATTTTGAGCACTTCCATCTTGCTGCGCCAGGCGGCCTCGCGGTCGCGGTAGGCCAGATAGAGAAAGACCAGGTCTTCGCCCTTGAACTGCTCCTGCAACTTGCGCGAATAGGGCATCTCTTCAAGGCAGGGACGGCACCAACTGGCCCAGAAATCAATATAGATCACCCGGCCGCGAAATTCTAAAAAAAGCGAGTCCAGATGCGTATAGTTTTCTTCAATGACGTGAATCTCTTCGCTTTGTGCCGCCAGGACTCCGGGGAGAAGAAGGGAGAGGAAAAGGAGATATTTCATAAGACGTAAAATTAAGGGAACTTTCGCTGTCCCTTCTGTAATTTTACGCCAGCGATATTTTTAATCACAAACGAAGGGACCCATTCTTATGACAAACGAAGAAGTAAAATCGCTGCAGAAGAAGTTGGAGTCGTTGCGGAGGTATCTTTGACATCGACAAACGAAAACTCGACATACAGGAAGAAGAACGGGTAGCTGCAGACCCCGAATTCTGGAACGACCCCGAGCGGGCACGGCAAATATTAAAAGGCATACAGACGAACAAAAACTGGGTGCGGGAGTACGAAACGGCCAGGGAACTGCTGGACGATGCCCTTGTCTTGCAGGAATTTGCCGAAGCGGGAGAAGCCGCACCCGAAGAGGCGGAGCGGAAATTTGAAGAAGCCCGCAAGGCCGTCAGCGACCTGGAGCTGAAATCCACCCTCAACCGGGAAGAAGACCAGCTGGATGCCATCCTGACCATCAACTCGGGAGCCGGGGGCACCGAGAGTTGCGACTGGGCTTCCATGCTCATGCGCATGTACATCATGTGGGGCGAGAAAAACGGCTACAAAGTCAGGGAACTCGACCGGCAGGACGGTGACGTGGCCGGTATCAAGTCGGTAAGCCTTGAATTTTCGGGCCCCTTTGCCTACGGATACCTGAAGGGAGAGTCGGGGGTACACCGCCTCGTGCGCATATCGCCTTTCGACAGCAACAAAAGACGACATACCAGTTTTGCTTCGGTCTTTGTGTATCCCGTGGTAGACGATACCATCGAGATAGAAGTTAGTCCGGCCGACCTGGAGTGGGACACCTTCCGCTCGAGCGGGGCGGGCGGGCAGCATGTGAACAAGGTGGAAACGGCCGTGCGGGTGCGGCACCTGCCATCGGGCATCGTAGTGGAGTGTCAGGAGGGGCGTTCGCAGCATGCCAACCGCGAGACGGCCCTGAAGATGCTCAAATCGCGGCTCTATGACCTCGAAATACAAAAACGCAACGAAGAGCGCGACAAAGTGGAAGCCGGCAAGCAAAAAATCGAGTGGGGCAGCCAGATCCGAAACTATGTCTTGCACCCCTACAAGCTGGTGAAGGATGTGCGCAGCGGCTATGAGACCGGCAATGTGGATGCCGTGCTTGACGGGGACTTGAATCCCTTTCTTCAGGCATTTCTGATGAGCGGAGTAAACAAGGCCGGGGAGAAGGAATAGAAGATTGCATATCTTCCGGATGCCCGGCAGGGAAAAAAGACGGGAGACATTGGGCGCATGCACGATTACGATTATATCATCATCGGGAGTGGCTTCGGAGGAGCCGTGAGCGCCCTGCGCCTGGCTGAAAAGGGCTATTCCGTATTGGTGGTGGAAAAAGGGAAATGGTACCGTGCCGAGGATTTCCCTAGGAACAATCGCAAGCTGAAAAAGTGGCTCTGGATGCCGGCACTTCGCTTTTTCGGTATCATGAAAATCACGGCTTTCCGCCATCTCTTTGTCTTGTCGGGTGTGGGTGTGGGCGGGGGCTCGCTGGTCTATGCCAACACCCTTCCCGTGCCGAAGTCCCGCTTTTTTGAGAGCGGCAGCTGGAAAGGGCTTGCCGCCTGGGAAGAAGAGCTGAAGCCCTATTACCGCAAAGCGCTGAAAATGCTTGGAGCCAGCCGCAATCCGCGCTTTTTTGATGCCGACAAGGCCCTCGGGCAGCTGGCTGCTGAGCTGAAGCTGAAAGAACATTTCGAAGCGCCTTTTGTCTCGGTCTACTTTGGCGAAGAAGGCCGCAGGGTGCCCGATCCCTATTTTGGAGGAGAGGGCCCCGAACGGGCCGGATGCCGCTTTTGCGGAGCCTGCATGACGGGCTGCCGCCATGAAGCGAAAAATTCGCTGGACAAAAATTATCTCTACCTGGCTCAAAAACGGGGGGCGCGTATTCTTGCCTGCCACGAAGTGACGGATGTGAAACCCCTCGCTGAGGCTGACGGAGCGGGCGGCTACCGCATCCGGATGAAAGAAAGCACCACGCTTTGGGCCCGCAAAAAGACATTCACGGCCCGGGGTGTGGTTTTTGCGGGGGGTGTAACGGGTACCGTGCGCCTCCAGCTCAAGCTGAAGAAAAAATCGCTGCCCCGCC
>JALSIH010000023.1 GCA_026981615.1 Chitinophagales bacterium
TGATTAGTGGTTGGTTATTGGTGATTGGTGGTTTGCGATTTGTCATCCTGCGCTTGCGCGAAAAATGATGAGAGAAGCGGCCGCTCCGGGCTGTTCAGAAAAGGCCTTAAAGGCATTTCGGTGAATGCTTCTTGCTTTGATTTCCGGGCAGGGTTTTGCAGAAAGCAGCCACGGAGTGAGCCGGAGAGTATGACGGTGGATGGACATACAGAGAAAGTGACCCTGTAAAACGGTACAATGAAAGAGCGAACGGCTTGGCTGCGCTGCGAAGATCAAAGCTTAGAAGCATCCGGAATGGATTTACAGTCTTGCGTTCGGCACGTCCCGATCGAGCGGAGCGAGCATCGGGATTTGTTTCTTTTTCATCAAGGAAAAAGAAAAAGCGTAGAAGTTCAAGCATGCTTTTCATAATCCTGGCTTGCCCTGACCAGCCCTGGCCGAAGCATCAGGATCAAGCAAAGCGAGTACCGGAGCGGAAATTGCGGGATGCACGATATCAGCTCACCGTTGCTTTGCCCCTTTTGCGCTGATGCACTTTCCGAGCCTTGCGGATGCGCACGGCCACCACCTTGTATTCGGGGCATTTGGCCTCGGTATCGTATTCGTCAGATGTGATCATATTGATCATGATTTCCGGAAAATGGAAGGTCGAGCTCAGGATTCCGGGGTTGACCTCATCCGTGATATGTGCTTTGATATCGACCTTGCCCCGGGCCGATTCCACGCAGACCAAATCTCCTTCCCTGACTCCGATTTTTTCTGCATCCCCGGGATTGATCAAAAGCAGGTCCTCCGTAAGGATATCCACGTTGCGGGTTCTTCGCGTCATGGCTCCGCAATTGTAGTGCTCGAGTTCGCGGTTGGTCGTCAGTATGTAAGGAAAGTCTTTTCCGTGTTTTCTGATTTCATCGCTTTCGTCAAAGGCATGAAATTCAAATTTTCCACGTCCGATTTTAAACGATTCGCTGTGCAGCACTTTGGTGTCCTGTCCGTCAGGCCCTACGGGCCATTGCTTTCCGTTGATGCCGAGTTCTTCCCATTTTATTCCGGCAAAGAAGGGGACAATGCCTGCAATCTCTTTCAGTACGCCATCGGGCGTATAGGGCGCCTGTTCATAGCCCATCCGGTTCATCATTTCCACGATAATCTGCCCGTCCGGCTTGCATCCTTCGATGGGTTCCACCACGGCATTTACTCTTTGCACCCGCCTTTCCCCGTTGGTGAAGGTGCCGCTTTTTTCAAGAAAAGATGCGCCCGGCAGAATCACATCGGCATATTTGGCCGTCTCGGTCATAAAGAGCTCCTGCACAACCACCAGATCGGTGTTTTCCAGCGCCCGGATCACCTTTTTCGTATCGGGGTCTGTCTGCACCACATCCTCCCCGATAATCCAGATGGCTTTGAGCTTTCCTTCCAGGGCAGCATCAAACATTTCGGGAATTTTATAGCCTATTTTATCCGGCAGCTCGCGTCCATAGAATTCCTCATATTTTGCTTTTATTTCAGGTCGGGTTACATCCAGGTATCCGGCCCCCTGATGAGGTTGCACGCCCATATCGGCAGCTCCCTGTACATTGTTCTGTCCCCTGAGCGGATTGACACCCACACCGGGCCGTCCGATATTGCCCGTCATCATGGCCAGATCGGCAATCTGAATGACCGTAAAGGTCCCCTGCTTGTGCTCGGTAACACCCAAACCGTGAAAAGACATGGCATTGGGCGCACTTGCATAGGCAATGGCCGCTTCTTTCACCAATTCGCGTTTTACTCCGCTTACCGCTTCCAGTTTATCCAGATCGAGGGCAAGAATTTCTTTCTTGAATGCCTCATATCCATCAGTACGCTGCTCTACGAAGTCCCGGTCCACCATTCCTTCGCTGATAATGTAATACATCATCATATTCAGCACGGCCACATTGGTGCCCGGGCGAAGTGCCAGGTGATAATCGGCATAGCGGGCCAGTTCGGTGCGCCTCGGGTCAATGACGATCAGTGTTTTTCCGCTCATGGCGGCCTGCTTGATGCGGGCACCGGTCACCGGATGTGCTTCGGTGGGGTTGGCCCCGATTACCATAATGCAATCGGTCACTTCGAGGTCTTTGATCGAATTGGTGGCGGCACCGGTTCCGTAGGTGCGTTGCATGCCCAGGGCCGTGGGTGAGTGGCAAACCCGGGCACAACCGTCAATGTTGTTGGTTCCGACAACGGCCCGAATAAATTTTTGCATCAGATAATTCTCTTCATTCGTGCAGCGGGCCGAAGAGATGCCGGCAATGGAATCGGCACCAAATTCTTCTTTGTATCTGTTCAGGCGTTCTGCAATGTAATCGTATGCTTCGTCCCAGGAGGCTTTCTCGAATTTTCCGTTTTTCCTGATCAATGGCGTCCGCAGCCGGTCGGGATGTTTGTAAAATTCAAAGGCATATCGTCCTTTGAGGCAGGTATGTCCTTCATTTACTTCGGCATCGTAGGGGGCCCTGATGGAGAGCACCTCATTGCCGACAGTAGCCACTTCGAGGTTGCAGCCCACTCCGCAATAGGTACACACCGTTCGGGTCGTTTTCTCGGCAAAGACGGCTTTGGACTGATAAATATCGGAAATGGCCGATGTGGGACAGGCCTGTGCGCAAGCTCCGCAACTGACACAGTCGGACTCAAAGAAGGAAACGTCATTGCCCTTGATAATGCGGCTGTCGAAGCCCCGGCCGGCCATGTTGAGTACAAACTCACCCTGTACCTCATCGCAGGCACGCACACAGCGGTAGCAGTTGATGCATTTCGAAAGGTCGGAGGTCATGTAGGGATGACTGAGGTCTTTCTGCCGGTCGAGGTGGTTGTCGCCTTCGGGATACCGGACTTCACGGATGCCCACACGTGCCGCCACTTCCTGGAGTTCGCAGTTTCCGTTCACTTCGCAGGTCAGGCAATCCAGCGGATGATCCGTCAATACCAGCTCGATAATATTGCGTCTCAGTTTTCTTATTTCGGGACTGTTGGTATAGATGTACATGCCCTTTGCCACCGGAGCGTGGCAGGAAGCCATGGTTTTTCTGCGGCCGTCTTTCTCAAGTGCCACATCCACGCTGCAAACCCGGCATGAGCCGAAAGGCTCCAGGTTGGGCGCATCGCAAAGAGTGGGTACAAGCTTCTCGTCTTTTACCCTCCTGATAAAATTCAATATGCTTTCTCCTTCGCGGATGGGGTAAGCGTGGTCGTCAATGTAGGCTGTCGGGTTCATGATGCAGTGCTTTGCGTTTCGAAATAAGGGTTCAACTCGTTTTCAAAGTATTTCAGGGCGTTCATGACGGGAAGGGGAATGCCTCCGCCATGGGCACAGAGCGAGCCGGCCCGCAGTGTTTCGAGCAGGTCTTCCAGCAGCTCGCGGTTGATTTTATAATTTTCATTGCGGGCTTTCAGCAGCATCTCATGCCCTCTTTTGGTGCCGAGGCGGCAGGGGAAACACTTTCCGCAACTTTCGTAAGCGGCAAAATCGAAGAGATGGGCAAGGTAGTCGATCATCGGAAAATCGACCGGAATGGAAACGACCGAGGCATGGCCGAGCAGAAATCCGCGGGCCGAAAACGACTCGAAGTCCACCGTCAGTTCATCCACTTTGTCGGCCGGAACGAGGCCGCCAAGGGGCCCGCCAATATGAAATGCCTTCACCGATCTGCGGTATCCTCTTCCCAATTCGTCAAATACCTTGCGCAGAGGTGTTCCCATTTCCACTTCATATATCCCGGGCCGGTTAAACGCACTGTCGAGGCTGATCAATTTTGTCCCGGTCGATTTATCCGTGCCCATGCGGGCATACTCCTCACCGCCTCCGCTCAGTATAAAATGCAGTGCCGCGAGGGTCTCCACATTGTTGACCACGGTGGGTTTCTGATAGAGCCCGGCTGTGGTGGGGTAGGGCGGGCGCACCCTCACTTCCGGCCGCTGTCCTTCGATGGAGTTGATCAGGGCGGTCTCTTCACCGCAGATATAGGCCCCCTGTGCCCGGATGATTTTAAACTCAAAGTCGAAATCGCTGCCCAGAATCTTCTTCCCGAGCAGCCCTTCGGCCCGCAGTTCATCAATGGCTTTTTCCACTGCCGTGATGGATTCCGGATACTCGGCCCGGATATAGAGGATGCCGTGCGATGCTCCGGCTGCAAAGCCGGCCATCATCATTCCGAAGAGCACGGAGTGGGGTTGCAATTCGAGCAGATATCGATCGGAATAGGCCCCCGGATCGCCTTCATCGGCATTGCAGATAATAAATTTTATATCGGATTCTTCCTTGCGGCAGGCTTCCAGCTTGAAGCCCATGGGAAAGCCGGCTCCGCCCCGCCCGCGGATCTTCGATTTTTTGATTTCTTCCAGAACTTTTTCACTGCCTGCGGCAAGGATTTCGGGCAATGCGGCATAATAGGTCTTCACGCCTTCGAATGCCCGTGTAAGTACGGGTGTGCCGATGGCCCCCACATGGTAGCGATCGCCCCCGCTGCCTTTGCCCTTCAGGATCAAGGCAATTTCTTCGGGTGATTTGGCCGAGTAGTTGTGGCCGTCATAGTGAAAAGCCCCGTTCTCGTGGCAACGGCCGAGGCAGGTCATATGGCCTATTTCCGCAGCATCGAGGTGCTTTAGCAGTTCTTCGTGCACGGCCTCCTGGGTGCCGGCACAAAGGCAGGCTGAGCCGTTGCAGACATATGCCTTCTTCCCTTTGTTTTCGGGCTTCATGAAGTCGTAAAACGTGACCGTACCATATACCGAGGCTTTGCCCATCAGGAATTCATCGGCCAGGCGGCCGAGGGCTTCCACAGGGGGCGTACCCGTTTCGCGGGCCAGCTCTCCCATGCGGGCAAAGAGATTGTTTTCCAATCCTTTGCGGCCTGATAATTTGCTTAAGTTCTTACTCATTGTTTTTTGATCTGTTCTCTGTTTATTTTCAATCTCCCGGGCCAGGCATAACAGGTGAAGCGATTTTCCCTGCTGAAAGCGATAAGCGTGATGCCCAGTTCTTTGGCAAAATCCACGGCCAGGCTCGAAGGCGATGAGACCGCAGCCAGCACCGGCACCCCGGCCCGGAAAGCTTTGGTCACGATTTCATACGAAATCCTGCCGCTCACAAGGAGAAACTCCGCCTTTTCGCGCTTCCCGGCTCCCAGCATTGCCCCGATCACTTTGTCCACGGCATTGTGCCGGCCGATGTCTTCGCGGAGGGCAAGCAAGCTGCCCCGGGCATCAAAAAGAGCCGCGGCATGGCACCCCCCCGTCTTCTCGAAGAGCTGCTGTTCCTTTTTCATTTTTTCAAACAACTGCGGAATGATCCCTGCATCTGCAAGGGTCTTCGACTTCAGCGCCTCCCCTTTGACCGACAAGTCATCCAGCTCGCGCTTGCCGCATATGCCGCATGACGACACGGAGAGCAGGGAACGGCTGTTGATGTAAGAGTCGCCCAGTTCCTCTTCCGGAATAGAAACATCCACCGAGCTGATATAGCCCAGGTCGTTGTATTCCACACTCCCTAAGTTCAGCATTTTTTGCCCGTTGTACAAATCCTCGGTATAAAGAAGGCCCCTGACGAGGTCTTCCTCGTATCCGGGTGTCCTCATGATGACCGTAAAAGGCGAGCCGTTGATGCGTATTTGAAGTGCCTCTTCGGCTGCCAGCGGGTCTTTGACGCGCTGCCACTGCCCTGCTTTCCATTTCAGGCCTTCGTAGACCGGTGCAGGGCCGGCCCTCATGACAGTCCTGTAATTACGCCCCGGTCGTCAATGTCCATCCCCTCGGAGGCCGGCACGGCCGGAAGGCCCGGCATGCGCATCATATTGCCGAGGATGGGAATGACGAAGCCGGCACCGGAAGCAAATTCAAACTCCCTGACGGTCACTCTGAAGTTTCGGGGGCGGCCCCGGAGGGCGGCATTGTCCGAAAGGGATTTTTGGGTTTTGGCCATGCAAACCGGCAGTTCATTGAGGCCGAGGGCCTCTATCTGCCGCAGCCCTTTGCGTGCCTGTGCGGTATAATCCACTCCGTCTGCTCCGTAAATTTCGCGGGCGATGATTTCAATCTTTTCTTTGATGGGCAGTTTCCAG
>JALSIH010000024.1 GCA_026981615.1 Chitinophagales bacterium
GTTTTCCCTGTTCAACTTCAGCACCACCTCTATACGCCCGTTGCCCGGCTTCGACCGGGTCAGCAGGCTAAGCACCAGTGCATTGTTTGACTCTACAATGCGTGTGATCTCAGATGCCGAATAGTCTCTTGAATTAACCGAAAGCGTAAGCACCCCGCCCGGTTCGTTGACGGCACTCAGGCGTGCCATCTCAAATACAAGGGCATCCGGAAGAATACAGCCTTTGTAATTTTTTTCTTCATCCACTACGGGTACACAACTGAGGCGCAGCGAACTCACCAGCCGGATCACCTCAAAGTAATGATCGTTCTCCTGCACATAGGGGCGGTAGTAGCTCAGCCGGAGCTCTCCGACTGCCCGTGCGGTATCTCCGGCCTCCAGCAGTTCTTCTTCCGATACCAGCCCCAGAAATTGGGCCTCGTTGACAATCGGCAGGTGACTTACCTTGTATTCTGACATCAACTCCAAAGCACGGTGAATGCTGTCGGATGTTTTCAGGGGTGGAATGGCTTCGCTAATCAGTTCATAAGCACGCATGATCAGGGTCTTTGATAAACCTTTTCCAAAAACTGAGCCAGCAGCGCATTGAATTCTCCGGGGCGCTCCATCATCGGTGCATGGCCGCACTTATCAATGATATGCAACTCCCCGTTGGGAAGCAATTCTTTAAATTGTTCGCCTACGAATGGCGGGGTAATCCGGTCATCTGCCCCCCATATCAGAAGGGCCGGCTGGATGATTTTGCCCAATTTCTTCGCCAGGTTATTGCGAATGGCTGATTTAGCCGTGGAAATAACCCGTATCGCCTTGCTGCGATTGTTGACGATCTCAAACACCTCATCGACCAGCTCTTTGCTGGCCGACTTCGGATCGTAAAAAGTGTATTCGGTGCGTTCTTTAATAAACTGATAATCTCCGCGCTTGGGAAAAGTATCTCCGAGCGATTGCTCAAACAAACCCGAACTGCCCGTCAATACAATGGCTTTCACCTTTTGCGGCTCTTCAAGCGTATACATCAGTGTGATATGTCCGCCCAAAGAATTTCCGATGACCGTCATATCACGGTATCCTTTGTAGGCTACAAATTTTTTGACATAGTTGCTCAGGCCGCTCAGTGTGGCCCGGTGAAGAGGCAATTCGAAAATGGGCAAAATCGGTATGACCACTTTGTACTTGTCCTTAAAAGCTTCTACCTGATATTGATAATTGCTAAGTGCTCCGAAGAGACCATGCAAGAAAAGCAAGACAGGCCCCTCCCCCTCTTCCACATATTTAAATTTTCCTTCTTCCTTTATATCAAATTTCATCGAAGGCTATTTACTTATTAATGATAAACAAAAATAGGGGATATTTTTAAGATCGGGTTGCCGTCAGCACTTTACAATACTCCGGATAAATTACTTTGCGCCTTTTCGCTCCGTGTGGATGAGGGAGTCCAGTTCCTCATAGCTTTTGCGTGCATAGGGAGCCAGCTCTTCCAGCTTTTTTATGAGATCCGGAGAATAACTCTCTATCAGCGGATAGCTCAATGAGCGCTGAAGCTCGTCCTGCGGCAGGAGCTGATAGCGCGCCAGAAACCAGAGGGCCGTACTGAAGATAAAGAGCGACAGGAGCACCCATACAAGCGCCCCGCTGAGCTTATTGATCATGTTGAGTTTCAGTGCCTTCAAAATGGCTTCCAGTGCTCCGGCCAAAAAAAGGAGCATGCCCGTAATGAGTAAAAACAGCAGTGCAAATGAAAGAAGAGGCAGATAGTGCGGATCGATCTTAAACTGTTCGTTCAAAAACTCCGTAAGCTCCAGCGAGAAATGCAATGCCCCGTACACTCCAAGCACCAAACCCAGCAAAAAAAAGACGGAATGCAGGATTCCTTTCCGGTATCCGGTCAGGAAGCCCAGAGCCGCCACCAGCACAAATGCCAGATCGATATACATAAATCAGGAGCTTAACAACTTTTTGGCGAGGGCCGCTATGCTTTTGTTGTCGGCCCGGCCCGCGAGCCTGGCCGCAGCAGCGCCCATCACCCGCCCCATGTCGCGGGGCTCTTTGGCCCCCGTGCGCTCGATGATCTCACGGAGTATTTTTTCCAGTTCTTCCTCGCTGACGGCTTCAGGCAGAAACGTTTGAATAATCTTCAACTCCTCCCGCTCCACGACTGCCAGATCCTCCCTTCCCTCGCGTTCATATATCTCCAGCGAATCTTTTCTTTGCTTGGCCAGCTTTTGCAATATTTTCAGTGCATCGGCATCGTCAATATCGCGACCGGCCCCCTTCTGGCTGCTGGCAAGCACAAAGGCAGTCTTTATGGCCCGAAGTGTACGCAGCCGGGCCTGGTCTTTGGCACGCATGGCTGATTTCAACTCTTCATCAATACGACTTTTCAGATTCATGGCTTTTCCTTTTTTTAATCTTCCTTTACTTCTTCATACTCGATATACTCCCCGATTTCATCCGTAATATTTTTCTTTTTCTGCGGAGGGCGATTTTCTCTGAAACGCGGGCCCGGTGCAGGGCGCTCTTCTTTATATCCGGACATAAACGGCCGGATAAAGAGGCGCGAAACGTAGTAAACAATTAATGCAAACAAGAAAATTTTAAACAACATAATACAAAGTTAATGATTGGACCTGTGTGTGCTTTAGAAGAGACGTAAAAGACCCTGGAAATATTTCCTCAGGACAGCCCCCGGCTGGCTTTTATTTCTTCAAACGCCTGCAAAATTTCCTGAAATTTCTCTTTCGCCCTTCGCTGGGTTTCCTCGTCTTCTGAAGCAAACTTGTCGGGATGATGCCGCTTGGCCAGGCTGCGAAAGGCGTCATTCAGTTCTTCATCACTGGCATCCGGAGTGAGATTCAGCATCGAATAAGCCAGTGTCAGACCTGTAAATACAGCCTGCCGGGCCCTCCGGTAGGACGGCACCTCCACATCCAGAATGCCGGCCAGCCGGTGCAGAAGCCGCACCATGCGGTCATTTAATCGATCCTCTCCGGCCGCCTGCAAGATGAAAGTCAGCAGTTTGCCCGCTTCTTCCTCGCTGATGGCACCCTGCAAGGCCCTCGCCAGTGCTTCTACATCGGCCGGTGGAACGGCCGTTTCTGTCCGGGGCAGTTCATAGCTGTCCCGCCCGGCATCAAAGAGGGATGCCAGCAGTTCAATGACCCGCTCCTCATCGGCCGGGCGAACCGGGCCGCCCAATTGTATCATGCCGTAGGCCATGCGCACATAGCTCCTCATCAACTGGTGACGGGCAATCCGGGGCTGCTCCGTTCCTTCAATTTGCATATCCGCCAGCAGACCTATAACGGCAAAAAAGACAATGGCCGGACCCGATACAAGCAATATCCCGAAACCCAGAAGTATCCATTTCTGAATGCCCGTATAATAAAATTTTATCCGGATACCGCTCCGGTCGAATAAAACAACATGCTTGTCCGGAAAGTCGATCATGGATAATGCGGATAGGCCATCTCGCCCGCTTTTATGGCAACGCTCAGGGTGTTTTCTTCCGGTGGTACCGGACAGGAATACTCATAATTGTATGCGCAGTAGGGGTTGTACGCCTTATTGAAATCAATAATGATGCTATCCGTTTCGGGGATGCGGATATCCAGATAGCGACCGCCACCATAGCTCAGCCTTCCGCTTGTGGAGTCGCGAAAGGGTATGAAAAGATAATCCTGGTAGGCATCTTCCTGCAGGAGACGCAGGTTTTGAAATACCGTGAGCACCTCTTCCCTGCCCCTGATACGGAAGTGAACCCGCGCATAGGGGAGGTATATATCCCGAACCTCTCCGGTTGACTCCATGCGGAAAGGCTGACCGTCCTCTATTCGCTCAAAAAATGCCTTGACGCGATAGCTGCTGTCGGGCGGGAAATAACGCAAACCTTCGAAGGTATCCATGGCCGAAATCGTAGGCAGAGGCGACTGGCCCGGAATTCGAAACAGCGAATCTTTTATTGCGCGCGCTCGCATGATTTCATGCAAATAAGTCCCTTGCTTATGCCTTTTTTCTTTTTTGCCGCTTTCGCAGGAAACGGCAACAAGAAACAAGACCACAACGGCTGAAAACACGAATACTTTGGCAGGCTTCATTTTCATTATTGCAAATTAGCAATTTGCAGCGAAAAGCCACAAAGAGGCTTTTTTATTGTGTCCTTTCCGGAATTATCCATGCAAAGACAGAAAGCGGCCAATCTTCCATGGCCCTCTGCCCGCTATGAAAGGCCATTTGTTCCGAAGGCTTTTTATATTTAATACCCGTTAAAATTCTGAAAATCAAAATTATGCTGCGATTCTTACGCTTTCTGCCGGCTGTTCTTCTTTTTTTCTGCCTTGGCAATGCGGCCCTCCTTACGGCACAGGGGGGCCCGGAAGACACCCTTACCGTTCAAACCTTTACCTACGGCTCTTCCCTGAGGGGCTGGTTTCAGTTTCCTCCTGACAGCAACCGCTACCGCAAGGTATGGCTCTACTACAAGCTGAAATGCGACAAAGGCACCACACAGGACAATTATCCATGCGGTGAGTGGGATTACCTGACCTACACATACCTCTACGAACATACGGGCCTCATGGACAGCACCCTCTATTATCAACCTTCTTTCGAGGTAAAGGGAGCTTCCCCGGATTCTTTTGCATACAAAAGAAGCCCCGTATGGACCCTTCGCAGCCGCAGCGAAAAAATAGCTGCCATCAGCGATTCGCAAAACCTTTCCCTGGTCACTTTGGGCAAGGCGCAGGTGGCCGGCAATATCCCCCTGAGCAGTAATTTTTCAGCTGCCCGGTCTTTTTCCCTCTGGACGGCAGACGAGCTCCTTGCAGCCGGCTTGCAGCCCGGAAACATCTACGGCTTGGAGCTGCGCATAGCCCATGCCGGAAGTCCGCTGCGCAAGCTGCGCATCGGAGCAGGCCACATCACTACCGATTCTATTTATCCCGGCCTTTCGGGACTTGCTGGCGGATTGACCGTCTATGAACGAAATACGACCCTTGCAGATACCGGCTGGCAGGCCTTCGTTTTTGATACCCCCTTCAACTGGGACGGACAATCCAATATCCTTTTTTCTTTTTCATTCGACAATTATGCACCCGGAGAGGCCAATCTCCTTTGGCTCGAGAACAAGGGCCCCGGAAAGCAGCTCATACGAGGCGGCAGCGACCACTTTCTCTTCTTTCGCGACAACGATTATGTAGAAGTGCCGGCCGGGGCAGTGGCAAGCCTTGATCAGAAAGTAAGCATCAGTATCCGGGTCAAAGGCAACCCCGTTTTTCAACCGCAAAACGACTACCTCTTCGAAGCCCGCAATGCGGACGGCCAGCGGCTGCTCAATGTTCATTTCCCCTGGAGCAACGGCCGGATATATTGGGATGCAGGAAATGACGGAAGCGGCTACGACCGGATTGACAAAGCCGCCACAAGCACCGAGACAGAAGGAGCCTGGAATCACTGGGTATTCACCAAAGATGCGACCACGGGCATCATGCGGATATATAAAAACGGAGCAAAGTGGCACGAAGGCAGCGGCAGGAAAAAATCGATGGCAGGCATCAGCACTTTCCTTATCGGAGCCAACGCCTTTGGCAGCGGAAACTTTGACGGAGCCATTGATGAATTTGCCGTATGGGACACCGTGCTGAGTCCGGAGGACATTTCCCGGCTGAGCCGTCAAAGTGTGGCCGCGGCCAATCCGGCCCCCGCTCACCTCCTGGTTTACTATCCTTTTGACGAGGATCAGCATCCGCTTGCAAAGGACCAATCGGGGAGGGCCTTTGACGGACACATGTTCGGACTTCCGGGTATTCACCGCCATCCCGGGCAGGCCCTGCAGCGCGACTTTGCCGGCAGCCCCCTCCGCCCGGCCATCCGCTTCATACAGGGCATCTCCGGCACACAGAATGACACACGCTATGTGATCGACAGCATCGTCCGCGACCCCCTCTCGCTCGTGCTTTACGCCTCAGCGACAGACCCCTCTGCCGCCAGCGATACACTTATGGTGTGGGAGCCCGGCATGCAATACAGCATCGCAGGCAACGGTCAGATCAGCGACTCGATGCCTGCCAAGCCCGACACCACGATCTATCGAAGCGATGCACCCTATTACGGAGCCCCTTTCGAAGTGGTCAATCGCTATGAACTCCTGCGCTACATCAC
Source organism: Chitinophagales bacterium (assembly GCA_026981615.1). Taxonomy (GTDB): domain Bacteria; phylum Bacteroidota; class Bacteroidia; order Chitinophagales; family S012-47; genus S012-47. The sequence goes on from JALSIH010000024.1 coordinate 6,157, forward strand.
ACCTTACGGCATAGGTCTCGACCTCGGGGCCCAGGGAGACGGAGAAGGCTTCACCTGGAAAATTGATGTCACCGACTTTGCTCCCCTCCTTGCCGATTCGGTGGAATTGTCTGCCGGCAACAATCAGGAGTTTCTGGATATGAAGTTTGTCATGATCAAGGGCACCCCGCCCCGTGATGTCAAACGAATCAGAAATGTATATACCGGAGGACACCGCTATGATGCTTCCCTGGAGACGGAGTTTCTGGTAGCGAAAACTTTTCAAACCCGCGAGGATGAAAAAGGAGCGAAACTACGCATCACCAATACGGGACACGGATTCGGAGGAAACCGCAACTGCGCGGAGTTTTGCCCGACCAACAACGACATCAAAGTGAACGGCAGCAAACGCTACGGGCAATACCTGTGGCGCGACAATTGCGACATGAATCCCGTCTATCCGCAAGGAGGTACCTGGATTTACAGTCGTACGAACTGGTGCCCCGGTGCCGAAGTAAATGTGGATGAATATGAACTGACACCCTTCTATACGCCCGGTGACTCTATCGGCATAGATTACGATATGGAAGCGGGATACAACTGGAACGGGCAGGGCTCGGCACCGTACTGGCGCATCGAAGCTCAGTTAATCACTTACGGTGCTCCCAATTTCCGAAATGATGCGGAAATGGAGATGATTATTTCTCCCAACAAATGGGCCTATTACAAGCGCTTCAATCCCATCTGCTCCAATCCGGTAGTGCGCATACGCAACAGCGGCAGCGAGGTGCTCAAATCGCTCACCATACGCTACGGAGTGGAAAACACTGAGATGCACAGCTATCAGTGGAGCGGAAATCTGGCATTCATGGAAAGCGAAGAAGTGACCCTGCCGCTGGCCAACTTCGGATCGTGGAGCGGGAGAGCCGTATTTGTGGCAAAGACGGAAAATCCGAACGGGGTGGCAGACGAACACCCCGAAAATGACATGATGAAAACGGAGTTTGAGAAAGTCCCCCAATATCCGCCCACCCTGATATTCTGGCTGCGCACCAATGCAGCCGGCAATGAAAGCCATTACAAAATCTTTGACCAGGATGGCAATGTGGTCAAAAGCGGAGACAACTTTAAGTCCAACACCCTCTACAAAGACACCCTCAGGCTGGATACGGGCTGCTACCGCCTGGTGCTTTACGACCGCGGGGGTGACGGGTTGAGTTTCTTTGCCAACAATGACGGAAACGGCTATGCCCGGCTGATGGACGGATTCTCCACACTCCGGCAGTTTCAGCCCAATTTCGGAGCCCAAATCGCACAGTCATTTACCGTGGGCTACCCGATGACGGTCGATGAAGGCGTAAAGGAAAATCGCTTCACGGTCTATCCCAATCCGGGCAGTGGAGATATCTACATTGATCACCGGGGGAATCATCTTTTGAAATACCGGCTGAGGGTGTATGATGCCAGGGGCAGGCTGCTCATCACCCGCAGCATAGTGGCCGGGAACAGGACGACTGAGCGGATACAGCTGGGTCCATACGGGAAAGGCCTTTACCTGCTTCAGTTTGATGCCGATGATTACTCCGAGAGTGTTCCGGTGATCATCCAATAGCTGCCCTGCAGAAATTGGATGACGGAGCAAATTTATTCGGAACGGCCATCACTCTACCAGCTGATAGATATCGCGGAGGTTGCGGGCAAGTCCGTCATAATCCAGGCCAAAGCCGACAATGAATTTATCGGGGATATCGAATCCCACGTAATCGACCTGCACCTGATGGGTTCGCGCATCGGGTTTGTTGAGCAGGGTCATCACCCGGAGCGATGCGGGACTGTGCTCCTCGATGGACGGAAGAAGGTTGGAAAGGGTCTTTCCGGTGTCCACAATGTCTTCAAGAACGATGACATCCCGGTTTTTCAGGCTTTCGTCCAGCCCGATCAGGCTGACGACCGTGCCCGTGGATGTGGTGCCTTTGTACGAAGCCAGTTTGATAAAGGAAATGGCGCAGGAGATATCCAGATATTTAAAGAGATCGGCAGCAAACATGAAGGAGCCGTTCAAAATGGCCAGAAAAAGCGGTTCACGCTCTGCATAATCTTCGTTCACCCTGCGGGCGAGCTCGCGGATGCGTATTTCTATCTCATCATATGAAATAAACGGAGTAAATTCCTTGTCTCGAATCGTGATATTCTTCATTTCGCAAAACTAATTCATTCGCTCATTCCTACTATCAGCGTTTCACCGGCTTTAATGGTATTGTCCTTCAGGTCATTCCAATTTTTTATCTGCTCCACCTTTACTTCATACATTCTCGAGATAGCATAAAGGGTCTGCCCGGGTTCTACCGTATGATAGAGCCAGGTTTCCTTTTCCACTGCCGGGCCCTCCATTTCATTTCTGCCGCTGCCCGGGGCGTCTGCCTTCATTGCCGGTTCCGCGTCCCCGGGATAGAGGTATTTCCCCTTTTCCTCTTTCAGGTCCTGATAAGGGTCCTGCTGATTTGCCCTGCGCAGTGGCGTGATCGTATCCACACCGGTGCCGGCTGCCGGACGCGGGTTCTCTTTTATCAGGGGTAGATCATTCCCGGCTGCCGGCTTGCCAACTAGGGGCTCCGGCTCTTCGTTTCGCAGGCGGGGCGGGCTTTTTCTTTTTCCCCTCAGATAGATCGTTTCGCCCGCCACGGGTTCTTCCCCGGCCTGCATCTTATTGCGTTCATAGAGTTTTTCGAGGCGGACGGCAAAGTTCTGTGAAATGGAATACATATCATCCCCTTCCTTCACGCGGTATTTTTTCTGTCGTCCGGATTTGCGTTTGGGCTGGAGATAAATGAAAGAACCCGGTGCAGGCTTTCGCCCATCGCCCAGGTCATTGTAGCGCATCAGACGCCCCGGCCGGATATCGTAAGCTGCGGCAACGGAAGCAAGACTGGCCCCGGGCTGAAGTATGACATACTTTACACGGTTGTTTTCGAAGATTCCCTTCGGATATTCCGTCCGGGGACTTTCGTTTTTCGCGGCCACCGGGTCATCGGGCAGCGGGCCGGGGTGATATACCAGCTGCGGGTCGGCAGCCGTATCAAAACGGTGCAAATCGTAGCGGTCGATCAGATCAATCAGAATGTGGGCATATCTCGGATTGGTGGCATAGCCGGCTTTCCTGAGGCCGTGTGCCCAGCGCTTGTAGTCGCTGCGGCTATAGTCAAACAAAAAGGCATAGCGCGAACGGCTCATCAAAAATTCGGAGTGGTCAATGTAGGATTGCATGGCATCCTCATATTTGCGAAAACATTCATTGGCGGCATCGTCATCTTCGCGGATAAAATCACCGTTCCACTCGTGGCATTTGATGCCGAAATGATTGTTGGCCTCCACAGCCAGACGGCTGTTTCCCGAGCCGCTTTCCAGAATACCCTGGGCCAGTGTGATGCTGGCCGGAATTCCGGTACGATACATTTCACTAACGGCCACGTCCTTGTAAAGGGCTATGTAATCCTCGGTACGGAGGCTGCCCTGGGCCTTCAGCCCCGAAGCGGAAAGCAGAAGCAAAAAGAAAGAAAGCGGGAATGAAACGGATTTTCGCATTTTACAAAAATAAGCGGACAGCCGCCCTATCCAACTCTACTTGCACACCGCTTAGTGCCTGCTATACAATTTTCTGGGCAATATTGAGGCCGTCTCGCACGGGCAGCAACAATGCAGTCACCCGCTTATCGGCCAATACTTTTTTGTTGTACGCATCCAGTGCTGCCGTTTGCTTGTCTTTTTCCTCCTTTGTCACTCTTCCGCTCCAGAGCACATTGTCGGCAACGATAAGTCCGCCTTTGCGTACGCGGTCAACGACCAGATCAAAGTACTTTGAATAATTGCGCTTGTCGGCATCAATAAAGACCATATCCATGCTTCCCTCAATGCCGGGTATCAGTTGCAAGGCTTCTCCGAGGCGGATATCAATCTGCGAGGCAAGGCCCGCCTTTTCAAAAAATCTTCGGGCGATATCCGTTACCTGCGGGTCGTTGTCCAGGGTGATCAATTTTCCTCCGGGGCGCAAACCTTCGGCCAGGCATATGGCCGAATAGCCCGTGTAGGTGCCGATTTCCAAAATCAGCGAGGGGGACAGAAGACGACTCAGCAGCGCAAGAAAACGCCCCTGCAAATGGCCCGAGAGCATCTGCGGGCTATGCACTTTTTCATGTGTGAGGCGGCTCAACTCCGCCAATACGGCAGGCTCGGGCGAAGTGTGTTCCCCGGCATAGGCCTGTATGGCCTGATCCATCCATTCCATCATAGCTGTTTCATTTTATTCATTCAAAATTAGAGAAAGAAGTGACGGGGCAAAATAAATGACTCCTTATCTGTCGTGCAGTCAATATTTTCAATAATTTTGAACCCTTCATGTACAGACGTATTTTGATCATATCTTTCCTGATTCTGAGCCCTTTGCTCCTTTTGAAGGCCCAGATACTTCCGTCATTTGGCGACAGCCGCACGGGCACAACCGGCTTTCAGTTTCTGAAAATCGGCCCCGATGCCCGCTCGGCAGGCATGGCCGAAAGCTATATCAGCACGGTGGACGATGTATCGGCCCTTTTCTGGAACCCGGCCGGCATTGCAGGTGTCGACACTTTCGACTGGCACTTTTCAGGCGGACACAATCAATACTTCTCAAACATTACCCTGCAGCACATCGGGGTTGTCAGGGCGTTGGGCTCCGACACCTACCTCGGGCTGGGAATGGTCTATCTCAATTCGGGAGATATGCCCGTCACCACGGAATTTATGCCGCAGGGAACCGGCCAGACTTTCCGCACCACGGACATGGCCCTCGGCCTGACGCTGGCCCGCAAGCTTACCGATCAGTTTCAGTTTGGCATTACCTCCAAATACATCTATGAAGGCATTGCCGGCATCAACACACACGGCCTGGTCTTCGATTTCGGATTCCAGTATGATGTGGGCCTGGCCAATACCCACTTTGCCGTGGGCGTGAGCAATTTCGGATTCAACACCACACCCCGCGGCAGCATCGACAAAGTGACCCTGGCAGGCAATACACAGGTCAGCGATTTCGAGTCCATTTCCATTCCATCGGTTTTCCGCCTGGGCTTCTCGTGGGATCCCGTTTTGAACGAACGAAACCGCTGGACACTGGCCCTGCAACTGAATCACCCGACCGACAACAACGAAACCCTCGGGATCGGCACGGAATACTTCTGGAATCACCTCCTCTACCTCAGGGCCGGCTACCTGCTCGGGATGGATGAGTCCGGTCTGCCATCCTTTGGCTTCGGCATTGACCTGAAAAGAAGCTTCGGCCGTTTGCGTTTTGACTATGGCTACCTGCACAAAACACGACTGGGCATGAGCCACCGTTTCACCATGGGAATATCACTGCGATGAAAAAGAAAAAAAGCATATTGCCCCTGATTTTGCTCTACCTGGCTTTTCAGGGAGCCTCCTGCGATTTCCTGCTGGGCAAAAAGCAGGATGAAACGGTAAAGGAAATTTTCAAAGAAGGGGCCATTGACCCCCGCCTGAATCCTTCGGAGGTCGGCTATGTGCCCATTTTGCCGATCTGGGATTTTTTCAGCAACCCGGTGGATGTCTATGTCGGCTACGATGAGATGATTTACGTGATAGACGACAACGGCCTGAATGTGATGGACCAGACAGGCGCACTGCAAAGGACCATCGCCATACCGGGGGCCAGCGATGTGATTCAGGACAGACGTCTACATACCTACGTCATCGGGGAGGTAGAAAAGGAAGTGGACGGAAGCATGCGCAAGCTTAGCGCCATTTATCATCTTGCAAACACGGCCGGTTCGGCTCCGGTGCAGATTCTTGATACCCTCATTCACCCATTTGCCGACAAAAGCCGGCAAAACACGGCATTCCGCGGTGCCGATGACGAGGCCGTACGTTTTACGGGCCTGGCCACCAATTCGGTGAATGTGCTTTACGTGACCCGCAGCGGCCCGCGCAATGATCTGGCCTCCATCTCGCGCCCCGACAATGCGGTGTTGTTTTTTGACGAGAACGGTGAGAATATCGGATATGCCAATGGCCTCAACCCCAAAACATCCAGTCTGAAGTCCGTCCTCGACCCCAGCGCCATTGCTACTTTTGCCGCACCTCCGCAGCGCATTTTCGGGGTGAATGAAAGCGAAGACTTCCTCATCCTGCAGGGCAAGGAAAACGCAGTGTACAAAGCCCTCTGGATTCGAAAAGTCGAAGACCCTGCTGCCGGTATCGTATATCTTGAAAATCCGGCCCTTATCGAACAGGACACTTCAAAAGCCAGCCGTTTTCTATACCAGCCCAATCGATTCAAACAGCCGGCCGATATCTTCATTGCCCCCGATGCCACGGGTTATATTTTCATTGTCGATACCGAACTCGACTCTCTTTTCCAGTTTACGCAAAGCGGTTACGAAGGAGTGAATCCTCCGCCCACGGGCAATTTCACGAAACAGATACTGGCTTCATTCGGAGGCGAGGGCAGCGGACCGTTTCAGTTTATCGACCCTTCGGGCGTCTGTTATTTCAAAAAGACGGTTTATGTGGCCGACAAGGGGAACAACCGCATACTGCGTTTTAAACTGAGCACCGATATTGAGTAGCTTCAGTGATCTCTGTTGCGGGCAAATGTAAACTCCTCCCTGTCAAGGTCGAAAGCACAAAGACGGCTCCCGGGCCGCTCATACACACAGCCCGCATCAATATTGATGATTGGCGGCCGCTTCCCTTTTTTTAGTTGATTTTTTATCTGCTCCTTGTCCCGGGGGGTATGGCCGTGCACGATCGTCAGCCCTTGCAGTTTAGCGCTTTTCTCTGGCATTTCACGAATCCAGAGCATGGCCTCTTTGTCGGAAAAAGGATCATCAATACTCAGATTCAAGCCTGCATGTACCAGAATAAAGTCCCGGTAATGGGTGTGGAATTTGCTGCGGGAAATCAAAGCCAGGTACTTTTCGGGGATTTCGGCCGGGATTTCCACTTCAAAGCTCTTCAAGGTAGCCGCTCCGCCATAGCGCAGCAATTGCTCCATTTGCCCGCTTTCAGCGGCCTGTAGCAATATCTCTTCGTGGTTGCCGCGCAAGTAGCTAAGCCGTACACCCTCCTCTTCGAGATGGAATATCATGTCAAGCACAGAGCGGGACTCCGGCCCCCGGTTGATCATATCGCCCAGAAGAAAAAGACGGTCACCCGCCTGAATGTTTAATTTCTCAAAAAGCAAAGCAGCGAATGTGGAAGCACATCCGTGCACATCGGAGATGGCAAATGCCGCAGACCGGCTGCGCTTTTTCATTTTTCTCCGGCCGGATTCTTGATCATGGGCAGGTCAAGCAATTCTTTTTCCTCGGGACTCACCTTAAAAAAGCCGAGGAATCCTCCGGAAGCTTCCGCTACATATTTGGCATAGCGTCTCAGGCTTTCGTAGAGGGCAACGGCAAACTCCGGATCAAGCTTCTCAAAAAGCGGGTTTATCTTTTCGAGCTCTTTTTTAATGATGGGATTGCGCAAGGAGGCCATGGAAGGATAATCCATAATCAGCGATTCCATATTCTCTTCGAAGTGCTTATACACCAGTTCGTAGTAGGGTATCAGCAAGGGGTCGCTTGTAATTCTTTTGTATTGGGCCCACTTTCTGGCAGATTCCATCTCCCGGTCGTCAATGTCGTCATCGACTCCTGCAATGAGAATGGCCAGCATCACGGGTACTTTCAGGAGATAGTCCTGCTCTTCCCGGCTCAGGTTTTTAAACGCTTCAATCATATCCGCTTTCTTTCCTGCAAATATAAGGCTGAGGGGGAAGGCTTTCCAAGTAAGGATGCCTGCTTCTGAAAAAATATTCACACATCAAATAGGCTGCGGAGCGGCTTCTCATCTTTGAATCAAAACAATACGCTATGAAAAATCAACAGACACTGACAGGCAAGGCTTCACAAAAAGAGAAAGCCCGTTCCATTTTTGACAGGGCCCTGGAGCACTATCGCGAGAAGCACCTTTACCAGGCCCTGCAGACGGCACGCTACGCACTGCGGATTGCACGCAGAAACAACGATTACATCAAAGCTTACATTCACGGATTTATTGCAGCCATCAAAGCAGAACTCGGCCAAAAGGAGCTGGCGGCCTACTACTGCCGGCAGGCTTTGCAGTCCCTCTTTTCTTATCATCCGGCTTACCGGAGCGACAAAAGATATTATCAGGCACTGCTTCGCCACATTGAGCAGGGGTAAAAAAAATGCGGCATCGCCCGGAGGCCATGCCGCATTTTGATTTTATCGAAAAACCGGGTCAGAAAGTAATCCGGAATCCGGCATTTATATTCCTGGGAATCCCGAAAAACACTTCTGCATCATCGGCATCATGGTCTCCGTCAAAAGCATTGTAACGGCTGTTGTCAACCGCATCTTGAATAAAGAGGTTATTCATAAGGTTAAACACATGTGCAAAAACTTCGGCTTTCATTCCTTTCACACCCAAAGGCAGGGTGTAGCGGGTGTGAAAATCAACCACCCCGTAGTTGGGAGCTTTCCAGCTTTGCACTCTGTCATTCTCATCATCCCTGCTAAAGGGATCCCAGTCTGCATAATTTCTGGCATAGTAACGATATACAAACTGCAGCATGAGGCCTTTGGCCGGAAAGAAAGAAGGTGAAAGGGCGAGCTGTGTCTGCGGAGCATCCCCCACTTTCAAATCCTTCACATAATAATTGTAAGACTCCGTAACAATCGAGTCATCCACGTAGGTCGTATAACTTCCGGATACGTCATTGGTAAACTTCCAGTTTCCGAAAGATGCAGAAAGATCAAGCCGGAAGAAACTGCCCGGCTTCCATGCCGTTTCGATTTCCACACCCGAGTGTTTTGAGTTCATTCCCCGAATATATACGGCCCCCTCCGACCCGTCTTGCAGCGTAATTCCGCGCACCTGCGTGCGATCCTTCCAGGTCGTATTGTAATAATTTACTTTGGTGGCAATCTTTCCATCGGCAAATTGCCCGTCTACGCCAATCTCGATTGAACTGAACTTTTCATTCTCGGGGTTTTCGAATACCTGACCGGTTCTGTCATTGATAACACCATCAAATATGGGCGTTTTTGATACATATCCGGCATTTGCATAAAAACTGAAGTTTGTACTTGCCTTATACATAATACCCCCCTTGGCCTGATACCCTGCCAGGCTCGGACTATTGGCAATCAGTTCCCCTTTTTCATTAAAATCGGTATTGGGATTGCCATCATCTCGTGCATTAATAAAGTGATTTACGTGCGTATATTTGATTGTATTCCATCCCACCATACTGAAAATCGACAGTTTTTCAGTAGTGTATTGCGCCTGTGCATATGCACCCAACCAATCTACCGTATTTGTAAAGTCATAAGCGATCTTATCTCCCAGTCCTTTTTTCCACGATTCGGGGTCCGTATCAAAGTCATTGCCTCTGAAGACAAAGTACTGCCCGCCTAACAAGTCTCTTACTTCGCGGTAATGCTGAATTTGTGCGGTACGCCAGTCGATGCCCACCAAAACCTGAAGATTCTCATTTACATCATAGTAAAGCTTGGATATCGCCCCGATCGTATATTGATTGTTCCGGCTGCTGCGCAGAATACCGATCGACTGGCCCGCTTCCTTTTCTATAGCTCTCTTATCTACATAATAGGTACCCGAATCGGCCTGATTGACAGCGATGGTGGCATCCCAGTCCCATGTCCATGGTGAAGGCCCGTAGTAAAATTTATAGTCATCATCACCGAGGTTGCCCAGGGCATCTCTTCTATACACAGAGCCATATGTGCCGGCTCCGCCACCGCGTCCACCACTCCAGTAAGCAATAGTGGCCCATTGAAGCTTTTTATTAAAGGTATGGTACCAGTTGAGGTTGAGTTGCGGTTTGTGGAAGAAGTTTTCTCTTTCCAAAATGAAGTTGGCACCCGAGCGGTTGACACGATCATACTTTTGGTACATATCATAATATTGCTTGCCGCGATAAGTCGGGCTCACGGGAGCATAGTTTTGGTTAAAAGAACGCCCCTGCTCTCTGAATTTATCGAGCGCGGCCGGGTCATAATCAGGAAGGCTTCTCGCAAACTCTTCGCTGTATGCGGCTATGTTTTGCTTGTAAAGGTTTTGCCCGTGACGTTGCGGGGCACCGATGGCAAAAAACTCAAAACGGTCTTTGTCCGAAGCTTTAAAAGATGCTCCGAAATAGTAGGCCCAGGCATCGGTATAGGTTCCTTCGTAAAATCCGTCTCCGGTTTTTCTGACCATGGTACCGCTGAATGCCCATTTATCGTTGATCAATCCCGAGTGAAGAGATACGGTTGTTTTTTGAAAGCCCCAGCTTCCGTACTCTGACCTTACGGAGCCTCCCCTGACCTGAGCGGCCGGGTCGGTAATGATGTTCAGCGTACCCCCGATAGAAGGAGTAGCCAGGTTGACGGAGCTCAGTCCGCGCTGTAGTTGGATGGAAGAAGTGGCATCACCCACACCGTCCCAGTTGGACCAGTACACCCATCCGTTTTCCATGTCGTTCACAGGCACCCCGTTGATCATGATGGCCACATTTCTCTGATTGAATCCGCGGACATTGATGCGTGAGTCACCGGCTCCACCACCCTGGTTGGTTGCATACACGGAAGGTGCCGTGTTTAAAACCATCGGCAAATCCCGCGAACCCAAACGATCCGTCACTTCCTTTTTGCCCAGGTTGGTAAAGGCAAAGGGTGTTTCGCGATCGGCACGGCTGGCTACGATCTCAAGGGTCGTCAGTTCAAGCATTCCGGCTTCAAGCTCAAATTTCAGATGAGGAGAAGCCGCTTTGGTCTGAGGGTTGTACCCCACCATGGAGGCCGTGATTTTTGCATTCTGCGGTACATTTTCGAGGACAAATTCCCCGTTAATGTCAGTGGCTGTTCCCATGTTGCTTCCTTCCACTAAAATGTTTGCCCCCACCAGTGTTTCACCGGTTTCGGCATCCATCACCACTCCGCTTACGGTAATCTGGGCATTGAGTGCGGTTGCAAATAACAGCATAAGAGCTGTTGCCAGCATGGCACCCAAAGTCCGTGGCCTGCGTCCTAATACAGGTAGACTTTTTTTCATAGCAATATTGATTTAGTTAAAAAAAGAGGTTTGAAATTCTCGGTGCAAAAGTACGGCTGCATGCCGAAAAGGAAGATCGTATGGCTTTGTAATTGTGTAATCAAAGTTTTGTTTTGCTTTTAAGTTTTTGTTAATTCTTTTGCCTTTCCGGCTATATACAATTTCTTAGCGCCCGCCCTGCGGCAAACCTTAAAAGAAATCGTAAATTCGAGTGTATCACAAAAGGGAAGGAGCGCCTAAGTTAATAGCTGATGACTACTTACAAAAAAATAATAGAAAAGAAAAATGTTTAAAAAGTTTGGCATCACACTCTTTGCCCTGGCACTTCTTGCTGCGGCTTGCGGAGAAAAAAAGAATCAGATTTTCGGAGCTAACGATGTGGACGAAACGCCTGTCTTTCGCGGTGATTTGCCCGAATTCATTCAGACACACCTTGAATACCCCGAATCGGCCCTGGCTGACAGCCTTCAAGGACAGGTGCTGGTCCGATTTGTGATCAACCGCGAAGGCGGGGCCGAGCAATACCGAATCGAAGAAAGCCTGAGCCCCGATTGCGATTCTGCGGTCATCCGGATGCTTCGCCTTATGCCGCCATGGACCCCCGGCAAAATCGATGGCTTTCCCGTTCCGGTGCTGGTTGAGCTTCCCGTGCTATTCACCTTTCATCCCGATACGGGCACTTCAGTTCAGAATTGATTCTATCGCATTTACCATTTCTTCCGAGTCGGGCTTCATTTTCGGGGCAAAGACTTTGACAATTTTCCCATTGCGGTCGATCAGGTATTTCTGAAAATTCCACTTTACATCACGGCCGCTCTCCTCGCGCAGATAGCGATAAAGCGGGTGTATTTTCTTCCCTTTTACATGGATTTTCGAAAAAACAGGAAAGCTGACACCATATTTCGTACGGCAGAACTCCAGAATTTCGGCATCGCTGCCGGGCTCCTGCTTCAGGAAATCATTGGCCGGAAAGGCAAGCACGAGCAGTCCCCGGTCGCGATACGTCTCATACAAGGCCTGCAATGCCTCATACTGGGGCGTATAGCCGCATTTGCTCGCCACATTGACGATAAGCAGCACCTTGCCCCGGTATTCCGAAAAGGAATGCGTGTCGCCCTGTATGTCCGGCATTTTAAATTGGTAAATACCTTCCTGAGCAGAAAGCATTGTGGAGAACAAAAACACGGAAATGAGAACGGATATCTTTTTCATGGAAAATATTTTATCTTCAAACGGCCCTCTTTTTACAAATTATTTAAAGGCATCGAAAGATATGAAAATTGCGCTCATTGAACCCTTTTTCGGGGGGTCTCACCGCCAATGGGCCGAGGGCCTTGTAAGATACAGCAGCCACGAAATCGAGCTTTTTACGCTGCCCGGCAGACATTGGAAGTGGCGCATGCACGGTGCTGCCGTCACGCTGGCCGGGCGTTTCCTCGAGACCTCCCGGCAAGCCGATCTGATACTGGCCAGTGATATGCTCGACCTGGGGCTCTTTCTGGCACTGACCCGCAGCAGAAGCGCCTCGACCCCCGTGGCGCTCTACTTCCACGAAAATCAACTCACCTATCCCTGGTCGCCACAGGATCGAGACGTGCAGAATGCCCGCGATCATCATTATGCCTTTATCAACTACAGTTCTGCCCTTCTGGCCGACCGGGTCTTTTTCAACTCCCCCTATCATCGCGAGAGCTTTTGCAATGCCCTGCCCGGATTTCTCAAATCCTTTCCGCCCCCCAACAACAAGGAGGGCATCGAGATCATAGAAAAGAAATCGCGGGTGTTGCCCCTCGGCATGGATTTGAAAAAATTTGACCCGGTGAAAGAGGAAAAAAGGGAGCGGCCGAAAAGAGGGGTCATCCTCTGGAATCATCGCTGGGAATATGACAAGGCTCCGGAGTCCTTCTTCCGGGTCTTGAAGATGCTCAAAGAGCGGGGCGTAGCGTTTCACCTGATTGTCCTCGGCAGCCGGAGCGAAAAGTACCCGCCTGTTTTTGATGAGGCCCGCCACTTTTTTCAGGAAGAATTGCTGCACTTCGGCTATGCCGAAAGCTTTGAAGAATACGCCCGCTGGCTATGCCTGTCCGATATTTTGCCGGTCACATCCATTCAGGATTTCTTTGGCGGCAGCGTAGTGGAAGCCATGTATTGCAATGTGAAACCCCTCCTGCCCCTTCGCCTGGCATACCCCGGCCATGTTCCCGAATCTCTTCACGCCAGCTTCTTTTACCCGGAAGATGATGAGCGCGAACTGGCCAATCGCCTCCAACAGCGCCTCTTCAGCATCCAGCTCCTGCGAAAACAGAAAACAGAGCAATTTGTGGCCCGCTACGACTGGCAAACCCTCATCGACCAATACGACCGGGCCCTGACGGAAGTCACTTTGGCCGCATCGGAAAAAGACCGCAGCACAGATCCCGGGAGTTGAATCGAAAATGCTTCAGGGCTTGTAAGCACTCAGGCGGAGGATTTTCTGCCCGTTTTGCATTTGCATCAGCTCCGCAAGACTGATCTCCGGATTTTGCCACATAAACTCCCTCACGATCTGCCAGCCCACCCAGGAACCTACATTTCCGGGTGCCTCGGGTGGCATGCCCATGGTCGAGGGGCCGGTGCTTATGTAGTGGCTTCCCCGGATGCGATCGTTCATAAAGAGCCGGTCATCCTCCAGAAAATAGGCCCATATCTCCGCTTCATTTTCTTTGCACCATTGCAGTTCGGCTGCGCTGTATCCGATTTTGATGCTATCCGGGGTTTCGGGCAATGTCAAATCGAGGTAGTACAGCAATTTTCCCTGATGAATCATGCGATCGAGAAGAAGGTCACTGGTAACATCCCTGCCAAAATCATTCTGGGCCAGGCTCATCATGGCATCGCGAACTATAAATTCCGGAGTCATACGCCTCATGATGTATTGGGGATACCCCAGGGCCGGATAAAAAGTGAAATCTTTGCCGAGATACATATCGAGGCCGATGCCAAGCAGGGAGTCGTAGCAGGTGACGGCACCATAGCGGTATTCGGACACAAAGGTAAAGACATCGGGAATCGGGCGCTGCGGCAGATGATAGCGCATGTACCTGAACGCCTGATGCAGTTCCTCCTGCACCGCATCCAGCTCGGGAAATGCCCGTGCCACACTGTCCATGGCGGCTTTGAATCCCGGATAATTGAGGTAAGCCGAAATTTCTTTCAGATCGGGTTTCGCCTGCCCCCGGTGGGGCAAAAAGCCCAAAATGTTTCCCGTATAACATTCGTAAATGCCGGGATAATCCTGAGCCAGCCGGGGCAGGGGCGCATAGGGGGCGGCCGTATCTGCCTGCTTCAATATCCTGTCAAGGCGTATGAAATTCAAATTGACGTCTATGTGCGCTACATCCGGCACCGGTATTTCCCGTGGTTTATTACACGACAAGAAGCCCGCAAAAAGCAGCGGGAGCATCAGACAAATTGTTTTATTTTTGAAATTCATTTTTAAAAGTGGTCCTCTGATTAATCACCAAAATTGTAAAATTATGAGAAAGGCTTTCTTTGCATTGATTTTTCTACTCTCGTTTCATTTCCTCAGTGCCCAGCAATTCCGTTTTGGGTTAACGGCTTCGCCCGAATTTAATTTTACGCGCATCCTCGCCAGCAATATCAGTTCGGGAGGGGTGTCCGTAGGGCTCAACTACGGTTTGCTTGTTGATTTCACCCTCGGAGAGGTGGAAAGGTATGCTTTCAGTACGGGAATTACGCACCGAATGGCCAATGTCACTTTTGAGAATATAACGCGCCTTGACGGTGCCATAAGCTACACTGCCACCCAAAAACTCAAATTACAATATGTTGAAATTCCATTGACTTTGCGTTTGCGGACCAACGAAGTAGGCTATATCACGTATTACGGACAGATGGGCTTTGTCCCCGGCCTGCTGATTGCATCAAGATACGACCAAAAGGCAGACAATCCTGATGATGCCTATAATTTCAAAAATAGGAAGAATGAAACAAGCAAACTTTTCAACTTGTCTCTTCATGTAGGTGCCGGAATTGAATATTCTTTGGGTGGTGCTACTGCCGTCATGGCCGGCCTGTATTATAACAACGGATTTACGGATATTTCCAGGGCTTCCTATTTTAATGACAAAATAAGTCTGAGAAATATCGGCCTTCGCCTGGGCATTCTCTTCTAAAAGAATCGCTTGAAATAGTAGACAAGAAGGGCCCGTTTCCTGCACTTCTGTTAATAAAGGGCTGAGCGTCATGCCCGCCTAAGGGGTATTTTCGATTTTGGTATACCATGAAAAACCCTATCGCTCATTCACTATCGCTCACCTGGCTGGCCGGATTGATCACGCTCGGAAGTTTTGGGCTGTTAATGCTTTTCCTGGCGGGATACCGGGCTCCTGTTTACCTGCCCAATTTGCAGGCCTTTACCGAAGCTGCGTTCTACCTGGGCACCTTTTTCCTTGTCAGGCAGCTGCTTGCGGGGCTTGGCAGTTTTCATGCGGCCGAGCATTTGCTCCGCCTCAGCGTGCTCGGTCTGATCACGCTTGCTTTGCTTCTTCTGCCCGCGGTGCTCATGCCCCGGGAGGCCGCCACTGCGGCACCTTCGCGCTGGCTGCTCATCATGAAAGGCCTGCAGTCTGCTTTTCTCGTTTTCTACTTTACGGCCGGGGCAGTTGCGGGCTATCAAATCATCGGCCGGCAGGGGTCTGCACGTTCTCGAAAAGCACTCCTGCTCCTCTATACCTGCCTGGCAGCTCTTCCCATTTTGCAGGCATGGGGCCTTGACATTCCGCTGCTCAACTATGCCCTGTTTGCCACAGCCGGGGCTGCCGGTCTTTCATTGCTTTTCAGGGTCGACTGGCTCGTCAGTTTGGACAGTAAACTTCGAAAGTCCACCCTCTTTTATCTGCTGGCCCTGAGTTTTTTGAGCGGCATCCTTTTGCTGAAAACTTTCTTTCCCGAACTGCACTATGAACTCCCGATCCATACGGCTGAAAGCCATTATGTGGTGCTCACCGGATTCCTGACCCTCGGGTTCAGCCTGATTTCCGCACTCTTTCTTCTTTTTCACCTGCCGGTGGCGGCCATCCTGGATATTCGCGAGGCAGAAAAAAAACATCTGATCGAAGTCGGCCTTGAAGCAGAAAAAACCCATGACCTGCATACGCTTCTTGCTACCCTTGCCCGGCAAACCCGAAGTTCCTCCTCGGCCAGTGCGGCATGGGTAACCCGTGTCAACAACGAAAGCCCCGAAAACGGCTATCCCATTGTGGAAGGCATCTCCCTGAATGATATTAAGAGAATAGACTACTCGCTGCATGCCCATCCGGGCCACTTTCAGCTCGACCGGGCCAAAGATTTTCTTTTTGTCCGTGATCTGGAGAAAGATCCGGTGCTGGGCAATCATGTGCTTTCCATACGTTCTCTGGCCATTTATCCCTTTTCTTTGCAAGACGGCAGCGAATGGCGTCTCTGCCTGGGTTTCGAAGTACCCAACGGACTGAATGAACACCTTGCCCGCGAGGTCAGCCATTTTGTGGGGCACACCCGGCTATCGGCCAGCCATGTATGCACCCTGCAGGAAGTGGCCGCAAAAGCCCGGCTCGAAAAAGACATTTCCATCGGCCGCGAAATGCAAAAACGCCTGCTGCCGAAGGCATTTCCGCTCAGCAAAAAAGCCGATATCGCAGCGGACGGTATCTCTGCCGAAGAAATAGGAGGCGACTACTACGATTGCCATGTGATGAAAGATCAGTCCATAGCCGTACTCATGGCCGATGTATCGGGCAAAGGCACCCCGGCCGCACTGCATGTAGCCGAGATGAAAGGCATCTTTCAGTCGCTGATGCTCAGCGATCCGGAACCCGAAGAATTTCTCTCCCTCGCCAACCGGGCGGTCAATCGCTGCTTTGACAAAGGAATGTTTATCACCGTGCTTTATGCGGTGATCGATCTCGATAAACAGGAGCTGCGCTACGTCCGGGGAGGGCATTGTCCGCTCATACACTACAATGCCAAAGAGCATAAAATACATACCCTGCAGGATGACGGACTCGGCCTCGGCATTATCAACGGGGAAAGTTTTGACAAGACCCTGATGAGTCGCAAAGTGAAACTGCATGCCGGAGATATCATTGTTTTGTATACCGATGGCATTGTAGAGTCGAGAACCCCCGATGCTTTTGAAGAATTTGGCTACGAAAGACTGCGTGATTGTATTTACCTCAACATGGAGCTGGACAGCAAAAGCCTGAACAAAAAAATTCTGCGGGAAGTGCAGTCCTTTAGCGGCAGCAGCATTCGCGATGACATGAGCCTGATGACCATCAAAATAAAAGCGAACGGACAAAATAAAAATCACAACTAAAGCGGAGAAAAAATGGAAATAATAAGCAAACTCAGCGAAGACGCCCTGAAAATCTCCCTTGTCGGAGAGTTGGATGCCAACGGGGCCATCAACCTCGATCGTATCATCAGCAAAGCCATTGCGGACGGATACTACAAGATTGCCGTGGATTGCAGGCAACTCGAATATATTTCATCAGCCGGCTTGGGTGTTTTTATCAGCTACATCAGTGAGCTGAAAAGCCACAACGGGAAATTTGTATTTTATCACCTCCGCGAAAACGTGGAAAGTGTATTCAATATCCTGGGCCTGCAAAAAGTAGTAGCCATCACCCACGATTTTACCCAGGCCAAAAATCAACTCCATGAAGTCTGAATTTACCACCACCTGTACGCCTTCCAAACTGGCGGATATCAGGCGCTTTCTCTACGCCACCCTTTCGGGGTTTCAGGTAGCCGAGGGAGTCAAACACGAAATCGTGCTGGCCGTAGACGAGGCCTGTGCCAATGCCATTATCCACGGCAACAACTGCGATGTAAGCAAGGTCCTTCGCCTCGAAGTGCGCAGGGAAGAAAAGCAGCTTACGGTTGAAATCAGCGATGTGGGAGTGATTGACAACGATGAGTTGGATGATGCCATGGAAAAATCACTCGATGAGTTGATTCATGAACGAAAAGCAGGCGGTCTGGGGCTCAAACTCATCTATTCTCTCATGGACGAGGTCAACTATTTTGCCCGCGACAACAAGACCATTTGCAGTCTGCGAAAGAAACTTTGACAGCAAAGACTTCTAATTGAAAATTTGATAGACCCCCGTAATGTGTGCCCCTTTGCGCACGGGAACGGTTGTGATTTTTCTTTCCTTCATCAGCATTTCGACCTCGCTCAATGCCATAGACTCTTCGACTATCACCGGATCAGCGGTCAGGATTTTTTTTAAGTCCATTTTTTTCATCGACCCAAAACGCAGCAGGCCCCTGCGAAAGTCTCCATCGGTAATGATGCCTTTGAGATCGTCAGGAGTGCCAATCAGGGCCATCCCCAGTTTGCCTTCGCTCATACGGATGAGCAGCTCCTCCGGTTCTATATTCAGGTCTACGAAAGGCAAATCCTCGCTTCGCATGGCCTCGCCTACGGTCGTCAAAAGTTTGTGTCCCAGTTTTCCTCCGGGATGAAAGCGCGCAAATTCCTTTACTTCAAAGTGCCGGGCTTCCATCAATGCCACGGCCAGTGCATCGCCCAGCACAAGGGCTGCTGTGGTCGAAGTGGTCGGAGCCAACTGCAGGGGGCAGGCTTCGGCAGGAACAGAGGCATTCAAGACAATGTCGGCATGGCGGGCCAAAGTGGATCGAAGCTTTCCCGTAATGCCAATCGTCAGGTTGCCGTGCTCTTTGAGGTAGGCCAGCAATTGCAAAATCTCTTCGGTCTCTCCGCTGTAGCTCAGCAGCAGCAGAATATCCGCATCATCAATCATTCCGAGGTCACCGTGCAGGGCCTCTGCCGGATGAAGGAAAAAAGCCGGTGTGCCGGTAGAGGCCAGCGTAGAAGCCACTTTTTGGCCTATCTGCCCCGATTTTCCCATGCCGCTCACTATGAGCTTGCCTTTCCCGGCCAGTATTTCCTCCACGGCCCTGTCAAATTGCCCGTCCAGGTTTTCGGCAATTGTTCGGAGCCCTTCCATTTCCGTCCGGATGGTATTTCGTGCGATTTCCTGATATTTCATATGGCAAGAATCATTATAAAAATAAACGGTCCAGAATGCCCTCAAGCTGCTCCAGCCTGATTTGGCTGGCTCCGTCACTGAGGGCATGGCCGGGGTCGGGGTGTGTTTCCATAAAGAAGGCATCGGCCCCCCATATTTTCGCGCTGTAAGCCATCAGAGGTGCAAATTCGCTATTGCCACCGGTCTCCCCACCGGCAGCCCCCGGCCGTTGCACGCTGTGCGTACAATCCATCACTACCGGATAGCCGAATTTCTTCATTTCGGCAATGTTGCGGAAGTCAACTACCAGATTGTTGTAGCCGTAGACATTGCCTCTTTCTGTCAGCAATATCTGTTCATTGCCCGCCTTCCTTACCTTTTCTGCCGGATAATACATGTCTTCACCGCTTAAAAACTGTGCTTTTTTGATGTTGACAATTTTCCCCGTCTGTGCCGCAGCAAGAAGAAGGTCGGTCTGGCGACAGAGAAAGGCCGGTATCTGCAGGATATCGACCACCCCGGCCACCGGAGCGGCCTGCCGTGTTTCGTGAATGTCGGTAAGCAGAGGAAGCGAAAACTCTTTTTTCACCCGGGCCAGCATTTCCAGTCCGGCCTCCATGCCCGGGCCTCTGAAAGCCGATGCAGAAGTGCGGTTGGCTTTGTCATAGCTGGCTTTGAAAACCACAGGGACGGCATATTTCTGTTCCAGTCGTTTGAGTTCGCGGGCTACGGTCATCAACAGGTCTGCTGATTCGATGACACAGGGCCCGGCTATCAAAAAACTATTTTCCTTTAATGTGCTGTAGGATATCATGCTTTATACTTCTTCGGGTTTTTCAGTGGCCGGGTCAAACGGATGCATGAATTCGCCCCATTGTTCCCGGGCTTTCAACAGACGCTCGCCCAGCTCACGCAGCACTCCATGGCCCCCGATTTGCTCAAGAACAATATCCGACCTCTTTTTCACTTCCGCATCCGCATCGGCCGGACAGGCGGCCAGCCCCGCCAGCGCCATCGCAGGCAGGTCAATTACATCATCTCCTACAAAGGCGATCTGCTCAAATTCAAGATCATAGTCTGCAGCGAACTTCATCAATGCCGACTTTTTATTCATGCACTTCTGCATCAGAAATTGCACGCCCAATTCTTTCATTCTTCGCTCTACGAGGCGGCTGCTGCGGCCTGTGACGGCACCGAATCGAAAGCCCATATCCGCCATTCTTTTTATCATCAACCCGTCACGTACATGAAAAGCCTTCCACTCATTTCCCGTCTCGTCATAGTAAATGCGGCCATCGGTCAAAACCCCGTCAACGTCAAAAAGGATGGCTTCTATTTTTTTCAGGTTCATGTCTTTTTTTCAGATTCCTTAATAAATGAAGTTTTTCAATTAATGCTATCCATTTAATTGTAGCACAAGAAGCTATTTGAAATAACTATTCCAAGCTATTACGTTGATATTTTATATACCATCTCCTCTTTTATTATTACGTATATCCCAAGCTCTGTTTTTGTGGTACCTCTTCCTTAGTTCCACCAACTAAAATTGTCTGAGATGATAATTTCATTCTTTTGAATATGGTGTGTCGTCTTCATTGGGGTTGTCCTAAAGTTAAGGCTGTACTTTTTGGCTAATTCCCTAATTTCTTCTGTATCATCATAAGTAAGCATAAATTTCCCTTTCAGCTGTGCCGTCAAAGCAAACAAAGCGTCATGGTCTATTTCGAAATGAGTATAAAGTCTTCTTCCTGCAACGGTATAAGGAGGATCGATAAAAGAATAGGTGTTTTTATCATTCTTGATCTTGGCTAACTCATCAAATGCATCACCTTTTACGAATTTAATTTTTGATTTAACCTGAGCGATGGCCATAATTCTGTCTCGTAATGTTCTTGGATACCAACGAGATTTGATTCCTTTTCCGTTTTCGCCATTTTTGATTAACCCTGAACCTTTAGCAATTATGCCTCCATGAAAAATTCTATTTTTAAGAATTGTACTAAATGCCAGTTCTTTAAGTGTTTTGTTTTCCTTTTTGAGAATAGAATTTGCATTTTCGGGAGTTAAGTCAAAGGCATATATTTTATCGGCCAACCAAATATGGTCACCATTAATGATTATCTCCCAAACTGCCGCTACTTCATGGTCAAGCTCAACCATAACAATCTGATCTGCCAGTTTTTCAAATGCTGCTGTAAGGCTTACAATTCCCCCACCGGCAAAGGGCTCTATTAGTACCTTGGAAGCGTCTGACTGTTTAAGCCATTTTCTAACCAAAGGAATTAACCAGGTTTTTCCTCCCGGATACCTGAACGGGCTCCTTTGTGGCACGGAAGCCACGTTAACAATCTTCGGAGATAAACTTTTTTTCGCTTCAAAGAATGATAATTGTCCGTCCATAATTAACTGCTTATTATGTCTGTTAATGACGGAGCATCAGGTGGATTATTATCCAAATGTTCGTCAAGACGGTTTTGCAAAATATTTATAAAATCTGAAATATTACCGGGTTCAGATGTAGTCACCCGCAAAAGAGCCGGTTCAAATTCTGTATAGACTGTATCGGTTAATACAAGGTTGTTTTGCTTTTGTTCCTTATCAAATACAAGATCATACAAAAACCAAGCAATGTCTGCCTTGGATCTAGTCGTTATAGGTAACGATGGAAGTGTTTCGAAAAATGATTTTTGAAGCGCCACACTTTGTTTCTTTTTCCATGACTGAAAAATTCCTCCCTTATACAACATTTGTGGAATAAGTCGCTTACGGGAAGAGGAAAGATAGTCAGGTTTGGGATAGTTGTATCTTGTTGGCCACTCAAAGTCTTTAGAAGGGTTCTTAATGTACTCTTCAAATGGATTTCTAAGATTTCCTGATATATAAACACCCTGAACCTCGAGTGAGGCAAAGTCAATTAGTTGGCCCTTATTGTTGTACTCAACAAGTACAAAATCAATATTGCCCGCAGACTGGCCATTTCTATCTGCCAGCTTTACTTCTGAAAGGGAAGTCCATGTTGCTTTCTCACCAAATGCAAATTCAGCCGCATTTTCAATAATTATCCAATCCTCTCTAAATCTTGTAGGGCAGGTTATTACTGAGGTTCCTTTGTGCCATATGCTGCAAACTCCAAGAGGGTTATTTGCTTTATCTTTTGTACAATTTGGTACTTTGTTGTTGAACGGACATAATTTCTTCCTTCTATAACGTTGTGCTTTTAAACTTTCATTTACAACAGGAAAGCCAAAAACTTCACTCAGTGGACTTTTACAACTAAGTTTTTTTGCCATGTACAAAGGTAATAAATTTTGTCGGCCGATAGACTTCTGAGTGTCATTATTCACATTGCCTTTAAGCTAAGGGATTAATCCTATTCACGACAAATATTTGGCAACAATCGGCATGCGCCTGCCCATGCCGAAAGCCTTTGGCGACACCCGCAATACCGGGGCAAACTGATACCTTTTGTATTCGTTGCGATTGACCATGCTGAGCACCCGGGCCACGAGATTCCGGTCAAAGCCCATGGCGACAATTTCTGCCGGCCCCTTTTCCTCTTCAATATACGCATGCAGCACCTGATCGAGCAAATCATAGGGCGGAAGGGTATCCTGGTCGCTCTGCTCCGGCCTCAACTCGGCCGAGGGCAGCTTCTCAATGATGCGCTGCGGAATGATTTCATCTTCCCGGTTGATCCAGCGTGCCATATCATAGACTTCCGTTTTATAGAGATCGCCAATTACCGACAGGCCTCCGGCCATGTCACCGTAGAGGGTTCCGTAGCCCACGGCCAGTTCGCTTTTGTTGCTGGTGTTCAGCAGAATATAGCCGAACTTATTGGACAAAGCCATGAGGTAGTTGGCCCGAATGCGGGCTTGCAGGTTTTCTTCGGTGATGTCAAACGGGCGCTTTTCGAAGTGTGGATTTAAAACATCGAGATAGGAATGATACACATCGGTGATGGGGATGACCCGGTGCTCGCAACAGAGCTTTTCGGCCAGGCAGCGGGCATCGCTCACCGAGCCTTCGGACGAAAACATGGAGGGCATCAGCAGGGCATGCACATTTTCCGCACCGAGGGCTTCTGCTGCCAGCACGAGGGTGAGGGCCGAGTCGATGCCTCCCGAAAGGCCCAGGATGGCCTCCCGGAAGCCCAACTTGTAGAAATAGTTTCGAATGCCTTCTATCAGGCCCTTGTACACCACTGCATTCTTATCCCAAACCTGCTCACGGTCGCTTTCCAGCGGATGGCCCGCATCAAAGCAATCGTCCCAATGAAAATAGCGAATGCACTCCTCGAAGTACGGCAGTTCCTCCACAATCCGTCCCGCATCATTGATGAGCATCGAGCCTCCGTCAAAGAGAAGCTCGGTTTGTGCCCCGGAGTGATTGACATAAATGAGCGGTATTCCGTATGCTTTGACATTGTCTTTGAGCACATTTTTCCGTTCACTTGTATGGCCGTGGGCAAAGGGAGATGCGGCAATATTGATCATGATTTCCGGCTCCTGTTTCATGAGCTCTTCCATCGGGTTGATGGTATAAAGCGGATTTTCATTTCCGATATTCCACAGGTCTTCGCAAATCGTCAGGGCGATGCGCCTCCCTTTGAAGCGAATAATCCGAAACTCGCGCGATGGCTCGAAGTATCTGTATTCGTCAAAAACATCATAAGTCGGAAGCAGGCCTTTGCGCACGATCTGCCTGACGGCA
Source organism: Chitinophagales bacterium (assembly GCA_026981615.1). Lineage (GTDB taxonomy): Bacteria > Bacteroidota > Bacteroidia > Chitinophagales > S012-47 > S012-47. The sequence goes on from JALSIH010000024.1 coordinate 30,006, forward strand.
CCCCCTTCGATAAACCAGGCGGCATTGTAGAGGTCTTTTCCTTCGGGAACGGGATTGCGTTCGGGCGATCCTACAATCACCGCCAACCCTTTATCACCGCTATGGCGGGCCAGTCCGGCTATGCTTTGCTCGCACCTTTCAATAAAATCATCAAATTCCAGAAAATCGCGTGGCGGATAGGCCGGAACCGCCAGCTCGGGGAAGACGATAAGGTCGGCAGCTGCCGCAGCCGCCTCGTCTACGGCCTCTTTCATCTTCATGAGGTTGCCCTCGAAGTTGCCTACATGAAAGTTGAGCTGAGCAAGTGCAATCTTCATCGTGCCGGATTACTGAAAAAATCGGATCATTCGGGGCAAAGTTAAGATTATTCATATTGAGATTTCGAAATGCGACCCTGCCGAAGGCAAGGGAATAGAGGAAGTGGAGAAATGCCGTTTGAGAGACAAACAATAATGCCCTTTCTTCAGTATATTACTGAATCGAATTATGAGATTTATCCGAAGCATCTATTACTCCTTTATGGTGCAGCTCCTGCTGCTCCATCTCAAACGACACCCCATTCTTCTGGGGTTCTGGCTGATTTTGTTTCTGAGTGTGACCGGGGCGCTGGGCCGGCTTTTCGGTGTTCCCTATCTCTTTCTTGATCCCGAGTATCTCGGGAAAGTCAGTTTTCTCAGTTTTTTTATTGTCGGTCTCTGCCTCGGAGGCTTTATCATGACTTTTCATATCGTCAGCTACATGCTCAACAGCTATCGCTTTCCTTTTCTGGCCACCCTTCACTATCCCTTTTATACCTATCTCATCAACAATTCGCTTATTCCGGCTTCTTTTGTTTTTACCTATTTGATTTCTCTGTATCGCTTTCAGAGCGGATTCAATTCCACTTTTACCATATCAATCAATATTTTCTCTCTCTTGCTGGCACTGCTCATCATGTGGGGTCTTTTCCTTGCTTACTTTACCAGCTTCAATGTCAATATATCCAAGCTAAAGAAAAACTCAGGCGACCGGTCTGCAAATCCGCCCGGCTCCGAAACGGAGCATCACGAGAGCTGGGAACGCAAGATAAAAACGGCCAGAATCTGGCCGGTGGAGAATTTCATATCCCGCAATCTGACTCTGCGCCCCGTCCGGGGGGTGAGCCACTACGATGCAGCCCTGCTGATACGTATATTTCGCCAGCACCATTTCACCGCATTTATTGTGCAGGTGCTGTCATTCGCTTTGTTGGTGTTTATCGGCTATTTTATCGATTATCCGGTTTTTGTCATACCGGCTGCCGGCAGTGTCATCATCCTTCTGGCCACGCTGATGATGCTTGAGGGGGCCCTGAACTTTTGGTCGCGCGGCTGGCGCT
>JALSIH010000025.1 GCA_026981615.1 Chitinophagales bacterium
CTTTTCTTGATCCTGACAGGGCAAGTGCCCTGACCTTTCAAGAAGCTCGAAGCGCTCTGCGGTCTCTGCGTCCCCGCATCTGCGAAATCTGCGAGAAAAAAAAGAAAAAGAAAAAAGAAATTTCACGAAGACTGCCCTCCGCCTTACTGAATGGCAAACTTCTCGATAAACTGCTCACCCAGATAAGTGACCCGCAGGAAATAGAGCCCCGTGCCCAGCGTGGCCGCATCGAGGGTGAAGCGGTTGAGCCCCCGTGCGGGGTTTCCGCTGAAGAGCACGGCCCGCTTTTTACCGAGCTCGTCAAAGACCTCTGCCAGCAGGGTCTCCGTGCCCGGGGTCACAATGTCGAAGGTCACCGTTTCGCCCGCAGGGTTGGGATAAGGCCGCAGCACCCGGATCTTATCCGTCAGGATTTCACAGAGGATGTTGTTGGCGGCAAAGTCATCCGGCTCTCCGTTGACCAGGCGGGCATCCACACAGAGGAAAGACTGCGTATTCAGCGAAGGCACGAAAAAGCGCCCCGAAAGGGGATAGACCACACTTTCGCCCGGGGCCAGCTGCCCCGACCACTTTTCGATAAAGGTGCCCCCGTTGTCGATCTCGCTGTAGAGGTCCACCGACTGAATGTTCAGCGTGCCCGTATTGCGCAGCGTGGCCGTCAGACCGATCGAATAACTGCCGTCATTCAGTATCTGCTGGTCGACATTGATGGCTTGCAGCCAAATGTCCGTCAGCGGAACGGCCACCACCAATTCCCGTGTGGCCGAATCGATGCAGCCCGCTGCATTGAAAGCGTAGAGGGTCACCGAGTATTTGCCGTTGTATTCAAAGCGGTAAACGGGTTCGCCCGCATTTGAGCTGAAGAGAAGTTGACCGCTGGAGTCGCGCACTTCCCAGTAAAGCTCAAAGCTGCCCGGGCTTTCGTTTTTCAGGGTGATGTCGATGGGGGCCGCACCGAAGGGCGGGTCAAAGCGGAAGGCCGCTGCCGGCTGTGGCGCTATCCATATCTTTTTGATGATCGAGTCGCTGCACCCTGCGCTGTTGCTCACTTCGAGCCCTACCTCATAGCTGCCCGGGGAAGGGAAAAGGTAAACGGGGGCCGAATCGTTGGAAGCCGGCATACCGTCAAAGTACCACTGCCATGCCGTGATGACATCGTTGACAGGGTCCGAGCGGTCTTCGAATTGCAGTTCCCGCCCCGCACAGCCCGTGTCGGGCGCCAGATCGGCCCGGGGCGACTGCAGGATGCGCACCGTCTTCACCGTGTCGGTGCCGCAGCCGTTGGTGGCATTCACCGTCAGCCGCACCTTGTATTCGCCCGGACTCGTAAAGAGGTGCTTCGGATTGCGCCTCGTAGAACCGCTGCCGTCATCAAAGTCCCAGACCCAGCTCACGATGGAACTTGAGAAACTGCCGTCCGATGAGTCGATAAAGTTGATGATATCGCCCGTACAGCCGTCATCGGCTCCGAAATTGGCGATCGGAGAGCCCACCACGAGAATTGTCTTTGAAAAGCTGTCCGTACAGCCTTCGTTGCTCGTGGCCGTCAGGGTGACAATGTAATTGCCCGGAAAGTCATAGACATGCTGCGGATTGCGCTGCGAGGAACTGTCCCCGTCACCGAAATCCCAGAGCCGGCTGTCGATAAAGCCCTGATAGGCCGTGCTGCGGTCGATGAAATCCACCGGCACCGCATGGCAGGCATCGCTGTAGTCGAAAGCGACTTCCGGTGGCGGATAGATAAAGATCGTTTCCTCTTTCACCTGGCTGCATCCTGCCGTGGTGCTCACCTCGAGGCGCAGGCGGTAGCGCCCCGAATCGGGGAAGGCATGGGCAGCCGTGGGTCCGCTGACCGCCACACTGTCGTCAAAAGTCCACTGCCAGCCGCTGAGCTGATCGCCTGCCGCGGCCGTACTATTGTCGCTGAACAGCACCGTATCGCCCTTGCAGAGGCTGCTGCTCGTGTAATCCACCACCGGCACGCTGCCTTTGATGCCGATCAAAATGCTGTCGGTAGCCGTGCAGCCGTTGATGTCCGTCACCGTCAGCGAGTAGCGCCCCGCCCCGCTGACGATGGCATCCTCGTTTTGGCTGCCCGTGCTCCAGAGGTAGGCAGCCGCCTTTTCGCGCCCCGTTTGCAGGTAGAGGGAATTGCCCGTGCAGAGCACGGTGTCGCTGCCCAGCGAAGCCTGCAGGGCAAAGGAGTCGATGTCCACATAGGCTGCATGCACGAGCTGGCGACCGAGGGTATCACTGATGGTGACGCTGTAGAGGCCTTCATCTGCGATCTGTATGGCCGGCCCGTTGTCTCCCGTGGACCAGGCAAACTGATAGGCATCGCCCCCGAGGCGTGTGTCCCATGTCGTCACCTGCCCGTAGCAGAGGACGGTGTCCGGCAGCAGTTCGAGCGGATGGTGGATGCGGATGTCATCGCTTGATTCGTAGCCGAAAATATCGGTGACCGTCACCGTGTAGCGCCCCGGCTTCTGCACGAGGATGGAAGCCGAGCTGTCGCCCGTGCTCCAGCGGTAGCTGGTGTACCAGGGCTTTTCGGCCGAGAGCAGGGTGTCGGGGAAGCCGTAGGCGAGGTAGATGTCCTGCCCGAGGATGACCGGAGGGGCGTATTTGTAGCGCAGATACTGCTCCACGCGCTGGCGCTCCGCATCGCTCAGGGCCGCATCGTACATGATGATTTCGGCTATGTCACCGTTGAGGTAGAATATTTCACCATTGTCTCCGCTGTTATTATATGCACCGATAAGAAAGCGATATGGAGAGTTGAAGTTATATGAAGGGCCTTTTAAATTGGTGTTGCTTCCAAGCAGGGCCGAATTCTTATATAGATAATTCGAAAGTAAATTGCGATTGGCAACAGCAGTTACAATTTCATATTTTCCATATTCAGATGGTTCTATTATGTTTCTTACAGTATTATCATTGTAAAGAAAGATTAATTCATTTTTATCATAAAACAAGGCATATCGATTTGGCTGTGCACCTGCAAAAGACTTGGCCAGAATGGACGAAGAATTGCCCTTATTGCTTTTTTCCAGAATGAAAAGGGATCTGCTCTTATTGTTTAAGTCCAGCGTGTCACCTGCACTTAAAAAGTCGTTTACCCCGTCAAAGCGTACGATGTCATGATTGTTGAGCATATTGACGGAGTTGATCAATGTGGGCCGGCTTGCTGAATTGTCTTGTCTGAATGAAATGCCTGAGTCTATTAAGTTTGTCCAGGCACTGATGTTGCTGCCATCGGATGTCGTGGCGTCTGCTTTCAACCATAAACTAAGACCGTTCAATGCATCGGGCCGGAAATATTCAAAAGAAAAGGGAGCGGAAGCTGTTTCGGAAAGACAATAGTTCAACGCAATTACCCGCCAGTAATATTTCCCGAAAGGAAGGGATCCTGCACTCCAGAGATATTTTCTTTCCGTGGTGTTTGCACTGTGAACAATTTGAGAGAATGACGGATCCGGGGCAATCTCGATCCGGTAACTTCCTGCATTGCCGGAGAGATTCCAGCGGAAAAGAATATTGGGGTCATATACAATGGCAGAGTTGACGGGTGAAACCAGCCCGAAAGGGCCGGAAGGATCCGAGGAGCTTACGATGTTCAGGACTTTTGAAGTGTCATAAAGGCATCCATTCTGGGTTTTTATTTGCAGTCTTACATTGTAATTGCCCGCGGCAATGTAGCGGTGCATTGTGTTGCTGCCGCTGTCGGCACTCCCGTCTCCGAAATCCCAGTAATAGGCGAGGATGCTGTCGCCCGGAGCGGCCGTGCTCCGGTCATTGAAGGTCATGTCCACCCCGGTGCATCCCGTACTGCCCGGCCCCCACTCAAAATCCGGAACGGAGGCAGGATACACGAGTACCGGCCGGGTGAGCGAAGCCGTACAACCCGAATCACTGACAATGGTCAGTTCCACGGAATGAATGCCGCCCGCGGGGAAAGTATAATTCGGATTTGCCTGATTGGAGAAATTGCCGTTGCCGAAGTTCCACTGCCGGCTTTGTATGCCGTCAGGGGGAATGGCAGAGGAAAGGTCGGTAAAACGAGTGGGGCTCCCTTCGCAGGCCGTGTCGGCAGCAAAATCGACCAGCGGAGCCGTGCCTTTAATCTGTACATAGATGCTGTCGCGGGCCGTGCAGCCCCTTGCATTTTCTGTTTGCACCCAGTAGAGGCCGCTGCTTTGAACCGGAAGCACAGAATCTCCGGAGGTATCCGACCACAGATATCGTACCGTTTCCGATGTTCCGTTTTTTAATGTGAGTTGATTGCCCGCACAAAAGGCCGTGTCCGGGCCAAGGGATACGGTATTTGCATAGTCATCTACGGTAACCTTGATCGTATCCGAATAAAATTGGCAGCCATTGTTGTCAATTACTTTTAGCCAATAGCTGCCCGGCTCCGATATGATTAAATAATTCAGGGTTGAATTGTCACTCCAAAGAAAGGAATAATTGCTCATGGATAACTCGCTGTGCCATAAAAGGGTATCACCGAGGCAAATGGTGGTGTCGGAATTAATCTTCGGTATGCCTGAGTAATTTACCTGAACGGTATCGCTGCTTGCATAGCCGAACAGGTCACTTACCGTGACTGCATAGGACCCCGGTTTGCTGACCGGAATAAGGGATGTAACTGCTCCGTTGCTCCATTGATAGGAGGAATAGACCCCGGCATTGATGCTTGTGTCACAAAAGCCGTATGCAATGTGGATGTCTTTTCCGAGATTGACCGGAGGCTCATATTTTGATCGCAAATATGCTTCCACTAACTGCCTCAATGAATCGTTTAAAGCCTTGTCATAAATGATAATCTCGCTTATATTGCCGTTAAGGTGAAATATCTCGCCATTGTCTCCGGCATTGTTATATGCTCCGATGATAAAGCGGTACGTAGAATTGAAATTATAGGAAATACCTAACAAATTGCTGTTGCTGCCGAGAAGAGCAGAGTTTTTATATAAGAAATCTTTGAGGATATTCCGGTCTGAGATGGCTGTTACAATCTCATATTTTCCGTGTACCGATGCGACAGAAATGTTCTTGACGGCATTGTCATTGTACAGAAAGAATAATTCGTTGTTATTATAAAGTAAAGCGTAGCGATTTGGCCGGGCCCCGGCATAAGACTTGGCCAGAAAGGACGATCCTGTTCCGAGCTTGCTTTTCCCTGTGATAAAAAGAGACCTGCTATTATTATTTACATCTAATGTGTCCCCGGCATTTAAAAAGTCATTCACCCCGTCAAACTGCAGGGCGCGGTGTCCGTTGAGCTCGGGGAGGGGACCCGTCAACAGGGGCTGCTTATCGGGGTCGGGCTGGTCGAAGCTGATGCCCGGGTCCACCAGGTTGGGCCAGGAGCTTACCCTGCCTCCGCTCGTCACGGCCGAGTCGGGCAGGAGCCAGAGGGCCAGCCCCGGCAGATTGTCGGGGCGGAAATGGGTGAAATGGTATTTCCTGCTCCAGGCACCCGGCCCGCCCGGCAGTTGCGCCCGCACCCGCCAGTAGTATTTTTTGTTGTAAGAGAGCGTGTCGATCCACAGCCGCGATGCCGGCAGGCCGGCAGCCGAAGTGTAAATTGATGAAAAATCTTTGGACAAACTCAGCTCGATCTCGTAGCTGAGGGCGCCTTCCGCATCGTTCCACTCGATGAGGATGCTGTCCTCCGAGAGCACCATGCCGTTTTTGGGCCAGACGGCCGTGAGGGGCTGCGCCAAAAGCGCAGTTCCCCATAGAAGCAGAAAAATCAATACAATATGACGCATATGCAGGGCTTTAATCCTTAAATATAAGGGCAATGTGCCTTTTTGCCCATCGGCCCGCCCCGCTTTTTTCCACGCCCGCCCGCTTTTGTCCATTTTTGCAGGCTGTGATTGGTGATTCGTGGTTGGTGGTTGGTGGTTGGTGATTGGTGGTTGGTGGTTAGGAGTCGAGAAGATA
>JALSIH010000026.1 GCA_026981615.1 Chitinophagales bacterium
AACTGGCCGCCAACCTGCTGACCGCAGCCGGAGCCAACCGGGTGGTGACCATGGACCTGCATGCCGATCAGATACAGGGATTTTTTGACATTCCGGTAGACCATCTGACAAGTACGGCCATCTTTATTCCCTATCTCGAGCACATCGACAAGAGCAAGCTGGTCTTTGCAGCCCCCGATGTGGGAGCCACCAAAAGAGCCCTGGCCTATGCCAAATACTTTAAAACCGATTTGGTGATATGCGACAAACAACGGGTAAGGGCCAATGAAGTAGCCAAAATGACCGTCATCGGAGATGTGGAAGGGAAGGATGTGATCATGGTGGACGACATTGTGGATACGGCCAACACCCTTTGCAAAGCAGCCAATATCATGCACGAGAAAGGAGCCCGCTCGGTGAAAGCCATGATAACCCACCCCGTGCTGAGCGGAAACGCCTACGAAAACATTGAAAACTCAAAGCTCGATGAGTTGATCGTTTGCGATACCCTCCCGCTGCAAAAAGAATCGAAGAAAATCAAAGTACTGTCTGTAGCCAGCTTATTTGCCACAGCCATTACAAATACCCATGAACACAAATCAATCAGTTCATTGTTTATAGAGAACGCTATTTAAAAAGAAAGAGATGAAAACAATCAGTGTCGAAGCACAACCCAGAAGCGCCTTTGGAAAATCAAACAGCAAAAGACTGCGAAGAGAAGGATACCTGCCCGTGGAAATATATGGTGGCGATGAAAACCTGCATGTCGTGGTAAAACCGCGCGACCTCAAGGAAGCCATTTATCAGCCCGGCCTGGCCGTCATCCGCATCAAAGTGGAAGGCAAAGAAATTGATACCATCGTGAAAGAAACCCAGTTTCATCCCCTGAGCGATGAACTGCTGCACGTGGATATGCTTCAGCTCGTTCCGGGAAAACCGGTTATCACGGAGATACCCATCCGCACCGAAGGACTGGCCAAAGGAGTAAAGGTTGGGGGCGTGCTCGCACCCAAGGTCCGCTCACTCCGTGTCAAAACCGTGCCCGAAAAACTCTGCGATTTCATTGTGGTGGATGTAAGCGACCTGGAACTGAACAAGTCGCTTAAGGTCAAAGACTTGGTAGAGGGACTGGACGGAATTGAAATTCTCAACAATCCGAATGCCCCCGTGGTCTCGGTCATCACTCCTCGTGCACTGCGCTCGAAAACAACGGCAGAAGCCGGAGAGGAAGCTGCCGAAGCCGAAGAAGCCGCTGCGGAATAATCTACCGGTTCGCCATATTTTCACCGGGGTCTAAAATATTCAGATCTTGAAATACCTAATTGTCGGTCTGGGAAATCCGGGGGCTGCCTATGTGCACACCCGCCACAATATCGGATTTGACGTGCTCGACCGCCTCGCCAGCAAGCACGAGTTGCGTTTCGAAGCGGCACGCCTGGCCGATCATGCCCTTTTGAAATACAAAGGGAGGCAGTATCACCTTATCAAACCGATGACTTTTATGAACCTGAGCGGAAGAGCCGTTAAATACTGGCTTGAGAAGCTCAAGCTCAGCCCGGCCGAGCTGCTCGTGGTGGTGGATGACATTGCCCTGCCCCCCGGCAAGTTGCGCCTGCGGCCTGCCGGCAGCGATGGCGGGCACAACGGCCTGAAAAGCATTCAGGAAAGCCTTGGCACCACCCAATATCCCCGCCTGCGCTTCGGGGTCGGCAATGACTTCTCAAAAGGGCAGCAGTCCGACTATGTCCTCAGCCCTTGGCCCGAAGAGCAATGGAAAGCCATACAAAGCAAAATCGATCTCGCAGGAGAAATAATTCTTAACTTCGGATTTATAGGTTTGCAGCGAACCATGAATCTCTACAACAAGAATTAATTCACGCTCAAATGAAGATCATAGCCATCGGGCGAAACTATGCCGCACATGCCCGCGAACTGGGCAATCAGGTGCCGGGCGAGCCGCTTATTTTCATGAAACCCTCTACGGCTGTAATTGACTCCGGCCGGCCCTTCATCTATCCGCCTTTTTCCGGAGATGTTCATTACGAGCTGGAAGTGATAGTCGAAATCTCACGCAGGGGCAAAAATATATCCCGAAAAAACTATCTGGAATATTTTGACCGCATCAGCCTGGGCATTGATTTCACGGCACGCGACCTGCAGAAAAAATGCAAAGAAAAAGGCCGGCCCTGGGAGATCGCCAAGGCTTTTGACGGCTCTGCCGCCATCGGGCAATGGATTGACCAGTCGTCTTTTGATTTTCAGAATCTGCACTTCGAACTGCTGAAAAACGGAAAGCCCGTACAGAAGGGACATACAGCCGCCATGATTTTCCCGCTTGATGATCTCATGGAATATATCTCGAAATTCTTCACTCTGGAGCCCGGAGATATTATTTTTACAGGAACACCGGAAGGCGTAGGGCCGGTGACGCCCGGTGATCACCTTCGGGGCCTCCTCGAAGGGAAAAATATACTCAACTGTGAAATAAAGGGACCTTAACAAGCAGACAATGGTAAATCAGGAAGCAAGAACAGAGGTGGACCGGGATATTTTGCTCAAAGCATATCATCACATGTGCCTGGCAAGGGAGATGGCACAAATCTATGACGAAAACCGCAGCATCACGAAATATGTGCACAGCACCTCGCGCGGCCACGAAGCCATTCAGCTTGCAGCCGGATACCGGCTGAAACCGTGGGACTGGGCTTCGCCCTACTATCGCGATGAATCGCTGCTGCTGGCCATGGGCTTCAGCCCCTATGAACTGATGCTCCAACTGCTGGCCAAAAAAGACGACCCCTTCACGGGCGGACGAAGCTACTATGCCCATGCCAACTCCAAGGACCCGGAAAGGCCCCGCATGATACATCAGTCATCGGCCACGGGCATGCAGGCCATCCCGGGCACCGGCCTGGCCCAGGGCATTCGGTATCGCGAAAGACAAGGCCTCGATCAATCCGGGAAGCACCCCGTAGTCTTATGCTCCATAGGCGATGGAGCCATGACCGAAGGAGAAGTATCCGAAGCCCTTCAATTTGCCGCTCTGCATCAGCTGCCCATTGTTTATCTGGTACAGGACAACAACTGGGGCATCTCCGTCACGGCAAGCGAAGCCCGCAGCATGAATGCGTATGAATTTGCAGCCGGATTCAAGGGGCTGGGGCGGGTTCAGGTAGACGGAAGCGACTTTATCGCCTCTTATCAGCTCATGGGTGAGGTCTTCGAAGAAGTTCGGAAAAAGCGGAATCCCATCCTGGTTCATGCCCGCGTTCCCCTCCTGGGGCATCATACCTCGGGTGTACGAAAGGAGTGGTATCGTCCGGAGGATGACCTTGCAAAACACGCCAAAGACGACCCGGGCCCGAAGCTCCGGGAGCGGCTGATCAAGGAATACGGCTTCGATGAAAAAGAACTGGCCGGCATCGAAGAGAAGGCGAAAGTCCTCGCACACGAATCTTTTGACAAAGCGGTAAAAGCTCCCGAGCCGGAGCCTGCAAGTGCCATGGACCATGTCTATGCACCCACACCCGTCACGGAAGAAAAAGGAGTGCGCAACCCGGGCGGCAAAGACAAAGTGGTGATGGTGGACGCGGCATTGCATGCCGTAGATGAGATATTGCGCGATCACCCCGAGGCCCTTTTCTACGGTCAGGATGTAGGGGGAACCCTGGGCGGAGTGTTCCGGGAAGCGGCCACTCTTGCCGGGAAATACGGCCATGAACGGGTCTTCAATACCGCCATTCAGGAGGCCTATATCATCGGTTCCACAGCCGGCATGTCGGCCGTGGGTCTGCGCCCCATTGTCGAAGTGCAGTTTGCCGATTACCTCTGGCCGGGCATCAATCAACTCGTCACCGAGCTGGCCAAAGCTTCTTACCTGACCATGGGCAAATTTCCCGTGGCCTCGGTCATCCGCATTCCGGCAGGTGCCTATGGCGGTGGGGGACCCTATCACTCCGGATGCCATGAGTCCTCCATCCTTCCGGTGAAAGGCATAAAAGTCGTTTTCCCGTCCAATGCAGCCGATATCAAAGGCCTGATGAAAGCCGCCTTCCTCGATCCCAATCCGGTGGTCATCTTCGAACACAAAGGACTTTACTGGTCGAAAGTGCCGGGCACCCTCGGAGCCAAAGCCGTAGAACCTGATGAAGATTATATCATTCCGCTGGGCAAAGCAAATATCTTCCTCGAGGCTTTTCCCGAAAAGGTGGCAAAAGGCGAGTCGGTGGTGGTGATTACCTACGGCATGGGCGTTCACTGGGCCCTTCAGGCAGCCAACCAATTCAGGGGCAATGTGGAAATATTGGACCTGCGCACCCTCCAACCGCTTGACGAGGAGGCCGTGATGGAAGCGGTAAAAAAACACAACAAGGTGATTGTGCTCAGCGAAGAGACCGTAAGCAACTCATTTGCACAGACACTTGCCGGCCGCATCGCCTGCCAGGCCTTTGAATACCTCGATGCCCCCGTAGAGGTCATCGGAGCCAAAGATGTGCCGGCTGTTCCTTTAAACGTAGCCCTCGAAGCAGCCATTCTGCCCAATGCCGAAATCGTCAGCGAGCGGATAGAATTCCTCTTAAACTACTAAGAAGACGTACATTTCTACTTTTAACAGTAATTTTGCCAGCCTGAATTATCCTAATTTTAGAACAATGCCCTATCTATTTACATCAGAATCGGTATCCGAAGGCCATCCCGACAAGGTGGCCGATCAAATTTCAGACGCCCTGCTGGATCATTACCTGGCGGGCGATGCCGAATCGAAAGTGGCCTGCGAGACCCTGGTAACCACCGGGCTGGTTGTACTGAGCGGAGAGGTAAAGTCACGTGCCCTCTTCGACCACCGCAAGGTCACCCGCGAGGTAATCAGCCGCATCGGCTACAACGATCCGGAGCTGGGTTTCAGCGCCAACTCCTGCGGCATCCTTTCGAGCATCCATGCCCAGTCGGCCGATATCAACCAGGGGGTAGAAAGGGCTTTCCCCGAAGACCAGGGAGCCGGTGACCAGGGCATGATGTTCGGCTATGCCAGCAATGAATCGGAAGAATACATGCCGCTGCCCCTGCTCATTTCCACACGGATACTGCAGGAGCTTGCACAAATCCGGAAAAACGGCAGTGAGATGCCCTATCTGCGCCCCGATGCCAAAGCACAGGTTACCATCGAATATGACGACCAAAACCGTCCTTTGCGCATTGATACCATTGTAGTCTCTACGCAACACGATGATTTCGCTTCCGAAAAGGAAATGCATGAAAAAATATATTCGGACATCAGGAAAATTCTGATTCCCCGGGTCGAAGCCGGGTTGAACCCGGAAAACCGGAAATTATTCAACGGAAACATCCATTACCACATCAACCCCACGGGGAAATTCGTGATAGGCGGCCCCCATGGCGATACGGGACTGACCGGCAGAAAAATTATTGTGGACACCTATGGCGGCAAAGGGGCCCATGGCGGGGGTGCCTTCTCCGGGAAAGACCCCTCCAAGGTGGACCGCTCGGCAGCCTACGCCACCCGACATATTGCAAAAAACCTGGTGGCTGCCGGTGTAGCCGATCAGGTACTTGTGCAGGTAGCCTATGCCATCGGCATGGCCGAACCGATGAACATTTATGTCAATACCTACAACAGCGCCCGTGTAAAACTCAGTGACGGAGAGATTGCCGAAAAGGTATCGGAGATCTTCGATATGCGGCCTGCAAAAATTGTAGAGCGCCTCAAGCTGAAAGCACCCATATACAGCGAAACGGCTGCCTACGGCCACATGGGGCGCAAGCCCGAAATCGTTGAGAAAAACTTCGAGATGAACAACGGAGAAGTGATCCGCTGCCGGGTAGAGCTTTTCACCTGGGAAAAGCTGGACTACATTGATGAAATCAAAAAGGCCT
>JALSIH010000027.1 GCA_026981615.1 Chitinophagales bacterium
GCGCTCCCGTTTGCTCTGCCGGGCGCGGCATTTGATGCTGTTACCTGATCGGTTATTTCCTGTAGCATATTATTAAAGGATGTCGTTCCCGTTGAGAAGGAGCTTAAACTCAACCATTGATTGGCAAAGGTTTTCAGATCACAAACATTATTAAAAGGATTTCGATATTCAAAGATGATGTTCATGCCTTCCCAATCAGCAAATCCATCGGAGGGGTTTAAAATGTCTTGATCATCAAATTTGGGGGGCATTCCGGCCGGAGTAACCGGACCATTTAGCATTTCAAAAGGTGCAATTAGAGTATATATAAATCGGGTCTCTCCCATAAACGCATTTGAAGGAGTGTAAGCGGCATTTCCTCTTAGATCAATCCTGTTTACAATTGCCATTAATTTGAAAGGAGCATATTTTAGGATGTCTTCTTCTGAAAACTGATCCCATTCCGATTCCCAGTTCTCTTTATTAACCACAGACCCTTTTATTTTCTTCAGCCAGCCGCTAAGTACGTATTTAAATAAAAATTCACGATTTTTTACCTTCAGATTATTAACTGTTTGGGTATTATCCCATAACAGCAACCATTGTTTTAAGAAGTCTTTTGCACTGACACCTGTTACCGCTTCATTGGCCATGTTTTTAATCAATTGACCAAAAGTCCAAACCCCGAATGGATTACCACTTTCGGATACTACATTAAAAGTTCGTAAAGGGTCCTCAACTACGGCTAAATCTGTAATAAAAAGACTGTTTTGCTTTATCAAACCATGGCACTCAATTCCGGAGAGCAGCTTTGGGTCTATAGCGGTACGTTCATAATTATCAAACTTGACAGCATCAAATGCAGGTAAAGTATTATTAATCATTTTACCTGTATGTCCCTTCCACTCAATTAGATACCCATTATCAGCTATTGCTGTCTCCATTGTTATCAGCTTGGCTTTCAAAATACTTATCGTATCAGTAACAAGTGCTGAATAAATTCTGTCTCCTGCAATATTATCCGGCTGTATCCCATCATCTCGAAATACTACGCTGTCTTCAGCAATATAAATGGGGAGCGTTGCAGGCAAAATTGTGAATGTATCATATTCAATTTCAAGTAAAATATTGTTTGGAATATAGTCATTGCTGATTTTTGTAATCCAAGCATTCCTGAGCACCGGGGGATAAACTTCGAGATTATTAAGGTTTGAGGCTGAATTTTCAGGATGAGACAATGATTCTTCCCGGTGCTGTCCTGTTACAAAAGAGGTAAAGAAAGCGGCCAAAAGAAGTAACCCTGATAGAGTAAAAAGAACATATAAAGGGAGCGTCTTTATTTTTTTCATAAAAAATGATTGGCACTAAACTCAATATATAAATTATAATATCTGGTATTTTCTTGTTCTTATTACAATATAATGAATTTTATCCTCATGTTTATTGGTTTGTTTTCAAGAGAGGATAGAGATTTTGATAGAGAGGATAAATATTATCCTTGCATTTTACTCTTTGCAAGCTTGTACAACATAGCTGCTTCGGGGGTCGGAAGAGCCCCAAGCTCTTGAAATGAATTTTAAACCTTTAAGCTTGTTCGGATTGCCGGTCATCCCAGCAAAAAGGTGAGGGTTACTTATTTTTTGTTGAAAAAACGGAAGTCGGAATAAAGGAGCATAACAATCCGGGCACTCTTCAACTCCGATCAAGGAGCGGATACATATCTCGGTCATACGGAAGGCGTGCATGAGGTGGTTTCGAGGAGGACATTGCTTTATCCTTTCCCCGAAGTTGGTTATCAGTCTCCCAAATTCAATTTATTGATTAAAGATTCCAAATGGGCGGCCTCTTCGGCCCGCAAGGGGATGCGCTTGTAAAACATTTCCATCATAGGCCTAATTTCGCGCATCATATAGCGCCCGCGGTTGCTGATGCTGATGGCCATTTTTCGCATATTGCCGGGCCATTTTCTCCGTTCCACGAGGCCCTTTTTTTCCAGCTTGTCTATCAGTCGGGTGAGATCGGGGTTGCGATCGGGCAGTTGGCTCTTGATATCACCGGCACAGAGCGGTTCGGGCAGGTTGCGTTCGAGCAAAAGCAGTATCTGATAATGCTGAATGCCGATTTCAAAGGCCTTCAATATGCGCTCCTGCCTGTTTTTCAGCGTACCGGCCACATACATCAGCCGGTTGATGCTTTCCTCGGCATGCCGCCTGTTTTGGGTGTTATTCTCATTCATCTGTTGCAACAAATTTAATTAAAGTATAAAATTAGGACTAAATTTTTAATTGAGGGGTGTTAAATTGAGTTACATCGTTTTTTGCCTCTCCCGATTCTTTTATTTTAGAGCGCCATAAAAACCAAGATCATGAGAATCAAGCTCTTTTTTCTCCTCCTTTTATTTTCACCCCTTCTGTCTGCACAGCCCGGAGCTGCAGAAATTGTTGATCAGCTCCCGGTACGCAGCATCGGGCCGGCCGGCATGAGCGGCCGGGTCACAAGCATCGATGCCGTTATTGCAAACCCCGAGATTATATATGCCGGCACGGCCTCGGGCGGCCTCTGGAAAAGCACGGACGGAGGCATTCGCTGGCAACCCGTATTCGACAAAGCTCCGCTGCAATCCATCGGTGCGGTGGCCATCGACCAGCGCAACCCCGATATCGTATGGGCGGGCACCGGAGAGGGCAACCCGCGCAACAGCCACAACAGCGGGAAGGGCATTTATCGAAGTCCTGACGGGGGCAGAACCTGGAAGCTGATGGGCCTGGAAAACAGCAAAAGCATCCACCGCATCCTTATCAATCCGATGAACAGCGATGAGATCTACGTGGCTGCGCTCGGCTCTGCCTGGGGCCCCAACCCCGAGCGGGGCGTATTTAAAAGCACGGATGGCGGAAAGCACTGGAAAAAGGTGCTCTACGTAAACGACAGCACCGGCTGTGCCGACCTGGTGATGGACCCCGGAAATCCGCTTAAACTGATCGCGGCCATGTGGGAATACGGCCGCAAGCCCTGGACTTTCACTTCGGGCGGCAAGGGTTCGGGACTCTATATCAGCGTGGACGGGGGCGAAAGCTGGAAAGAGCTGGGCAGCAAAAACGGCCTGCCCGAAAAGCCGCTGGGCAGAATCGGGCTGGCCATCGCACCCTCCGATCCCCAGCGGGTATATGCCCTTGTGGAAAGCAAAGAGATTGCCCTCTACGCTTCCGAAGACGGGGGCTATCATTTCGAAAAAAGGGGAACACAAAATGTCGGAAACCGCCCCTTTTACTATGCCGACATCTATGTGGACCCGCAAAATGAAAATCGCATCTACAGCCTTTGGTCGATTGTGACAAAAAGCGAAGATGGCGGAAAGACTTTTGAAACATTGCTCAGTTACGGAGACATTCACCCGGATCATCATGCCCTATGGATCGACCCGGCCAACCCCGATTTTATCATCAACGGAAATGACGGAGGACTGGCCATCAGCCGCGACCGCGGTAAGACCTGGCGCTTTGTACAAAACCTGCCCGTGGGACAATTCTACCACATCAACTACGACATGGAAACCCCCTACAATGTATACGGAGGCATGCAGGACAACGGCTCGTGGGTGGGGCCCAGTGCTGTCTGGCAGCAGGGAGGCATCCGGAATCATTACTGGCAGGAGCTTCTTTTCGGAGACGGCTTCGATGTATTGCCGCAGCCCGGAAACAGCCGCTACGGCTATGCCATGTCGCAGGGCGGCAACCTTTATCGTTACGACAAAAAAACCGGCAAGAGCAGCTATATACAACCGGTTCACCCGGGCAATGTCAAACTGCGATTCAACTGGAATGCAGCCCTGGCCGAAGATCCATTTGACAGCTGCGGGCTCTATTTCGGCAGTCAGTTTTTGCATTACAGCAACGATTGCGGAAAAAGCTGGAAGATTCTCTCGCCCGACCTCAGCACCAATGACAGCAGCAAGCAGCAGCAGGCCAAAAGCGGGGGGCTCACCATCGATGCCACGCGTGCCGAGAACTTTACGACCATTACCGCCATTGCGGCCGACCGCTTCAATAAAAATGTAATTATTGTTGGAACAGATGACGGAAACGTGCAAATAACGAGCGACCGGGGAGAGACCTGGAGCAATGTGGCCGAACGGCTGGAAGGGCTTCCTGCCGGCAGCTGGATTCAACAGATAGTGGCCTCTGATCTTCACGAAGGTGAGTTTTTCCTCGTGGCCAACAACTACCGCAGAAACGACTGGAGACCCTATGCCTACAGAAGCAAGGACTATGGCAAGACCTGGACAAGAATTGCCGGAGAAGACCAAGTGAAGGGCCATTGCTGGAGCATTGTGCAGGATCCGGTGGCCGAAAATCTGCTCTTTCTGGGCACCGAGTTCGGGCTTTGGTATTCTCTTGATGGCGGACAAAACTGGACAAAATGGGCCAAAAGCATTCCTTCGGCTCCGGTGCGCGACCTTAAAATCCATCCCCGCGAAAATGACTTGATTGTGGCCACATTCGGGCGTTCGGTCTTCATTATAGATGATATCCGTCCTCTTAGCCAGCTGGCGCTGGGCGATAATTTCACAAGCAAACCATTTGCATTTACGGCAAGTGCTCCGGGTATTCAGGCCGCATTCAAATCATTTCCCGCTCCCCGCTTTGCTGCCGATGAAAGTTTTAAAGGGGAAAACGATACACGAAATGTGGTATTTACAATCTGGGCCCGGGAAGTGGGCAAAGCCGCAAAAAACGCCTATGCCGGGAAAGAGGACAGCAGTTCGAAAAAGTATGACTGGGAGAAATTTCATGTCCTGATATACAACTCAAAGGGTGACAGCATCCGGAGCTTCAAAGTAAAAGCCGATACCGGGCTTAACCGCATACAGTGGAATATGATGCGCAACGGATACCGCTATCCTGCACGAAGAAAAATAAAAAAAGAGGAAGACCTGCCCGCAGGCTTTCCGGCCGCACCCGGCAGCTACAAGGTCATGGTTCGTTTCGGGCCATGGACCGACAGCGGAACGGCCGAAGTGCAGGCCGATCCGCGCCTGCCTTTTGACAGGAAGGCGTATGAAGCCCGTCTGGCCCTCTTCGAAAGGCACGGGCAAACGGTCGGGAAGGCATACCGGGTATTTGAGGGGCTCAAGGAAATGAAGTCATCCGTAGAGCGGGTCAACTCAAATCTGACCTTGCTCCCCGATTCGCTGCAAAAAGAGCTGAAAGATGCGGGCAAGCCCCTGCTCGACAGCATAGAGGCCATGATGAATGCTTTCATGATCCCCGAAGATTTTAAGGGCTATGACCATGTGAGCATTCGCATTAACAATCTCTTGTATCTGGCCACCCAATATATACGCAGTGCCGGAGGATATCCCGGTGAGAATGCCCGCTATGCCGTGGAACGGGCCGGCAAGGCCGTCAGCCGGATGGCTGCGAGATATAAAAACTTCGTGGAGAACGATTGGCAGCCCTATTCGGAGAAAGTGCAAGGCATTGCCATCCCGCTTCTCGGAAAACCGGAGATACCCGAATAAAAGACAAAGGATCAGCGCAGCAAGAGGATGCGCTCCGACTGATCGAAAGGCAAGCGGAAGTAATCAACCCCCGAAGCGGTGATGAAATACATGCCGGGCGCTGCATAGCTGCCTCCGATGCGTCCGTCCCAGTTGCAATACTTGTCGGAGGTCGCAAAGACCAGCTGCCCCCAGCGATCGTAAATGCGGTAGCTGGCCCTTTCGATATTGACCGCCCCCACCCTGTAGATATCATTGATGCCGTCTCCGTTCGGAGAAAAGGCATTCGGAAAAAAGATTTGTGTGCGGCAGCTGTTTTCTACCGTGAAA
>JALSIH010000028.1 GCA_026981615.1 Chitinophagales bacterium
AGGATGCCATCATTTCGGATGAGCTGAACCATGCCTCCATTATTGATGGTGTACGCCTTACCAAATCCGTTCGCTACCGCTACAAGCACAATGACATGCACGACCTGGAAGAAAAGCTCAAAGAAGCCCAAAAGCAACGCAGCAGGATCATCGTGACGGATGGCGTTTTCTCGATGGACGGTACCATAGCGCAGCTTGACAAAATTTGCGACCTGGCAGAAAAATACGATGCCCTGGTGATGAGTGACGAATGCCATTCCACAGGTTTTATGGGAAAAACGGGCCGGGGTGTGCATGAGTACCGTGGCGTCATGGGGCGCATGGACATTATCACCGGAACGCTCGGGAAAGCCCTCGGGGGCGCCATGGGCGGGTTTACATCGGGGCGAAAGGAAATCATCGAATTGCTGCGTCAGCGCTCGCGACCTTATCTCTTCTCCAATTCCCTGGCTCCGGCCATCGTAGGGGCTTCGCTGCGGGTCTTCGAGATGCTCAGCGAAACCACCGAACTGCGCGACAAACTGATGGAGAACACCCGCTACTTCCGCGAAGCGATGACCCGGGCGGGTTTTGATATCAAGCCGGGCGAACACCCCATTGTCCCCATCATGCTCTATGATGCCGTGCTGAGTCAGAAAATGGCCGATGCCCTGCTGGACGAGGGGATTTATGTGATCGGTTTCTTTTATCCGGTGGTGCCGAAAGGACAGGCCCGCATCCGTGTTCAGATATCCGCTGCCCATGAAAAAGAACACCTCGACCGTGCCATTGCCGCCTTTACCAAAGTCGGCAGGGAGCTGGGCGTCATCAAATAAGAGCGCTTTTGATTAATAAAAAAAGCCCCGGTCGGATATTCTGACACGGGGCTTTCTTGTTGAGCTTGCCGCTTTAATGTGTGATCACAAATATTTTGCTGAAACGCTGGTCACCATTCATTATTTCCAAAACAAATGTCCCTGAATAAAGCATGCCCAGATCGAGGGTTTCGGTCGAAGACTGCAGAAATCCCTGCTTCATGACACGCCCGTCCATTCCGAGGATTCTGTATTTCGAACGGGTCCATCCGGCCCGGTTGCTGCGGACGATGAAAAGCGCCTTGCCGGGATTGGGATAAAAGTCGAAGTAGCTTTCGAAATTCTCGAAGCCGCTGGACACGCAATGAATACGGAGGGTCATATGGCTGCTGTCGCTGCCGCATTCATTGCTGACTGTCAGGGTCACGGTATAGCGGCCGTTTTTGGCATAGCTGTGGCCGGGATGCTGATCGGTGGAGCCTGTGCTGTCACCAAAATCCCAACTCCAGCTGTCGATTGGGCCGCTTGACTGATCCGTGAATTGTATGACCGGACAAGTGCTTGTATCGATCGTAAACTGTGCCTGAGGAAGCGCCATCACGGTAATCTTTATCGAGTCACGGGCCGTGCATCCGTTGCTGTCTGTCACACTGACGGCATAGCTGCCCGTGCTGTCCACCGTGATCTGCCGGCTGTGTTCGCCCGTATTCCACAGATAGGTCTCAAAGCTCCCTGCATCAAGCGTATAGCCTTCACAAACCGTGGTGTCGGCTCCGAGATCCAAGTGTGGGCTTTGATGAATCACTACCTCGATGCGATCACTTCCGCTGCAGTTGTTTCGTCCGGTGACGGTCACTGCATAGATGCCGCTGCGGGTCACCGTAATGTGGGCCGTGGTGTCTCCGTTTGACCAGAGGTAGCTGCCCGGGTTGCTGACCGATAGTTGAGCCGAATCGCAGGCTTCAATATCGGGTCCGAGGTCCACATGCGGGCTTTCAAATATGGTTGCGTGAATGGTATCGGCTGCACTGCATCCGTTGTGATCCGTTATTGTGAGTGCATAATAGCCGCTGGAGCTGACCGTAACAGATGCCGTGGTTTCGCCCGTTGACCATTCGTAACTGCCCTCGATGGGGGCATGCAACGCGGCACTGTCACAACTGCTGATGTCCGGGCCGAGTGAAAATACGGGAGAAGGGAAAAGGGTCACTTTGATGCTGTCGCTTGCCGTGCAGCCGTGGTTGTCGGCCTGCACCCAATAAATGCCCGACTCGTGAACATCAATGCTTTGCCCTGTATCTCCGGTCGACCAGAGGTAGGATAAATCCGGATTTTCCGCGCTCAATGTCAGCGGCCCATCGCAGACGCTTTGGTCGGGCCCCAGGTCAATTAACGGGGTTTGATAAATGCGCACTTCAACCGTGTCGGAGGCCGTGCAGCCATTGTTGTCTACCGTCACGGAGTAGCTGCCGCTGTGCATGACGGTGATGCTTTGCGTGCGGTCGCCTGTTGACCAGTGTATGCTTCCCGTTTGTGATCCTGCATCGAGGAGGGCCGAATCGCAGGCAATGATATCCGGGCCTAAATCTACGTGCGGACTCATTTGGATGAGCACAAGAACGGAATCCGATCCGGTGCATCCGTTTTGAGTGACCGTCACCGAATAATATCCGGAGCGTGTAACGCTTATTTCGCGGCTTTGCGCACCGGTATTCCAAAGGTAGATCGCATCCGCAATGCCGGCATCCAGCAGGGCGCTGTCACATGCGATAACGGTATCACCGATATACACGCTGAGCGAAGGGTTGATGGTCACATGCACGGTATCGGAGGCCGAACATCCGGCAGCATTCGTCACCTCAACCATATAATCACCGCTGCTGTCAACTGTAATAGTGCGGCTTGTTTCTCCGGTGTTCCAGAGATAGCTTGAGCCGCTGTTGCCGGCATCGAGTGTGGCCGTATTGCAAGCCTGAAAATCGGCACCGAGATCGACCGATGGGGTGGGAAGCAGGGTTACTATAATGGTGTCGGAGGCGCTGCAACCGTGCTCGTTCACGCTTACAATATACATTCCGTTGATTGACAAGGGCCCTTTTACCGTGATGGAGGCGCTGGTGTCGCCTGTGCTCCAGAGATAGGAGGGATTTGTGGCATTGCTCACCACGGGGGTCAGCAGCAGCGAGTCGCAGATGGCCGTGTCGGGGCCCAGACTTACCAGCGGAGGAGTGTAGATAGTAACTGTACTCGTATCGCTTTCGCGGCATCCGTCTTTCTCTACATCCACCCAGTATTTGCCGCTGCTATGGACGGTCAGAGTGGGGCTTGCAGCGCCCGTATTCCATAGGTAGGAGGCTCCGTCAATATGCCCCGGATCCAGCAGCACGCTGTCGCAGCCGCTGGAATGGTCCGGGAGGGAGAGTGTAAAGGGCATTCCGATAATCAGATTTACCGAATCGCGGGCGGTGCAGCCGTTGCTGTTTGTCACCGTCACGGCATAGCTGCCGGAGCTGTGTACCTGAATAATCCGCGTACTGTCTCCGGTATTCCACTGATAATCGGCACCGGCATTTCCGGCATCGAGAAGGTAACTTTCGCAAACGGCAGTATCGGGGCCGAGGTCAACGACCGGCTGATTGAACAATACGATTTCTACACCGCTTGCCGCACTGTCGCGGCAGCTTCCGTGGTCGGCCATGACGTTATAAATTCCGGCCGCGGTGGCGTAATAAAAGGTATCCGTAGCACCCGGAATGGCCGTTCCGTTGCGAAACCACTGCGGATTGTCGTTGTCTTCCGAGGCGATGATCAGTAGAGAGTCGCCCGGGCAAATGCCATGCGTGCCGCTGCTGAGATTGAATTCTATCTCCGGGCCTCCGTTGTGCTCTCCGGGCGTGATGCAGGTATAGATGAAGTCCGTATTGTTGACATTGCTGTCCTGCCCGTCCGGAATTCGTGAAATGCCCATATCCGGATTCGAGGCGATGTCTTCCAGCCCGACACCCGATGTTTCGGTATAGGGTGCTACGGTATTTCCTTCATAACTCACGGCATCGATTACCGTTGTACCGTTAAATTTCAATCCCACGGCATCGGGCGCTCCGTTTTGAATCAGATTGCTCGAAGGACTGACCTGGAGGTCGCAGTTGGGCGTGTTGGCATTGTTGCCGCAAATGACGAAATATTCACCCGGATCGAGGGTTACGGCAGGGAGAGCAATACTTTTGTACAGGGCACCGGTCGATCCGTTGATCAGCTCCACTGCATAGTTGGAAAGGTCCACCGGCAGGCTGTCGTTGTTTCGCAGCTCTATAAACTCAGCCATATCGGTTCCGGGCTGGTCATAGTCAACCTCGTTTATTACCAGATTTTGCGGGGTGGGTGCCGGAGTGTAGGTGATGCTCAGTTTCGGCCGCTGGCTGCTGTTCGGGTTTTCGCGTGTGTTGAAGCGCTTGGCCGTTTGCGAAGTGTTTTCGTTGCCGATGAGGATCCACCCGAAATTGCTGCCGGCATTGTCGAGCATGCTTTGTACGTCAGCCGTCAGTTGGCTGCTGCTCCAGGTATAGAAGCCGTTGCCTGCTACGGAAGTGCCGGCACTGGACGCGGCCACATAATCTCCCGAAGCTCCGGGATTGGTCCATGAGGAGGTATTGAAGAAATTGTTGTTCCAGGTAGCATCACCGCTCATGGCGGCCGTGCCGCTGCCTTCCTGGCCGGGGGCATTGCTGCCGGCTTCGCCCCAGTCTTTGGTCAGCTTATGCAGATGCAGCATCTCGGGGCCGGCCTGTGTTCTGCTCATATAGAGGGTGAGGGTGACATTGGTGATGGTGGCTCCGGCCGGCACCGAGGCGGCAATGTCGAAGCGGATCAAGGCCCTCCGTGTATGCCCGTTGTTGGTTTTTCCCGAAAAGAGGAAGTCTCCGGCCCCGTTGCTGTTGCCGGGATTTTCCGAATACATGGTATTGTCGCGGTCGCTGAAAATGTCAACACTACTTTGTGCACGCAGCATCAGAGATAAGGAAAGCGAAAAAAAGAGCAGGAATAAATTCTTCATAGAACAACTTTAAAGGTGATCAGGCTGTAAATGCGACTATGAAGATATGCCTTGACAATGACTCAATCAATCAAAGAGATAAGAATGGCGATAAACCGGAATATAAGGGGTATGAAACTGCAGACGGGTTTTCCGTCCGGGTGAGTTTTTCTTTTGATGCGAGCGCCCTTCTTCTCTTCCGCTTCGATCCACAAAAGGGGGCTGTTATCGATTTTGCGGGCATTGCTTTATGAAAAAGCGTCTCTTAAAGTAACAGGTGAGCTGTCCACATGAGAATTTGTAAGGGGCGAGAAAAAAATGAGAATATTTCTTGTGTATATTCTTTTTTTTTTTTTGACGTATTCTTTAACCAAAATAGTATAATTATGAAAAATTTATTTGCCGTTGCTGCAACAGTACTGTTTCTATGCGCTGCTACAATTCCTGCAAAAGCCGTTCAAATTATATTTGGCGGAGGCGTTGCCAAGATAGAGATTGGACCGATAAGTACTAATATTTTCTGTGGTAGTGCCCCGGAAATATGCGCTCAGATAATTATCAATGAAGATGGAAGCGGAATATTTGAATTGAATTGCAACTGGGGTCCCCCTTGTGGCACCTATACATTTTCGAACATATCCAGCGGTGATTACAGTTCTCATTTGGATGAAAATGGCAATGTGGTTCTGGAACTCTCAAACTCATTTCTTGAGTCATTAAACCCTTAGTTTTTATCTTTATTTTTCAGGATGCCGGCCAATTAATTGGACGGCATCCTTCCTTTCATAAATAATTTTATTTCCCGTGAAAAAGATTTTCGCATTTATCTCCCTGGTCTTTCTGGCAGCATCTCAGCTTGTCGCTAAGAATCCCGTGCTCTTATATATCAATACGAATAACGGACTTTGCAATGTAATACAATTGACTTCCATACGGGATTCATTGCAAGGGCTGGGGATTAAGCTGGTTACGACAAGGTACAACAAGGACCTTCGCAACTACCTGAGGGTCAATAATCTTGATTTCCTTTTAAAGTATGAGCTTCTGGATTTGAGCAACAACAGTCTTTTTTCGGAGCCGCCTGACTATTCAAAGTTTATAGTAACGGACACAGAAATAAAATCGGTACTATATGAAAAAAAAGTATGTGAAACAAAGGGCTATGCGGACATGGAAAGAATTCGGTTTTATGCAAATTTTTCATCTGACAATATTCCGCTGCCAAAGCAATTGCAAAACTCTTCGTATGTAGATATCAAATATGGCAATCATTCTTTTTTCTTAAGAAGAAAGTATGATGATAAAATATATAAAATAAGTTTAGATGGAACACTTGACAGTTTTGAAGTACAAGAGGAACTGTATGAGGATATTTTGAGGGTTACAGTGCTCGATGAAAATAAAATACAAAGCATTTTGAAAAACAGGAATAGAATAATTGAAGAAGAAAACTATAATCAATTTGTATCTATTGACAATTTCTATTGCAGTGATTCCTTCCTTTATTGTACAATACGATATTTTGTACCCGAAATAACGGGCGATCAGGCACTGATGGTACCGAAAACAAGTCTGGCAAAGATTGATTTGGCAGATAAGGATATTATGATTTATAACCTGCCCGAATCTTGCAAATACAAGGGCAGCATTTACAATGTATCAAGTTTTGATGAGTTCAAAATAGTGGAGGATACCATCATTATTTCGATGAGTGATGATGATAAGAATGCGGCCACGGATACTCCCTTCTTTTTTATGGCAAAATATGTTTTGAACGAAGAGCGGTCGGGATATATTCCCGTCATGCTGGAGTTGGAGCTGCCCGAATACTTTATTGAAAATAAGTTCTATTATAGTTATAACGGACTTAAATTAACATCTGAATATGTAGCTTTTAATTGGATACCGGAAATTTACAATTGGAGCACAGGGACGATTATAAATCTGGAAATTAATATTCATCGAATGCTGGGTCTCGCACAGGGAGCCAATAATATTAAATATTACCTATATGCCGTGAATTTCAAAAACAATATGTTTCAAACGATAATTTTTAGAGAAGGGGATTTGACATATAATGAGTTTGATACGGCAGGAAATTTAATATATGAGCGTGAAATATCGTTAAACTACCGGGATTATTGTTCATACGCTCAATTTGTAGATGAGCGTAAGTTTGCATTGGTGAATTGCAACAAGGGCAGAATAGAGATATTCGATATTCCGAAATAGTCATACGTAAAAACTTCTGAATCCATATCATAAAAGAGTTCAAAGAAAACGCCTTAGCTATGGGCAACGCATTTGCTGCCCTTAGATTAAGGGCAAGGCAAGTATAAAATCGTCAGGAGAAGGGAATTTTTATTTTTATGCGAGTGCCTTTGTTCTTTTCCGATTCGATCCACATGCGGCCGCCATAGCGTTGCACCGAAGCAAGGGTTTTGGTCAGCCCGTAGCCCGAGCCCATGGTTGGCATCTGTGATACATTGCTGCCGCGTCCACCGAATGAGAGTACCTTCACTATTTCGCCCTCCGGAATTCCGATTCCGTTGTCGGCCACCTCGATCTGCAATTCTTCGGGGCCGGCTTCGATATGAAGGCTGATGTTTCCTCCGCGCGGAGTGTATTTGCGGGCATTGGCAAGCAGGTCGAAAAGTGCATCTTTGACGGCCAGCGGCATGCGGATGTACTGCTCACCGGAGCGTATGTCGAGGTTTACAAAATAATCGGAACTGCCTTTTTCAATAGGGTTAAATACGATGTGATAGGCATGACCCGCATTGATTTCCAGTGCTTTAAGAAACTCCTTCAAATCACTCTCAAGCCGCTCTTTGCTGATGTCAAGCATTAAATCCGGCAGGGCCCAGCGGGCCAGCAGTTCATCGCTTCGTTTGTCGAGAATCATGAGAATATTGTCGAGGTTGTCCAGGCGGCTGCCGATCAGCGGGTCTGAGGCATATAGCTCCCGGGCCTTGTTCAGCCGGTCTGACAGACTTTTGTGAAAGCTCCCTACGGCCGCATTGCTGAAGGCTTCCTTGTCGTTGTTGACAATAAAAGTCCTGAAGCTTTCCGACTCTTTCAGTGCTTCCTTAAACGCTTCACTTTCGGGGTGCTGCTCCGAGAGGTTTTCAAGATTTCGGATCAATACATTGATGATGTTGAGCATGCTGTGCATGTCGAGCTTCTGGCGTTCTTCTTCGTTGAGATTGAGCAAGCTGGTGACTTCCATAATGACTTAATTTTTTGGAAAACGGGAAGCGCAAATTCCTGATGCATTTATCCATTTCATGGCTTCGCTTCCTCCGCTTTCTGATCTTATTCGCAAATTTTTAAAAGGGTTCGGATGATATCGCTGCTCGTGACAATGCCCGTAAGTTTTTTGTCGCGAAGCACGGGCAGGGCGTGAAATTCGGCATGGGTAAGGATTTCGGCCGCTTTTCGCACAGAATCTTCCTCATCCGCAGTTACCGGATTTTGCTTCATTATTTGCCAAACGGTGAGCATGTCCGAAAGGGCCTGGTCGGCACCGAGCTCGGAATCTCCGAAGGCATCATTGAAGGTCATTCGCTGTATGTCGGTCAGGCTGACGATGCCCACCAGCTCACCGTTGCGTACGACCGGGGCATGGCGGATTTTATATTTCGCGAAAAGTTCGCGTGCTTCGCGCAGGGTCACTTTCGGACTGAATTTTATCAGCTCGCGGGTCATGACGTCTTTGACCTTTAATTCATCCAGTTCCTTGTTCATGCTTTCCTTTCTTTATCATTCAAAGCTACAATCCGGAAGCGGTAGGTCAAATGATAAAAGTCAATGCGGCCCGGGGCTCTCGTTTCGGGCTTCTTCGGCAAACTGCCTTAGCTGGCGCAATTCAAAGAGCGCCTGCTCCATGTTGCCGGTATCTCTGATGACGAGGGAAAGGTTTTTCGGACTTTGCCGGAGCCTGTAGCGACCCGGGTGGCTTTGTACGTATTCGAGAATGGCGGCAAAGCGGGGGCTGTCGAAAAAGTGGGAATCTTTGTTGCTGATAAAAACGCCCTGCATTTGTTTTTGCTTGAGGATGAGCCGTTCGAAGCCCAGTTTTTTGGCTTCCCATTGCAGGCGGATGGCTTCAATGAGGGTACGGGTGGCGGCCGGCAGCGGCCCGAAGCGGTCGGCCAGCTCTTCCATGAAGCGTTGCAGCCCGGCTTCGTTTTTGATGGCGTTTAGCTGCGTGTAGAGGCTGAGCCGCTCGTTGCTGCTGCTCACATAAAACTCCGGGATGCGCATTTCGAAGTCGGTCTCCAGCAATACCTCCTGTACAAACTCGCTTTGATTCTTTAATTGATCGGCAAAGAGCGCTTTGTATTCTCCTTCTTTTAATTCGCGGATGGCCTCGTTCAATATTTTCTGGTAGGTCTCGAATCCGATTTCAGCGACAAACCCGCTTTGTTCGCCACCGAGGATGTTGCCGGCCCCCCGTATATCGAGATCGCGCATGGATATCTGAAAGCCGCTGCCCAGCTCTGCAAACTGTTCGATGGCTTTCAGGCGCTTGCGGGCGTCTGTGGTGAGCGTGCTCAGCGGAGGGGCAAAGAGGTAGCAAAAGGCTTTTTTGTTGCTTCGCCCCACGCGCCCCCGAAGCTGGTGCAGGTCGCTCAGGCCGAAATGATGGGCATTGTTGATGATGATGGTGTTGGCATTCGGAATGTCGAGCCCCGATTCGATGATGTTCGTACTTACCAGCACATCGTATTTGTGCGAGATAAAGTCCAGCATATGCTTTTCGAGTTCGCGCCCCTCCATCTGGCCGTGAGCTACTCCGATTTTGATATCGGGGCAGAGCCTCGATATCATTAAGGCAATGTCCTCAATGTCTTTTACCCGGTTGTGAATGAAGAAAACCTGGCCGCCCCGGTAAAACTCGTGATAGATGGCTTCCCTTAGTATTTTATCATTGAATGTGTGCAGTTCCGTATGGATGGGCTGGCGGTTGGGAGGCGGGGTGTTGATGACCGAGAGGTCGCGGGCACCCATCAGTGAAAATTTCAGGGTTCGGGGTATGGGGGTGGCCGTCAGCGTGAGGGTATCTACGTTCAGCTTCAGGTTTTTGAGTTTTTCCTTGGCTGCCACACCGAATTTTTGTTCCTCGTCAATAATCAAAAGGCCGAGGTCTTTAAACGCTACCTGCTTGCCGATGAGGCTGTGGGTGCCGATGATGATGTCTGTCTTTCCTTCGCGCAGCGCAGCGAGGGATTTTTTCTTTTCGGCCGAAGACTTGAAGCGATTGATATAGTCCACGGTGCAGGGAAAATCTTTGAGTCGCTCGCTAAAGGTGCGGTAGTGCTGCATGGCCAAAATGGTTGTGGGAACGAGTATCGCCACCTGCTTGCTGTCGGCCACGGCTTTGAAGGCGGCCCGTATGGCTATTTCCGTTTTTCCGAATCCCACATCACCGCACACGAGGCGGTCCATCGGGTGCGGGGCTTCCATGTCTTTTTTTACCTCGTTGGTGCATTTGAGCTGATCGGGGGTGTCTTCGTAGATAAACGAAGCTTCCAGCTCGGTCTGCAGGTAATTGTCGGGCGGAAAGGCATGGCCTTTCTGCGCTTTCCGTTTGGCATAGAGGCGGATAAGCTCATCGGCTATGTCCTTGACTTTGCGCTTTGTTTTTCTTTTTAGATTTTCCCAAGCATCCGATCCCAGCTTGTTTATTTTCGGGGGCTTGCCGTCTTTGCTGCTGTATTTACTGATTTTATGCAGCGCATTGATGTTGACATATAGCAGGTCATCGTCTTTGTAAACCAGACGGACGGCCTCTTGTGCTTTGCCGTTTACCTCTATCTTTTCCAGGCCCGAAAAGCGACCCACGCCATGGTCGATGTGCACTACAAAATCGCCCGGTGAAAGCTCGTTGAGGGCTTTGAGCGAGAGGGCCCTGCTTTTTGAAAACGCCTCTTTGATCCGGTATTTGTGATAGCGGTTAAATATCTGATGATCGGTGTAGCAGGCGCTTTTGTGATCGTGATCGATAAATCCCCGGCTGAGGGCAAGAGCTACCGGAGTGAAAGTGACTTCGGCATTGAGGTCTTCGAAAATCTGGTAAAAGCGCTCTATTTGTTTCGGGTTGTCGGCAAAAAGATAATTGTGATATCCTTTCTTTTGATTCTCAATCAGCGCTTGGCTCAGCAGCTCAAAGTTTTTGTTGAATGCCGGCTGCTCTTCCGTATGAAAGGAAAAGCGCTGCGAAGCGGAGAAAATGCTTTTCCTGTTTAATTCCAGCGTCTTTGCCTCCCGCAGAAATTCCTCCCAGCGGGCGGCCGGGGTAAAGGGCAGCTGCTCTCCGTCTTTTCGAAAGGGGTGATCTTCATCGAGGGCTTCCCGGCCGGCTTTTTCCCGTATTTCAAACGCCTTTGACTGCAAATTGCGGATGAGATCGAGCGTGAGGCCGAGGTCGCTGAAACTCCAAAGCGTATCAGCCGGAATGATTTCGAAGAGGTCGGTTTTTTCGGAGGCTTTGAAGTGGGTTTGGATATTGGGGATGATGGTCACCTGGCGGATTTTCCGGCTCGAGAGCTGGGTGGCCGGATTGAAGGTGCGGATGGATTCCACTTCATCGTCCCAGAGCTCGATGCGATAGGGCAGCTCGTTGCCAAAGGAGAATATATCGACAATGCCTCCCCGTATGCTGAACTGCCCCGGCTCGTACACAAAGTCGACCCGCTCGAAGCCGTAGGTCACCAGCAAATCTATGATGAAGTCGACATCCAGCTTTTCCTGCATCTGAATGTGCAGGGTGTTCGCATCCAGCACCTTCCGGTTAACCACTTTTTCAAAGAGTGCTTCGGGATAGGTGACCAGAATCTCTGCGCGGGTATCTCTGCTGATAAACTTGTTGACCGACTCGGTTCGCAGCAGTATGTGCTTGTTGTTGAGCTGCTCAAAGTGCCCCGGGCGCTTAAATGAATCGGGGAAGTAGAAGACGTCTTTTTTCTTCAGGAGGGAACTCAGATCATTCTGAAAGTAGGCGGCAGCATCCTTGTTTTCCAGCACTATGACATGGTTCAGTTTGCTGCCGAGGTAGAGGCCGGACACAGCCATCCCTGCAGCCGAGCCCGAGAGCCCGCTCCAAACCATGTGATTACCGGGGTTTGCCGTTTCGGCCAGGCGGGCACATTCTCTGATGCGCTCATCCTCTTTCCAAAGCGACAATAATTCCTCAAAATTCATACGCTACCCCTGCAAAGGTAAAAGCCTTTTTTCTCAGGCCGGATGAAAATCCGCCCTTCTTTGTGATTTCTTTTTAGAGCGCGAAACTTTCCCCGCAGCCGCAGGTTCGCGAGGCATTGGGGTTTACAAAATGAAAGCCTTTGCCGTTCAATCCGTCAGAGAAATCGAGGGTGGTGCCGTAGAGATAGAGCACACTGGCAGGGTCGGTGACCAGTTTCATGCCCTTGTCCGTCACCACCTCATCATCATCTTTGAGCTGATTGTCAAAGTCCATTTTGTAGGTCAGGCCGCTGCATCCACCGGCCAAAACGGAAATACGGATAAAATAGGAATCGTCAAGCTGATCGGCTTTCATCAGCTCCAGGGCTTTTTCCTTGGCTTTTTCAGAAATACTGAGTGCCAGCATATTGTGGTCGTTTTTGTGTTCAGGCAAATATAAGCGAGCGGTAAAAATACCAATGACAAAGAAACGACTATTCGCTTTCTTTGGTTCAATCCAAATATTATTGGGAAATTAGATCGTGAAAAATCACTGGGATGAAATTGAAAAAAATCGAACACATCGGGATTGCGGTAAAGGATCTGGAGTCGGCATCGGCTCTTTATGAGAAATTGCTCGGCAAGGCATGCTACAAGGTGGAATCGGTAGAGGGGGAAGGCGTTCGAACGGCTTTCTTTGAAGTGGGCGAGAGCAAAATTGAACTGCTCGAGGCCATGGCCGAGGACAGCCCGATTGCCCGTTTTATTGAGAAACGGGGCGAGGGCATTCATCACATTGCTTTTGAGGTAGACGACCTGAAGGCCGAAGCGGAGCGCCTTCGTTCGGAGGGTTTCCGCTTGCTTAGCGAGTCGCCCCGGTCGGGAGCGGACAACAAGCAGGTGCTTTTCCTCCATCCGAAATCAAGCCACGGTGTGCTTATTGAATTGTGCCAGGAAGAAGCAGAGAACTCACAATGACGCCCAAAGAATACCTGCATCTCTTTTTTGATCTGGATCATACCCTTTGGGATTTTGAACGCAATTCGCGCGATACGCTCAGGGATCTTTTTGAAGAACTGCAGTTGCAGTCCCGTGGCATTGCCGACTTCGCACTTTTTTTGGAGCGATATGAATATCACAACAAATATTGCTGGACGCAATACCGCAATGGCAGGATGGCCAAGGAAGAGGTGCGCGTCAATCGTTTTATCTATGCCCTGGCCGATTTTCAAATAGAGCGGAAAGACCTTGTTTATACCCTTTCGGACCTTTATGTCCAGCGAAGCCCCGACAAACGCAAGCTGATAGAAGGAGCCACTGAAGTGCTGGAAGCACTGCGCCCGGCATACCGGCTTCATATCATCACCAACGGATTTGAAGAGGTGCAGTTTCGGAAGTTGAGAAATACGGGATTGCTGCCATATTTTGACAAAATCATTACATCGGAGCGGGCGGGAGCCCTGAAACCCTCACCCGAAATATTTGAATTTGCATTGGAAAGGGCCTCGGCCGGCTGCGCAGAAAGCATCTATATCGGAGACAATCTGGAGGCCGATATGCTGGGCGCGCGCAATGCCGGGATGGATCAGGTATATTTCAATCCGGAGGCCCGTCCCCACGGAGAAAAAGTGACGTATGAAATTCGGTCGCTCTCCGATCTGATTCCCATTTTCACATAAAAAAAGCCGCTTCACACGGAAGCGGCTTTCGGTTTTTTTGAAAACAGGAAGAATTACTCTTCTTCTTTTTTGCCTTCGCCATCGTGCTTGGCACAGCTGGAGGCTTTGGCATTGGCAGCTTTACCTTCGCAGCTTTTGGCATTGGCCGAAGATTTTTTCTGGCAGCAGGAAGGAGCAGCGCTTTTGCCGGCACAATGATTTCCCGGTGCGGGAGCTGCAGCCGGAGAAGGGCTTACCTGTTCCACTTTGCTGTTGTCGTTGTTGCTGTTGTTGCTTTGTGCCATGGCTACCGAAGCCGACAGTACGAGCACAAATAAAAGAGTGAGAAGGTTTTTCATAAATCAAATTTTAATGATCAAATTTTTGCTATAACGGTTCTGTTTGCGGTTGTTATATCCCCCAAAGATACATTTATTTTTAAATCGACCGGCAGAAACAAATCGACCCGGCTCCCGAATTTAATAAATCCCAGCTCATCGCCCTGCTTTACGCCATCGCCTTCGTGCACATGATTGATAATTCTGCGTGCTATATAGCCGGCTATTTGCCGTACCATGATGACTGCTTTTTCGTTTTCTATCACCACGGTGGTTCTTTCGTTGAGGACAGAAGATTTGGGGTTCCATGCCACGAGGTACTTTCCCCGGTGGTGTTTTTTGTAGCTAACGCGACCGCTCATCGGTATGGTATTGAAATGCACATTAAAGGGAGACATAAAAATGGAAATCTGTTGCTTCTTTTCATGGAAGAATTCTTTTTCGAAGACCTGTTCTACGGCCACGACTACTCCATCGGCCGGAGCGAGAATGAGCCGGTCATCGGGTGTGACGGGCCTTTTGGGATTACGAAAAAAGGCAATGACCCAGATATTCAGAATGAGAATGCCTCCCAGAAGGATATAGAAGAAAGCCGGAACGCTAAAGTAAAAAAATGCAAAAGCCATAGCCAGAATAATGGCCGAAATGCCGAGGGACATCAAAATAGGATATTTCCCGGTAGGGTGAATAAAGTGCATTTCAGTTTGAATGTTAAACCAGTCCCTGCGCCAGCATGGCGTCAGCTACTTTTACAAAACCTGCAATATTAGCACCTTTCATGTAATTTATCCGGGTTCCGTTTTGCCCGTATTTTACACATTGTTTGTGTATTTCTTTCATGATATCACGAAGCTTTTTGTCCACTTCTTCTTTCGTCCAGCTGTAGCGTATGGAGTTTTGGGCCATCTCCAGGCCCGATACGGCCACCCCGCCCGCGTTGGAGGCTTTTCCGGGAGCGTAGAGTACACGGTTCTTGCTGAAAACTTCGATGGCTTCGGGCGTACAGGGCATATTGGCGCCTTCGGCCACCACCTGCACCCCGTTTTTTACGAGCATTTCGGCATCTTCACCGCTCACTTCGTTTTGCGTGGCACAAGGAAGCGCCACGTCACACTTCACTTTCCAGGGGCGTTCATCGGGGTAGAAAGCCAGCCCGAATTTTTCGGCAAACTTGCTGATTCTTCCCCGGTCCACATTTTTGAGTTTCATCAGGTAGGCCCATTTTTCTTCATCCAGTCCGTCCGGATCGTAGATGTAGCCTCCCGAGTCGGAAATTGTGACCACTTTGGCCCCTAGGTCCATCAGTTTGCGAGCGGCAAACTGGGCTACGTTGCCACTGCCCGAGACGGCACAAACCTTTCCCTTTAGATTGTCTTCTTTCAGCTGGAGCATTTCTTCCACAAAATAGACACATCCGTAGCCGGTGGCTTCGGGCCGGATGAGGCTGCCCCCGTATGAAAACTCTTTGCCCGTGAGCACACCGACAAATTCATTTTTCATTCGCTTGTATTGACCGAACATGTATCCGATCTCGCGGCTGCCCGTGCCGATGTCGCCTGCCGGAATGTCAATGTTGTTGCCGATGTATTTGGCCAGCTCGGTCATGTAGCTTTGGCAAAAGCGCATCACTTCATTGTCGCTTCTTCCGCGCGGGTCGAAGTCGGCACCCCCCTTGCCCGCACCGAGGGGCAGTGTGGTCAGGCTGTTTTTGAAAATTTGCTCAAAAGCCAAAAATTTGAGAATGCTCAGATTGACCGTGGGGTGCAGCCGCAGCCCGCCTTTATAAGGGCCGATGGCACTGTTCATTTGTATCCTGTATCCCCGGCTGATCATGATCCGCCCGTCATCGGTCATCCAGGGAACCCTGAAAATGAAAATACGCTCGGGCTCGCACATCCGCTCAAAAATCTTGTTTTTGAAATACTTCGGGTGCTCCATCGTAAAGGGAAACACATCAACGGCTACCTCGGTCACAGCCTGCAAAAACTCTCTCTCACCCGGATTTTTTCGTTTGATCAGTGTGAGGAATTTCTTAAGCTCCTTTTTGGGGTCAAGCTTGCTTGGATTCATTGGAGTTGCCATGCTTCTGTATTTATTTTCAGTTTAAATGAATAATGTTTCGAAAGAGTAAGTAAATAAATACCGGTATCAACGAAAATAGAAGTGAATCGAAACGGTCCAGCAATCCACCGTGTCCGGGTATCAACGAACCGGAATCCTTGATTCTGATATTTCTTTTGATCAGGGATTCGATCAGATCGCCCGTGACGGTAAAAAAGGAAATCAGCAGGGAGAGGGCCGGCCAGTCAAACCAATCGGGCATCACCAGCAGCTTGAACATAAAGAAGGAAATCGCCAGAGCTGCAATGGCTCCGCCCAGGGCGCCTTCAATGCTTTTTTGGGGCGAGATCCTTTTGGCCAGTTGATGTTTGCCCAGGTATTTTCCGATGAAATAGGCAAAAACATCATTGGCCCAAATCAGCAAAAGCACACCGATAAAAATGCGTGAATCATAGACCTGTCCGGCCGGAAAAACCAGAAAAACGGACAAGGACACCGGCATCACGATCCAAAGAAGTGAGAAATTGCCGATTAGGATGCGCAGCAGCGATTTCTCCCCGGCATTGAAGAGCTCTGTCAACATGATGAGGGCCGGATACAGGAGCAGAAACGCCAGATAGTTGATGCCGTAGCGGGCATAGAGATATAGCAGGATGAAAGCCGATGCGGAGAGCAAAGCCCGGAAGACCGT
Organism: Chitinophagales bacterium; assembly: GCA_026981615.1. Lineage (GTDB taxonomy): Bacteria > Bacteroidota > Bacteroidia > Chitinophagales > S012-47 > S012-47. The sequence continues at coordinate 16,761 of JALSIH010000028.1, forward strand.
ATGCATGCGAATGGCACGGTTGCTTTCATGGCTCAGTCCGGCTGTGATTTTGGTATATTCTGAGATCAGCAACACCGAAAGCAGGAGGGCAAGCACAAAATATCCCTTTGGACTCCACACCATGGCCGTGATGGCGATGGCAGCCAGAATCACCGCAGCAATTACTCGCTTTAGCAATTCACTCATTGTGTTTTTTTATCAGTTGTAGGGCCCGCATCACGAATTCACTTTTGGTATAAAGTTCTGCCTGCCCAAAAGTACCATAAATCGAATCTTTTTTGTCCAAAAGGACACATGGAATATCATGTTCAATGAGCATCATGCGTATGATATTGGCAAAACTCACATTGCCCGATTCAAAAATTTTTACCCAGTCTCCGCTACGTTCCATCGGCATTGGCTATTTGCGCTTTCTTTTTGAAGAAATACAAAAGAAGAAGGCTTAGGAGCGATAAAAAAACAATGGGCAGCCATTGAAAGTCGGCATTGCTTTGCAACGCTGCCGGGTCTCCTCCCTGCATCACGTAAATATATGCGTAAATAAGCAGCACGGCATTGTTGAAAAAATGTGCAGCGATGGAATACCAAAGCCGGCCACTCCATAGAAAAAGATAGCCCAGCATGGCCCCGAGTACCAGGCGGGGGAGAAAATTCAGAAACTGCATGTGGATGAGGCTGAAGATGAGCGCTGCCAGCCAGACGGCAAGGTGCCCGCTTCGGGTCCAGCGCTGAAAGAGGCGTTGAGCAATGCCGCGGAAGATAAACTCTTCGCCAAAAGCGGGAATAATGCCGGCCACCAGCAACATCACCAAAAGGCGCCCGAAAGAGTGAATATCAAGGAAAATGCGATAGCCCCGGTCCACCTTCTCGTTCATTTCGTTGAGCGAACGGCCCAGCGCGCCTGTCCATTCCGGAAATGTGATCTGCTGATTGAGCCAGGCCGTAAGTGTGACAAGCCCCTGTCCGGCAATCAGCGCAGCAACGGCTAAAAACAGAAGCTGCTTTGAAATCGGGCGGTCGAGCGTGAAAAATGAAACGGGCCGGCTCGCTGTAATGCGGGCATAGACAAGGGCCGGCAAGACAAAGGTGCCGAATGCCGTGAATCCCTGTAAAAAAATCATGGCTTCGGGATATTGAAGCTGATTTTCAAAAGAGGCCGTGAATGCCTGAATGCTGTCGATTCCGAAAATCCATACGGCCAGGTAGGTCCCGGCCAGACTGAACACGGCCGAAAACAAAAAAATCAGACTCAAAAGGAGTATGAGTGCCACAAAAGGGCGAAAATCTTGCGATTCACCGGAGAGCTCTCTCATTGAATTGGCTAAATTTGCAGGCGATAAAGATACGTATAGTTGAAACTGAAACGGCAGACTCTGCATTGAAACAGACCGGAAAAGGAAAATGGTAAAAATAGGAGACATATCTGTGGGTGAATTCCCGATCTTGCTTGCCCCCATGGAAGATGTGAGCGATCCGCCTTTTCGGGCCATTTGCAAGCAATTGGGTGCCGATGTGGTGTACACGGAGTTCATCTCATCGGAAGGACTCATACGCGATGCGGCACGGAGCACACAAAAGCTGGATATATATGAAGATGAGCGCCCTGTCGGAATACAGATTTTTGGCGGCAGGCTCGAGTCGATGGTGGAGGCCACCCGGGTTGTAGAAGCCAGCAATCCGGATTTTATTGATATCAATTTCGGCTGTCCGGTGAAGAAAGTTGTCAGCAAAGGGGCCGGAGCCGGCATACTGCAGGATATACCGAAAATGATCCGGCTGACCCGTGCGGTGGTAGAGGCAACTCATTTGCCCGTCACCGTAAAGACACGCCTCGGCTGGGACGAAAAAAGCAAATTCATAGTGGAAGTGGCTGAAAGGCTGCAGGATGCCGGGATAAAAGCCATAAGCATTCACGGGCGGACGCGCAAACAGATGTACAAAGGAGAGGCCGACTGGAGCCTCATCGCGGCAGTGAAAGAAAACCCCCGCATGCACATTCCGGTCTTCGGCAATGGCGATGTGGACAGCGGAGCCAAAGCGCTCGAAATGAAAAATAAATACGGAGTGGACGGCATTATGATAGGCCGTGCATCGATCGGAAATCCCTGGATATTCAAAGAGATTAAACATTATATGCGATATGGCGAATCCCTGCCCGCAGTTGCTTTTGAGGAAAGAGTGGAAGTATGCAAAAGCCACCTGCTGAAAGGAATTAAATGGAAGGGTGAGCGGTTGGGTATAGTTGAAATGAGGCGCCACTATGCCAACTATTTCAAGGGCTTTAAAAATATCAAGCCCTTTCGACTGAAGCTTTGTCAGACCATGGACCTGAATGAAATTCTGCAAACCCTGGATGAGATGAAGCAAATGAAATGGGAGCTTGTGGCTCGTGAAAATGAACTTGCTTAAACCAAATTAAATAAAAGGACAGAACATATGTATTTTTCACCGGAGTATATGGGGTTGATGGTCATCGGACTGGTCTTTGCCGTCATAGGTATGATCGTTTCAAATACCCTGAAAAAACGATTTAAAGAATATTCCAAAATCCCTATTCGCGCGGGACTGACCGGCCGGGAAGTGGCCGAGAAGATGCTGCATGACAATGGCATTTACGATGTGAAAATTGTGGCAGGCCGGGGCATGCTGACCGATCACTACAACCCGGTCACCAAAACGGTATCGCTGAGCGAGGCTGTATTCAACAGCAACTCGATTGCCGCGGCTGCGGTGGCTTCGCATGAGTGCGGGCATGCCGTGCAGCATGCACAGGCGTATCGCTGGCTGAGTCTGCGCTCAAAGCTGGTGCCTGTGGTTCAGTTTTCATCCAGCATCATGCAGTGGGTGATTCTTTTGGGTATCGTCTTTGTCAGCTCTTTTCCCCAGTTGCTTCTCGCGGGCATTCTCCTTTTTGCTATGACTACGCTTTTTTCCATCATCACCCTCCCGGTCGAATTTGACGCCAGCAAACGGGCTGTTGCCTGGATGCAAAAGGCCAATATCGTAGACGACCGGCAATGGCTAAAAGCAAAGAATGCCCTGAACTGGGCGGCATCCACCTATGTAGTGGCCGCATTGTCATCCATTGCCTCCCTGCTCTATCTCATTATGATTTTTCTGGGAAGGCGGGATTAAAAAAACCGATCATTTCGACAGGGACTGCGCTCTAAATTTCAATAAATGAATACATGTTCATATATTTGCTTAGTATGGATGTAAAGAGAATTGACAATATCAACTATCAATTTGATGCCGGAAAGCTGGAGCGCGTAGCCGAAATTCTGAAAACCCTGTCGCACCCGGTTCGCCTTTCCGTATTGCAAAGCCTTCAAAAAGAAGAACGGCTTTCGGTATCCGAGTTGATCGTAGAACTTGACATTGAGCAGTCGCTTCTGTCGCACCATTTGACCAAAATGAAAGACAAAGGCATACTCAAAAGCGAGCGGGAGGGGAAAAACATCTACTACAGCCTGGCCGACATCACCATTCTGAAGATTTTCGAATGTATGGGCAGTTGCGGTCTGATCAATTAAGAGCCTGATTCTTTAACCGAAGCACAATACTATGGACCTGATGATCATTCTCGGATATATATTGGCCTTGCTGATAGGTATATCGCTGGGCCTCATCGGCAGTGGCGGCAGCATTCTGACCGTTCCTATTCTAGTTTATGTGATGGGGGTACATCCCGTGCTGGCTACTGCTTACTCTCTTTTTGTTGTCGGAACGGCTGCACTGGTTGGGTCTTTCGCCTTCATGAAGAAAGGGCTTGTCAGCTACAAAACCGCCATCGTATTTGGAATTCCGGCCATCGTGTCAGTGTATATGACCCGGGCATTCATCATACCCATGTTGCCCGATACGCTTTTTTCTGTCGGAAGGGAAGTCATCACGAAGGACATCGCCATTATGGTCTTTTTTGCTGTAATTATGCTTCTGGCAGCCTGGTCGATGATCAAAGGGCGAAAGGAAATGCACGAGGATGGAGAGATCAAATACAACATTCCCCTCATTTTGGTCGAAGGAATCGTAGTGGGTGTGGTAACCGGCCTGGTAGGTGCAGGTGGCGGTTTTTTGATCATACCCGCATTGGTGTTGCTCGGCCGCCTGCCGATGAAACTGGCCGTGGGCACCTCCCTGCTCATCATTGCAGCCAAGTCTCTTATTGGCTTTCTGGGCGATCTTTCCAATCCCCTGCAACACATCGACTGGGTATTTCTCCTCCTATTCACGGGGGTAGCCGTCATCGGTATTTTCATCGGCTCCTACCTTTCCAATTTCATTAAGGGCCATCATCTGAAGAAGGCTTTCGGGTGGTTTTTGATTGTCATGGCCTTTTACATTTTTATAAAAGAGCTCTTCTTGTAGCTGCAAAATTGATATAGATCGCTTTTTCATGTGACCTATATCATAAATAAGCTCTTGCAATGATCACTAATTTCAAAACCTAAAATCATTGATTATGGATATCATTCATCAACCCTGGCCCTGGTATGTCGGTGGCACCGCCATCGCAGCCATTATGTTTCTGCTTATTTTCAGCGGAAAGGAATTCGGATTTTCGGATAACCTTCGAACCATTGCCTGTATGTGTGGCGGAGGCAAGTTCAGCAAGTTTCTTGACATTGACTGGAAACAGCGCCTTTGGAATCTGACCTTTATGGCAGGCACCTTTCTGGGCGGCTGGATTGCCTATACCTACATGCGTTCTGACGAGCCCATGCAGCTCTCCTCTTCTTTTTTAAGTACCCTCGACTCCTGGGGATTGACCCGGGACGTAAAGCCCGGAGAACTGATACCGATTTCCCTCTTTAATTTCAGCCAACTCGGAAGCATCGTAGGCATTGTCCTTATCATCTTCGGTGGCTTTTTCGTAGGCTTCGGTGCCCGCTATGCCGGAGGCTGCACTTCGGGCCATGCCATCTCGGGCCTGAGCAACCTGCAGTTGCCCTCGCTCATTGCCGTGATCGGCTTTTTCATCGGAGGGCTTTTCGTTTCCAATATTTTGTATCCCTGGCTTTTAAATCTCTAAATCATGAAATTCTTACAATATCTTCTTTACGGAATACTTTTCGGAATCATCCTGATCAAGAGTGAAGTGGCTTCGTGGTTTCGCATTCAGGAAATGTTTCATTTTCAATCTTTCCATATGTACGGGGTCATCGGGACAGCCGTTGTATTGGGAATAATCGGAATACAGCTCATCAAGAAATATGAACTGAAAGACTTCAGAGGCGAAAAGATTGTTTTTCACGACAAGGACAAGTCGGTGGCCCGCTATCTGATCGGAGGCATTATTTTCGGATTGGGATGGGGTCTTACGGGTGCCTGCCCCGGCCCGATGGTCGCCCTCCTGGGATATGGATATGTGGTAATTATTGTGGCTTTTCTTTCGGCTACCCTCGGAACCTTCGTTTACGGCCTGCTGAGAGACAAGCTGCCGCATTAAAAGCCCGGCTTTTTATCCGCGCGTTTTTCTTTTCATGCGGGGCAGAAACTTTTCGGAAATCCAGTATTGCAGCAGCAGTATGCCGATAAAGAGGTAAATGTAGTAGGTCAGAAACCTCCAGGTAAGTACGATGGCGGCTATAAGCCCCGAGGGGGTGAGGTCGCTGAGGAAAGCCGTGAATGACAATTCGGCAAGGCCGCTGCCGCCCGGTGTCGGGCTGACCAGGGCGATAAGCCACATTACAATTTGCCGGAAATAGAGCAGCAGATGATCGGGATGAATGGAAAAGGCAAGCAGCAGGGCATTGAGCAGCAATAGGCGGGCACTCCACGATACGGCCGTAGCCGCAAAGGATTTTAGCCAGAAGCCGAATGTATTCTTCTTCATTTCATCGGAGGCAATGATGATGTCGGTACCGATAACAATGGCCGATTTCCGGAATCGCTTCAGAAGGCGCAGCGAAAAAACCCGGTGCAGAAAGCGCTTGACTCCCTGCGGATTGATAAAGAGGCCGTAAGCCAGTAGGGCGGTGTAGAGAAAGACCACGATGTAAGCTACTATAAACCACAACTGAAGTCCGTGCAGAATACCGGCATTGATCAGATCGCTCGTTTCCCGTGCATCGGGCATGAGGAGGCCGCCCCTGTAGAGCAGGTAGCCCAGCGGAACCGCAAGGAGAAAGAAAAGTTCGTCAATGAATATCGTGAGAACCACGATGGCCGTACTTTTCCCGGCCGTTATTTTTTCTTTTGTCAGCAGGTAGATGGCCATGGGGGTGCCACCGGCACTCGAGGGGGTGGCTGCCGAAGCAAACTCCCAGAGATAAACCACCTTTAGCGCCTGTTTCCAGTTGATCCATCCGTCAGTTAGGAGCCGGATACGGTAGGCATATGCCAGGTCGCGCAGCAGGAGCAGCAGCAAAGCAACGAAAATCCAGAAAAAGGACATGAAGGTCCAGGGAATCTGAAGAAAGGACTCCGCATCAAACTCCTTGCGAAAAAGCAGGGCAATCACCACCAGGCCGATCAGGGCCGGCCAGAGCAGCCTTTTGGGGGTAAGTTGTTGAAATATTTTAGGAAGCCGCTGTGTTGCCATAAGCTGCACCTTGACTGATCCAGAAATTGTTAAAGCCATCGCCTGATACCAAATGCATCTGATCCAGTTGAATGAGCTCAAGAAGTGCTAAAAAGGTGAAGATGGCATGGATGCGGTTTTCGCATTGCTCGAAGAGCTCTTCGAACGCGTGTTTTTTCCGGTCGCTGATCACCTCCAGCAGAAAGGTCTTTTGCCCCTCGATGGAGTAGGGATAACGAATTATGTTGTGCTTCCGTTCTTCTTCCTCGCGGAATCGGCCCATCACCCGTTCGAAAGCCCGCATCAGGCGATACAGGCTGAGTGTGTTCAATTCCGACTCCGTTTCAAACTCTGCGGCAATGGCTTTCAGCTCCCGCGAGGCATAGCCCCTTGCCATCTGCTTCTGGCGCTCTTCCTCCAGCTTTTGCAGCTCGCCTACCACCATCTTGTATTTTTTGTATTCCAGCAAGCGGTCCACGAGCTCCTGCCGGGGGTCAATCTCTTCTCCGTGTTCATCCAGCTCTTTGCGGGGCAGCAGCAGCTTGGCTTTGATGCGCATGAGCGTAGCCGCCACCAGGATGAATTCACTGGCCACATCAATATTCATTTCCTGCAGATGATGCAAATATTCCAGAAACTCGTCCGTAATTTTTGAAATAGGGATATCATAAATATCCAGTTCATCCCGTTCGATGAAGAACAAAAGCAAGTCGAATGGCCCCTCAAACTGAGGTAATTTGATTTTATAGGTCAAAGCAGAGAGAATATTGATTCTTGGACTAAACGGGTTTCGCTGGTAAATTTACGGGCTTTTTGATAGAAGTTCATCGGCTGCAAGCACAGAGTCAAATCCTTTAGACAAGGAGTAATTCGTATATTTGTTTGCAACGGAAAAGAATAGATCATGAGCGCTCCGATCATTACTCCAGGCCCACTGTTGAGCCAAATTAATTCACCCGAAGATCTTAGGAAATTGCCCAAGGACAAGTTGCAGGATCTTGTGGACGAATTGCGTCAGTTCATTATTGACAATGTTTCGCTTCACGGAGGGCATTTCGGGGCCAGTCTCGGGGTGGTCGAAATGACCGTGGCCCTGCATTATGTCTTCAACACTCCGGCCGATCAACTGGTTTGGGATGTCGGGCATCAGGCCTATGGCCACAAAATTCTGACCGGCAGGCGGGATGTCTTTCACACAAACCGAAAGTATGGCGGCATCAGCGGATTTCCGAAGCGCGATGAGAGCGAATACGACACCTTTGGGGTGGGTCATTCTTCCACCTCCGTCTCGGCTGCGCTGGGCATGGCTGTAGCCAACAAGTACAAAGGCGAAAAACGCCAGCACATTGCCGTGATCGGGGATGGAGCCATGACCGGTGGCATCGCCTTCGAAGGGCTCAACCAGGCCGGTGTATCGGGCACCGATATGCTTATCATCCTTAACGACAACTGCATGTCCATCGACCCCAATGTGGGGGCATTGAAAGAATACCTGACCGATATTACCACCTCCCGCACATTCAACAAAGCCAAAGACGAGATTTGGAATCTGCTGGGCAAGCTGAGCAACTTCGGACGCAGTGCCAGAGAAATCGTATCGCGGGTGGAAAATGCCATGAAAGGTGCACTGGTGAAACAAAGCAACTTTTTTGAAGCCCTGAACCTGCGCTACTTCGGACCTATTGACGGGCACGATATCAACCATATGGTTCGTATCCTCGAAGACCTGAAAGACATTCCCGGACCCAAGTTGCTGCACACCCTTACGGTGAAAGGAAAAGGGTATAAACCGGCCGAAGAGGGAAATCCCACCCTTTGGCATGCCCCGGGCAAGTTTGATAAAATCACGGGGGAACTCTACAAATCGGCCGACAACGGACCGAAAGCTCCAAAATATCAGGATGTGTTTGGCAAAAGCATCATTGAACTGGCCCGCCAAAATGATAAAATCGTGGGCATTACACCGGCCATGCCTACGGGGTCATCGCTCCGTTTTATGATAGAGGAGATGCCCGGGCGGGCATTTGATGTGGGCATTGCCGAGCAGCATGCCGTCACTTTTTCGGCCGGGCTCGCCACTCAGGGGCTCAGGCCTTTCTGCAATATCTATTCTTCCTTCATCCAGAGAGGATACGATCAGGTGATTCACGATGTGGCCATTCAGCGTTTGCCCGTCATCTTCTGTCTTGACCGGGCCGGGGTGGCCGGAGCAGACGGGGCCACCCATCACGGAGCCTACGACATTGCCTTTATGCGCTGTGTGCCTAACATGATCGTGTCGGCTCCGATGAACGAAGAGGAATTGAGAAACCTTATGTATACCGCCCAACTGGACAAGATTGACCGGCCTTTCAGCATACGATATCCGAGGGGTGCGGGGGTGATGCCCGACTGGCAACGGCCCTTCCGTGAAATTGAAATCGGCAGGGGCAGGCAGCTGAGCGAAGGGGAGGATCTGGCCATTCTCTCGATTGGCCATGCCGGCAATTTTGTAAGCGAAGCCCTCCTTGAGCTGATCAGCGAGGACATATCGGCAGCGCATTTCGATATGCGTTTTGTCAAACCGCTGGATGAAGAGCTTCTGCACAAAGTATTTGCGAAATTCAAAAAGGTGATTACCGTGGAAGACGGTGCGCTGATGGGGGGCTTTGGCTCTGCAGTGCTTGAGTTTATGGCCGATCATAAGTACACGGCCGAGGTCAGGCGCCTGGGGATTCCCGACTATGTGGTGCAGCATGGCACACAGGAAGAACTTTGGAGGGAATGCGGCTACGATGCAAAAGGAATTGTACAGGCTGCACGCACCCTTTTGCGCAAAAAAGTCAGTGTAAAGGAAAAGAACTGACGTTTACTCCGGGCCCAGGTCAACCGGCATGTGAAGCTTCCTGCTGAGAAAATCTTCAATATCACAGAAAAAAGAATGTGCCTGCTGCGGAGCCGGCAAAAAGAGACAGGCCGGGTATTCCGGACTCCTTTGCCCCGGGAGCATGGCTTGCGCTGCGTTTTGAGCTGCCTTTTTCTTTTTTCCGATGAGGACTTTCCAGGCACCCAGCGTCTTTTCGGGCATCTTCCCTGCCGTCAGCTTTGTTTTTTCAATTCCCTGGGCGCTTAGCCGGCCCGAAGCAAAGAAAATCAAAGCCAGGATTGCTATTTTTGAGGCAGCTTTCATAAATGAGGATATAAAACAATGAAAATTAAGAAATACGGGATAATCGGCCTGCTTATTTTGAGCATTTCATGCACGGGCGCACACAAAGGACAAAAGTATGACCCGGGATGCGCTCAGATGGTGCTGGATTTGGAGCTGGGCACACTCAACGGCCTGACCCCAAAAGCATCTGCCGGGAAAATCAAAGCCCGGTTTACTTGTCCCATTGTCGAACAGCAGGACGAGTCGTGCGGCACTGTGCTGGCCCTGGAGTCTTATACCGTCAAATTTTTCCCCGATCAAAATGCCTTTGAAGTCTACTATCCGTTTAAGGGCAAACAGCTACAGCGGGTTTTGCTAGAGAGCCGGCAGCAGGTAGATGCGCAATTCGGCAAGCCGGTAAAAGAGATGAAATCGGACGGACTGGAGATTGCCCTGTATGCAAGGTCATACGGTACGCTGGCAGTTGCATTCGACCGTGGCAAAGCACGCAAACTCTGGGTTTCATACACCTCTCCCGAAAAGGTGAAACTCTGTGACTAAGTCCAGACCCGTGTACCTTCCGAGCAATTCCGGCAAATGTCAATCTCCTTGCGGCCCTGCAGCAGGCGCTTTCTGAAATCCCGGTAGGCTTTTCCGCGCCAGATATCCGCAAAGGCACGCTCTTTTATATTGCCCATTTCATAGGAAGCATCCTTGTCAAAACAGCAGGGAAGCACCCGTCCGTCCCAGGTGATGACGGCACTGTGCCAGAGCTTCCAGCACTGATTGTGCAGGGGATTTTTAATCTTGTAACGGCCGTCAGCCTGCCGGGCATAGCGTGAATATTTGCTGTTGAGCGGAATGAGGGGGTCTCCGTTTTCAAAATCATAGATTTGAGCCGTTTTGAGCTTCACTTCATCTACACCCAGCTCTTTGGCAAGGGCCCTGATTTCCCCGATTTGATGCTCATTGGGGCGCACGATCAGAAACTGGAAAATAATATAAGGAGTATGCGAATGCAGTTTTTCGCGCGCCTTCACCAGGTTCTTTGTGCCTTCAATCACTCGCCTCAATTGTCCTCCCCTGCGGTATTGTTCATATATTTCCTGTGTGCTTCCGTCTATTGAGATGATCAGACGATTGAGTCCTGACCTTACAGTTTTTTCCGCACGCGCTTCATTCAGGAAGTGAGCGTTGGTACTGCTGGAAGTATAGATGCCTTTTTTGACGGCATAGGCAATCATGTCTTCCAGCTCTTTATGTATAAAAGGCTCGCCCTGGAAGTAGAAGTTTAGATAGAGGAGATAGCGGCTCAGTTCGTCCACGATTTTTTGAAAAAGAGGCATATCAAGATGTCCGGTAGGACGGGTAAAGGAACGCAATCCGCTGGGGCACTCGGGGCAATGCAGATTGCAGGCGGTGGTAGGTTCGACCGACAACGAAAAGGGCAGACCCCATTGCCGGGCTTGCCCCGTCCAGCGGCTGATATAATAAGAGGAAAGCACCTTGAGGGCATTGGCGGCCTTTCCGGGCAGGGCAGACTTCAGCAATATATATTTGTCCCGGAGCTTATTCGCATTCATACGGACGGGAAGTTCTTCAAATAATGACAATAATCACCCTTTGAACGGGAATTTTTTTATTCATTTGCAGAAGTGAAAAAAGCTTTGTCCATATTGCTGGTGCTGGCCGTCATGTCGCAGCTTCTCAATAAGCTCCTGACCTATACGGCCTTCAAACTGCAGGAGGACTATATTGCTTCTGAGCTTTGTGAAAATAAAGACAGGCCGGAACTGCATTGCAACGGCCACTGTCAACTGAACAAAAAACTGCAGGAAGACCCGGAGGAAAACGGCATGCCGGCAAGACCCAAATTTTCGGAAGAGCAAAACCTGACGGTGTTCTTGTCCGGACAGGCCCTTCTGCTTCATCTTCCTGAGATGCCCGGCTCGCCCCGGATCAACAGGCAGGATGACATTCCCGATGATCCGGTTATGCGAGAGGTATTCCATCCCCCCTGCTAAGCGCTTCATTTTTCCATTCATTCTATCTATTTATTGATTACACGTTTTACAAGGGTTTGGCCCTGTGTAAACAGGCGTACATCGTGAGCTGTGTATGCACAGCACATGCAGGCTGCAAAACCTGCTACCTTTTCTTTAATTAAAAAAAGCAATAAAATGAAGCGTCTAGCAATAGTATTGCCGGCACTCCTGCTGGCTGTGTCCATGAGTGGATGCAAAGAAAAAATAAAGCCCGTGGACCCCACCGATGCACTGGTGGCCATCGCATCGGGTGTCAACAACGGATACCTGATCGAAGTATTTTCGGATGATTCCCTTTTTGTAGGCTACAACAAACTCTATGTACGAATTAAAAACAACGGTACGGATGAGATTTTGAACACATTTACGGTAAGCTTAAAACCCATGATGGACATGGGCACGATGCAGCATTCGGCTCCTGTCGAAAATCCTGCAGGGGCCAATGCCGATGATCTTTATGAAGGTGCCGTTGTCTTTATCATGCCCAGCATGGCCGGCACCTGGACCCTTTCGGTTCATGCGGAGGATTCGCAAGGAAATGTGGCAGACATTGATTTGAACCCGATGGTCCGGATGCCGGCCGAGGCGAGATTGCTTTCTTTTGAATCGGAGATTGATTCGAGCAAACTCTTTGTCTCCTTGTGTGCACCCTTAAGTCCCGAGGTAGGGCTTAATGATTTTGAGCTGGCCGTACACAAAAAGGAAAGCATGATGAGTTTTCCTCCCGTAGACGGACTCAGCTTTTTCATCGAGCCTGAAATGCCTTCCATGGGGCATGGGTCGCCCAACAATGTGAATCCGCTTGCTACGGGCAACGGCCACTATCTGGGTAAGGTCAACTTTACCATGACCGGCTACTGGAAGGTAAACCTGACCATCATGCAGGGTCAGGATACCGTCAAAAGTCACCTGGCATTCGATATTACGCTCTAAGCGCTTGCAGAAAATTTAATTCAGCCTCAAAACCGGGTGGCAGGGATAGAGCCGCCCGGTTTTACCATAAATAATTTGAAAGTGATTAAGAGGTATCTATATCTGTTTATTCTGCTCAGCATGCAGCCATTCATGGCCGGAGCGCAGCAGCAGCCGGACACTTTCCGTGCGGAACCCTGGATGCAATTGCGCGACTCGGCCCATGCAGTAGTTCTTCATCAGATAATGATCAGCAAAAACAACGGGGATGCGGAGGCCGCAAGCGGACAGCGGCCCATGCGAAGCATAGATGAGTACGTGGCAGCCACCCCCTCCCTTTCATTGATGAGCCGGGGGGCTTTCGGCAAAGAACCGTTGCTGCGGGGAATGAATACCGACAGATTAACGGTCATGGTGGACGGAATGCCCGTGATGTATGCCTGCATCGGAAAGATGGATCCGGCCACGTCTTATGTCGAAAGC
>JALSIH010000029.1 GCA_026981615.1 Chitinophagales bacterium
GACGGGAGTGCCCTCGTTGAGCGATGAAAGTGCAATGAAGTCCATGGCTGCCGTCACATCGTCAATGTTTCGCATCCAGGAGGTAAAGGTAATCAGTGCTTTCTCTTCCGGTGGATTGCCGAGGGTGTAGTCGAGATTCAGCTTCCGGCAAAGGGCCTGCAGGCTCTGCATCATTTCGCCATCGCCCACCACAAACACCCGAAGCTTCTTTTTGAGCTTTTGGCGTATGCGTTCAATGGCTTCGAAAAAAAGAGCGTGATTTTTTACGGGTACGAGGCGCCCTATTATTCCCAGGGCCACCTCATCGCGGTCGAGCAGAAAAAGCTCGCGCATGCGCGAGCGCTTCTCGGCTTTTCTTTCTGCAAAGCGGTCCAGGTCAAAGCCGAGCGGTATCACGCTTACTTTCTCCGCTTCGCATACTTTGTGTTCCTTTGTAAGCTCATGTTTTTGCTTCTCGCTGATGGCGATGATACGGGACGACTGCCGCGCCAGATAGCGTTCAATGCTCAAAAATGCACGGGTTTTTACCGGATTGAAATAGCTGTGGAAAACATGTCCGTGAAAGGTATGTACGACCACGGGGATACCGTTTCTTTTGGCGGCCAGCCGCCCGAGGGCACCGGCTTTGGCCGCATGGGTATGCACAATATCGGGACGAAAATCGCGGATGATCCGGTCTATTTCTCTGAATGCCGCCCGGTCGCGAAGCGGATGCACGGACCTGCGCATCGACTCTATGAAAAGCGGCTGAATATTCATGCGGTTGAGGATAAATTCCGAGCTGGCCTCGCTTTCTTCTTTCACCCCGGCTACCAGCAGGGTTTCGTATTCCGGGGCCAGATAGCGCGTGAGGTAGGCCGCATTGTAGGTGGGGCCGCCCAGGTTCAGGCGGTTAATTATCCGGAGTACTCGAGGCATGTCGGCATTTTGATTTCAGCAAATATAACGAAGCAAAATGCCGAAAAGAATTCATTTATTGCATCCCTCTGCCGATAAATTTCAGAGGGAAGCATCTCATTTTTCTTTTCCCGTATTCAGAAAATTCCTGAGTTTCATCTGCCGGTAATCGCTCATATCAAAGCGCTGCTGTTTTTTTTCGACCCGTTTCACTTCCATGTGTGCACGGCTTCCGTCACTGCGACTCGTGTAATCCCACTCCATCGGGAAGCCTTGCATTTCGTCATTCGAAAACGGCAACGTGCTGCTCTTCGCCCGGCCCGTATAGAAGTAGCTCATCGAGACAGGCAGCTTGCTGCTTAGCCATACAACACCCTCCCCTTCTTCGTCCTCTACCCGGTATTCTTCACAGAGATAACCTGCAATGGTCTTGGTTCTTCCCGTTTTTTCGATATGCAGGGCCTTCCCTTCCTCTTCTTCAGCCGTGCTATCCTCCCCGATTTCGGGATTCCACTCCATAACCATGGCACTTCCATCGTTCAGGGTGATCATATTATTCTTTTCGAAATCAATAATGACAAGAACGTCCTCCTCTTCGGGGGATGGGCGCGTGCCCATATATGGCGGGCCGCCTTCTTCGTTGAGAAGCATAAGCAAATCAAATGTGGCAGGAGGATCGCCCGGCTCTTCGACTACACTTTCCATTTCCAGCTCATAGTCGAATGTATATTCCGCTCTTGCAGGCGTCACTGCTTCTCCATCGAAAAGCCGGAAGGGGCTTTGTTCATTCACACTGTCTCCGTTGCTTTCTTCCTCCGGCTCCGGCTCCCTGCTTTCTTCTTTGTCCTCTTTCCCAAACAGGCTGCCCGCTCTTTTGAAAAGCCGGTCCACGCCTTCCTCTATCTTCTCATCTGCCGACTTGCCGGCTTCGTCTATCGCTTTTTCTCTGACCTCTTCCTTTGCTTTCTCTTTTCTTCCCTTTACAAAATCTTTTAGAACCTGGGCCTGCAAGACGCCCGATAACCCCATAATTACCGTGACCAGAAACAGGCTGAAGCATTTCTTTTTCATGGCTTTACACTTTGTATTAGCGAATCGGATTGACTATTAAAATTAAGAAAAATCATTGTGAATTGCCCTGGCCCCTTGATGCTCTGATAACAAAAAAAGAGGGCCGCCTTGCGGCAGCCCTCCCCGAGTAATCACAATGAAAACTCTCCTCTAATCTTTCACCACTTTAAAGGTTCGAACAATGACCGCACCCTGCCGGATGGTGACATAATACATGCCGTTGGCAAGCTTGCTGCCGGGCAGGATATTCCAGGTGTTCTCGCCCGGTGAAGAACGCAATGTCCTGCGGAAGAAGATTTCTCCAATTCCGTTGTACATCTCCACCCGGTATTTATTCGAAGCATCGTCCGTAAACGAAATTTGAAGATCAGACACGAATGGGTTCGGGGTGATCGAGAATTCCGGTCCAAAGTCATCGGCACCCAAAGTGCTGATGCCGGTGGCATTGCGCGGAGAGAGTATGAACGGCCTGCTCAGGCTGCCCGTCAGTTTGCCATCCTTAAATGTCAGCGTCTGTGCACATTCATATACGGTATCGACCACGGCATCCCAGATATAGAAGGATATTTCATCCGGATCTGACTTTCCGTTTCCGTACACAATCAGTTCTGCCACATAGCGGTTGATTTCCGGAACGAAGCGAAGCTGACCGACCCCGCGACATTTATCACCGGCATAGGCCGCCACTTTGCTGTTTTTATCCAGCAGATCGTAGCCGTCAATTTTGACGATGGCCATCACCCGCATGGTCTGCTCATAGGCAGCCGGATTGACATTCCAGGTAGCGGGGCCCTTGCCGCGATAGTAGAGCGCCTGAGCCTGGCCCACTTTCACCCGATAGGCTTCGTAGGGCCTGAGTATGTCGAGACTTCCTTCCCAGCGTGTGCTGTCCAGGTTGTAAACGGCAAACTTATCCTGGCTCTTGATTACGTCCTGATCGTCCCATCCCGGTACCGGTGAGCCCGGCAGCCAGGCCGTATCGATGCCCATGGCCTCCTGCGGCTGATAGCCGATCAGGTTCCAGCCCGGGGTGAGAATCATCACATCATTGTTGGCCGCTCGGCCGGATATGATCAGCGTATCGGCTTTTGAAAGATGAAGCAGGTAGCCTTCTTCATTGCGGAAACTGTCGATTCCGAAGTCCACCCATCCGCCTCCGCTTTGATACTGGGCACTGTCCGACAGATACTCGGCACTGATAAAGTGCGTCATCAGAACATCACCGGTGGACGGGGTCAGCGACTTCAGCACATTTGTCACGCTCATATCTTCCATGACCGTGTTGAGCGATATCCAGTTCCACCCTTTCTTCAGCGGAATATACCTCAGTGAATCGATGGAGGTGTTCACCCGGATAATTTCCGGATTGGGGGTGGTACCGTAAACCGTGCTTTGAGCCGTATAGGGCATGGCATTATCGGGATGCCCCTGGAAGAGGGCGCCCCGCGAGCCGTCCCAGACACGGAAGTCAATGTTTTGCCCCACATCGGCATCGTTGCCATACACCGTCAGATAAGCTGCATAGTAGCTGTTACCCACCTTTTTCACATTGGCAAATCCGCGCAGTGTTCCGTTCAAGTAGGCCAACACCACATCGGAGCTGTCCATAGACAAGCCGCTGCTGTCGATGTCGGGATTGGCGATCACACTGACCGAGTGCTCATATTTTGATGCATCGACCTGCCAGTCGGGGCGGGTCTTGATCACATGCATCGTAACCGGCAGGTCGATGACCGTAAAGCCGGCAATATGGGCACGAACCGTGTCATAATAGCTTCCGATGGCCAGTCCTCCGGCATCCATGTCGAAGCCGATCACCTTGCCCGAAGGACTTAGCATACCTGCCATATCCTGGGCCCGGAGCCATGAGCTGCTCTTGGCCAGCACAAAGGTTTCATTGCCCGCTCCGCTGTTTTTCAGCCAGGCCGAAATGTGGCCGCTCCGGTCTTTCTCAACGGTAATTTCCAGTGAAGCCGGCCACCAATAGACCGGGTTATTGCTGACTCTGAATGACCAGACTGCCGGAGCTATCTGACGGTTGCCGTGTATGTCCACCACACTGTCGAGCACGGCATAGATCATCCGGTCTTCGTACTTCCATAAAGTATCGATGACGAATACCATCTTGTTGCCATAGCAGCTGTAATGCACACTGACGGGTGCCCCGTTGGCACTGTCGGCACGGAATGAGACCATCGCACGGCTATTGCTCAGGTCGCAGTCAATGTCCTTGTTGTAAGAAACCGAAATTTCATCTCCAAGGCTTAGCAGTCCGTCCGAAGGCTCGGGTGTGCCAAGCACCTGGAAGACCCGCCTGTTGATTCTTCCCTGTACACGGTTCGAGAAGATCATACCTTCCTGCATACAATTGGCAATGGCCATGATCTCGTATTCTCCATCGGGCAGATCGGGACTCGAACTGATATCCCATACGAAAGGATAGGTCGGCACCGGATAGACGGTTTTCAGTGAATCGAAATAACGCTTGAGGAACTGCGGTGTGACACTCAGAATGGTATCCCATTCCACGGAACCCAGTCTTCGCTGCACCACCTGTACGCGTTTCAGTGCAGGGTTGGACGGGTTGTAATCACTCAGCGTGATCGCCAGCTTCGATGTGTCGGTATTAAGCAGCCAGTTGTTACCCGGATCGATGATTGAAATCTCCGAACACGGATGACGGAAATGCACATCAAGCGATACCTTGCTCGGGATATAAATATCACAAGTCGGGAACATGGCCAGCTGAATGCCTTCATAATCGTAGAAATAGGGATTTCGCTTGAAGGTAACCGAAGGGTTGAACGACTCTTCCGGCCCGATGAAGAATTCTTCGCGGGCAGATGTAGTGATGGTACGTCCGTTCACCTGAATTTGGGCCCCCAGCGGATTGGTATTTTCCAGCACGTACAGGGTGTACCATCGCCCTTCGAAAAACTGGTTGTTGTTGGTGAGTTGGAGTTGCAACCTGACCGTCTTGTCGGGGTCTGCTTTGTTGACCACATAATGATCATAGGGGTTGCCCTGCGGGTCGAGCCATTTGAGCACCGGAATATCCCGCGCGATGGTACCCGGCTCTTTGGGGCAGCTTGAACGGCCACCAAAGAGGTCGAAATAGGGCGTATGCGTGGGTTGTACACCGCGGATAATGGTCACACTGAACTGGTCGCCCGGATCGTCATCACTCAGTTCATATCCCACCGTTTGGCTGGACTCGAATTCGTTCTCCTGTTCTTTCTCAAAATTAAATTTATAACCGAAGTATCCTTCAAGGCTAAATTTGTATTTGAATACCTCCTGAACGATTCCGGCAAATGCTCCTGCACCAAATCCGCCCCAGACACCAACCACCAGGGTTACAGCATCATCGGCAGCAATTCCCACTCCGATTTTGGTGTCGTTATACCAAAACTGCTTATACCCTCGCGAGCTTGACTTGCTGACGCTTCGTTCTTCACTATAAGATGTTCCGCCTGAGAAGGTGATGTTTTTGGCATCGGGTCCATACAGGTTGGCATAGCTTTCATCCACCTTCACACCATTCAGTTGCGATTCGCTGAAAGTAAGCCCGCCCGGATAATCCAGATATTCATTTTCAAGATTCCGTACAACCTGTTTTACTGCGTTGTACTTTTTCAACAGCTCCGTGTTCCATTCCCAGGTGGAGTCGGGCTTGAGCGTAAAGGTTTCTTTACCGTTCACCGTATTATATGTACCGATGAGTTTACAGAAGCCCTCTTTCCTCCAATCATCAAGGTTGCTTTTCCACGGCTCGGGAATATCGGCCACATCGTCGGGATCACAAAGCGCAT
>JALSIH010000030.1 GCA_026981615.1 Chitinophagales bacterium
GGCACCATGAGCGACATTCAATATGACCCCGACCTTTGCCGGAATATCAGTGTGGACATCCGCTATATTCTTTTTATCATCGACAAATATGCCGGAGCCAAACGCCTCATTCGCGAACTGGAAGGATAGATGAGAAAGGTCTTATTTTTTGCCCTGCTGCTTGGTCTCTGGCTGCCGGGATGCCGGCCCGGGAAGGAAGAAGCATCCCCTGGCCTGCTTTTGAGCTATCCGTCCTTGCTTTCGCATTACATTGCTCCGCCCGACCTGAAACTCTGGTTCTCGCCCGGCTGCGACCCCGGCACAAACCCTGCGTTTTATCTCTGCTACGGCCGCGATTTTCTGCCGGAAGGTACGGAGCTTGAGAATGACAGCCTGCTGAATCTCCGCTGGACCGCTGCCTGGCGAGCAAAGGAACTGCCGCCCCTGATGCTGGCCGTGCTGCTTCCGCCCCGCAGCAGCGAAGGACACTATCTGCCCGCTGCCGCCTTGCCGGCCCTGCCCGACAGCCTGCAGCGAGTATTTCTGCCAAATGGGCATAAGAAAAGCGAAAGCCCGCTGGCCTCCTTTTTTATCGAAGAACTCTTTCCCTTTTTGCGGTCTCGCACAGGAAGCTTCGATCTGCCCCGGCTCATGGCCTGCGGGGTCGAAAGCTTGCCGGTGGCAGGGGCCCTGGCCGCCCGCCCCGACTCTTTTGCCCTGGCCTTCATCTGCAGCCCTGATTTGCCGCAAATCCCCGAAAAATGGCGAAAAACCTTTGTAAAGTCCTGGCTCGATTCCCTGCCGGCAGGCTCGGCCCGCAAAGTTCAGTTGCTGATCTTCCCCGAAAATGCGATGCAGCCGCTGCCCGATTGGATAAGATGCCTGACCGAATCCGATGCTTTTGACATTAAGCCGGCAAAAGGCAAACCATTTGCAACTCCGCCCGTTTCCGTTTTTGAGCTGATAAGAAGGGGAAAGGACCAACCCCGCTCCGCTCCTTCTGAAATCCTTAGGCCTTCTTGATTTTAAAAAAAAGAAACAGTGATGAACGATTCAATCTGCTTTCTCAGCGAAAGAGTGAAAGACAATCTCCTGCTCTTTTCATATTATTGTATATTTAATGGAATTTTTTTTAACCCTAAAATCAATTGAAAATGCGCAAATTGACCAAAACCCTGTCGGCCTTGCTGTTTGTAATGGCCCTTGCCCTGATGGTATTTCAAAGCTCCTGCAACAACGAAGGCGGTGAGAAGAAAGAAAATGCCACGGAAGAAAATGTAAGCCAACCCGCAGATGAAAATGCTGGTGATCACATGATGGACGAAGGCATGGAACATGAACATATGGACGAAGGAAATATGGACGAAGGCATGGAGCACATGGAAGAAGGCGGCATGGAAGAGCATCCGGCCGGTGAAGAACATCCTTCGGGCGATGATCACGAGCATCCGGAAGGCGAATAGCGCTTCCGCTCCTCATTTTATCTCAAAACAGGAGATATTACCATCTTAATCCTGAGAACCGCGGGAGGGCTTTGCTCTGTGCGGTTCTCAGGATTTTTTCATGTCCCTCTGAAATGAAAAGCGGGGTTTGACGGAAACGGATTCTCCGTTGATCTCCAGCACGGGATACGCAAAAAAGTGAATCGGACCGGAGGCGGGAAGCGGGTCAGTGCGGATATCGCGGCCGCGGCTCAGCTCAATGCGGTTGGCCGGGTGGTGCCCGAAATAGTAGGTAGCCAGTGGTGTGTACTTATTTCCTTCGCTGATGTCGATGGGCCACCATTTGCCTTCGGCATAGAACTCGGCCCAGCAATGATAGCCGTCCACACCTCCTTCGTTGCGTGCCGATGGGATGGCCGCACCGATGGCAAAACGGGCGGGAATGCCTGCCGAGCGTGCCAGAGACAGAAAAAAGGAGTGGAACTCCGTACAATTGCCAATGCCGGCATCGCAGGCATAATTGGCATCGCCCGTACCGTATTTCCATGCCTTTTTATATTCCATATTGTCGATGATATAGTCGTAGAGCGCCCGGGCCCTTGTCAGTTCACTGTGGGCCTGCCTGTCGGCAATGGCTCCTTCGGCAATCTCGGCAAAACGTCCGCCCACGGGAATCAGCTCCGCTTCACCGAGATAATCGGCCGGATCGCTCTTCGGGTCTTCATAGGCAGCCTTTTCAAGGCGTTTTACGTGATAGGCAATGTGGATTTTCTTCCCACTGTCTTCGGGCCCCAGCAAGGCATAGAGGATCAGATTGCCATATTTGGCATCTCTTGTTTTCTTCCATTTGCCCGGCACTTCCAGTTCCCTGATTTCGAGGTTTTGAAAAAGATCGGATTGTGCCAACGGCAGCCATATTTCCGCCCGTCCTTTTATCTCCGGCAGGCTTACGTCATAAAAGAAGTCAAACTCGTCCTCCCCTTCGATGACGCCCAGGAGGGCATCCGAGGCATCCGCTACCGGCACCTGATACCAGGTCTTGTCGGGACGCTGCTTCCAGGTGTAAAAAGGCTTTCCGTTGAGCTTGTGTACACTCGTTCGCGTGACTTTCATCTCTCCGGGCTCCCCTTCGAGAAAAAAGTCCAGATCATACACATCTCCGCTGATTTCGGCCAGGTCCACACAGGCAAAATGGCTCCCGGGTCCCAGGTTCGAAATATATTCGGTATGTACCCTGACAAGTTTCAGCTTCAGCTCCCGCTCGCCATCCCTTACATGGAAAAACCCATTGCCTTCGGCCGTTTTTTCGTCAATATGCTTTCGTATGCCTGCTTCTATTTCTTCGGCACCGGCCCGTTGCCGGGTTTCGACAGACTGATTTGAAACGTCAGCCTTCGTGTTCCGGGAAGAATCACCGGTGCAGGCCTGGAAAAGAGCCGCAATCATCCATGCAGGAAAGAAAAGCCTTGCTTTTAAAAACAATTTATTCATTTCGATTTTTTAGTTCTGCCTGCAAAGGTATAAATCCCCCCGGATCGTCAGGCAGCTTCTCGTGCCGATTTTTGTCCTGACGCTCGCTACGCCCTGCCTTAGCGCTACGGTCAGGGCAGGTCAGGATTATGAAAAGCTGTCATGTGGAGCCTGTCGAAACAGGCTTATCAAGGCATTTCAATTAGCCGGCAGCTCCCGCATAGACCAGCTGCATAATCATTCCCGTGAGCCAGGCGCCATAGGTGCCCAGGGCATAGCCCAGCACGGCCAGCAGCACCCCTACCGGGGCCAGCGAAGGGTGAAAAGCAGCCGCCACCACGGGAGCCGAGGCGGCACCTCCGATATTGGCTTTGCTGCCTACAGCCAGAAAGAAATACGGTGCCCTGATGAGCCGGGCCACCAATACCAGCAGTCCCACATGAAAGGCCATCCAAAGAAGTCCCATAAGAAAAAGCCCGGGATTGCTAAAAATCTCCAGCACGTTCATTTTCATGCCGATGCTTGCCACCAGGATGTAGATAAATACACTGCCGATTTTCGAGGCACCGGCTCCCTCGTAATTGCGCACCCGTGTAAAAGAAAGCAAGAGCCCGAAACTGGTGGCCAGCACGATGAGCCAGAAAAAGGAAGAAGTCAGGCTAAACCGGCTCAGACCCGGGTAGTGGGCCGATATCCACGGCACCAGCAAGTCGGCCAGAAGGTGTGAGAGGCCGGTCAGGCCGAAGGCAATGCCAAGAATGACAATGAGATCATTGAAGCTCGGAATGCGGGCGGTCTTCAGGCTGAAAGCCTGCATGCTTTCCCTGAGGCGCTCTACGGCCGAGGCATCGGCCCGGAAAAAACGGTCGATCTTCTTGCTTTTTCCGACCCCGAGCAGGAGAAAGGCCATCCATATTTCGGCCACGATCACATCTACCGTGATCATGATGGAATAGAGCCGGTTTGACGGCTCGAATATTTCATACATGGCAGCCTGGTTGGCGCCCCCGCCAATCCAGCTGCCGGCCACGGTGGTCATGCCGCGCCAGACGGCTTCGGGGCCTGCCCCCGCCACTGTTTCGGGACTTATCATGCTCATTATCCACAGCGCCAGCGGTCCCCCGATGATGACACCCGCTGTGCCCGTAAAAAACATGATGAGTGCCTTGGGCCCGAGACGAAAGACTTCTTTCAGGTCGATGGAAAGGGTGAGCAGGATAAGCGAAGCGGGCAGCATGTAACGCGATGCCACGAAATAGACCATCGACTTGTGGATGAAAGGCTTTAGCTCGTCCAGCGGCACATTTTCGGCCGCCACAAACTCTTTAAGCGAATGCACGGTGTGGATGTCCTGCACCGGATAGCCCAGACCGGCCAGGTGCGACAGCGCATTTTGCAGCTCGATCCATCCCGGGGAGATGATGCCCAGGGTATTGAAAATCGAAGGCAGAAAATAGCAAAGCAGCAAAGCCGGCACCACGGCAAAGAACTTGCGCATCTGCGGGAGGGTGGTGGCTTTGAAAATGAGCATCAGGAGGGCCATCAGGAGGCCGAAGACCACGGCATCGTTGGTAATGAGAGGGATATTTGATACGACTGAATCCATATGATTGCAGGCTTTATTTTTTTAAAAAACTGCCCTGCTTTGGCTTTCTTTGCCGAAGCCAGCCCCGGCAGGGTGCTCAAAAATAAAAAAAGGACGCTATGCAGAGCCCTCAATTGCAGGAAGATGACATTTTATATGAAGACAACCACCTTTTGATCATCAACAAAAAAGGGGGATGGCCCGTACAGGGCGATGCTTCGGGCGATGAGAGTGTAGTGGAAATGAGCAAAGCCTTTCTGAAAAAGAAATACGGAAAACCGGGGAATGTCTTTGCCGGGCTGGTGCACCGCATCGACCGTCCCGTCTCGGGCCTCGTGCTGATTGCCAAAACGGGCAAGGCCCTTAGCCGCATGACAAAAAGTTTTCAGTCACGGGAGGTCGAAAAATACTATCTGGCCGTCACCCTGCACAAAATGCCCATGGAGCGCGGTTTTCTGGAAAACGAACTGCTTAAAGACCACGGCAAAAACCGGGTCAGGGTACTTTCCGCTCCACGGGCGGGCAGCAAGACGGCCCGCCTCGATTATGAAGTGCTCGCTGAATCGGGCGGTCACTATCTGCTGGGCATCCGGCCGCTGACCGGTCGTTCGCATCAAATCAGGGTGCAACTGGCACATGCCGGAGCGGTCATTGCCGGTGACCTGAAATACGGAGCATCCGCTCCCCTTCCCGACAAAAGCATTGCGCTGCATGCCCGCTCACTGGCTTTCATGCATCCCGTAAAAAAAGAGCCGCTGAAAATAACGGCTCCGCTTCCCCCAATCTCAATATGGTCGAAATTCGAAAATCAAATCAACTGACGTAGAGCGATGCTTTGGCTGCATCCATCACTTCTTTGACACTTGGCAGGTAGGCCTCCACCAGCGTAGGTGCATAGTGCATGGAAGTGTCGGCAGAGGTCACCCTGCGCACGGGTGCATCGAGGTAGTCGAAGGCATGGCGCTGTACGGTATAGGCAAGTTCGGTTGATATCGAAGCCAGGGGCCAGGCCTCTTCGACCACCACCAGACGGTTGGTCTTTTTGACCGAACGCAGCAGGGTCTCGAGGTCGTAAGGCCGGATGGTGCGCAGGTCGATCACTTCGGCATCAATGCCTTCTTTGGCCAGTTCTTCGGCTGCCTGCAGGGTCACTTTCATCATTTTATTCCACGAGACGAGGGTCACGTCTTTTCCTTCCCTGCGCACATCGGCCTTGCCGATGGGGATGAGATACTCACCCTCGGGAACGGGCCCTTTTTCATTGTAAAGCACTTCCGACTCCATAAAGACCACCGGGTCTT